>JAQBPK010000320.1 GCA_028287565.1 Vulcanimicrobiota bacterium
AGCGAGATCGGCCACGTGCAGGCGCGCAGCACCGCTTCGACGTCGAATCAGGACGTGAACGAGAGCTCGCCGGTGCGGCGCATCAGCGACTCGCTCAACGACGCGCTGGGACAGCTCGCGGGCGTCAGCGTGAACCAGAGCAGCAACAGCGTCGACGGCTCGATCACGATCTCGCTGCGCGGTATGGAGTCGTCGCAAACGGGCGTGAGTCTTTCCGGCGTGCGGCTCACCGGCGCGGCGCAGGGCGCGGCGCTGCGCGCGGCCGGCACCGATTTGTTCAGCGGCGCGAGCGTCGACTTCAGCGGCAACGCATATGCGATTGCGGGCACGGTGAACTATCGCACCCTCGAGCCGACGAAGCAATGGATCACGCGCTTCACCAGCTCGTACGGAACCTACGACCGCTCGTCGTACGTCGGCGCCGTCACCGGGAGCCTCGGCAAGCTCGGCATCGCGACGCAGTTCGCGCACCGTTCGACCGGCTCGCCGTTCGACGGACTGATGTTCGGCGATCAGAGCGGTCTCACGTACTCGCACGACGCCGGCCAGCGCTGGACCGGCGAGTACCTGAAGCTGCGCTACGCGCTCAACGACAAGGTCACCGTCAACACCGGCGGCCTGCTGGCCAATCGCGCCAGCTCGCTGACGTGCCCGGTGTTCACGCAAGAGCTGGCTTGCGGCAACGGCCCAGGCAACTCCGATCGCGACCGTTTCCGGCTCGGAACGTTCGGCCTGCAGGCGCAGCTCGGCAACGTCGCGTTCAGCGCGAACACGTCGGCGTACGGCGGGCGCTACACGCAGGACCGCTCGAACGCGCTGCTGCTCGGCGTATCCAACCCGTCGCAGGACATCTACGACTACGACGGCCGCTCGGCGTCCGCGTCGTTCAACGTGACCGTGCGCCGCCACACGCTCGCGCTCGGCTTCGACACGAACGCGGGCCGCAACGTCTACACCCCGGTGCACTTGCAGTTTTCCGCGCCGACGATCTATCGCGACCACGCGTCGAGCGTGAACCTCACCGATACGTACAAGATCGGGCCGAAGCTCTCGCTGCGCGGCGGCTTGTCGACGGCGTCCGCGAGCGGCGCGAGCGCGTCGCTGCTCGAGACGATCGGCGGAACGTGGAAACCGGCCAACTCCGACACCATCGACGTGAACGCACAGTTCGGCAGCGCGCAGCCAACCGGTACGGGAGCCGATACGTTCTCCGAACCGGCGCTCGCGCCATATAACTGCGGCGGCGCGACGCGTCTCGGCGGCCCCGGCGATCCCAACACGAAGCAGTCGTCGACCTCGTACAACGCGGCGTGGACGCACAACTGGCGCGCCGGCTCGCTCACCGCGTCGATGTACCGGCAGATCCAGATCGGCCAGGCATTCTACGCGGGTGTTCCGCTGCTGAGCGAACCGGCGGGTTATCTCCCGCCCGGTTTCGTCGATGCGGTGCGGCAGGCGTGGAACCGTCCGCAGTCGTGCGGCGGCGTGCCCTTCGACCCCAACTCCGTCTACATCGCGCAGAGCATCTCGGGCACGACGCGGCGGTACGAAGGCTGGTCGCTCACCGGCCGCATCGCGGCGGGCAAGAACGTCGTGTTCTTTCCGACCGTCACGACGACGGGTGCGACCATGCTCACGGCGGATCCCCGGCTGAGCGGGCCGTACAGTTTCATCGTGCCGGGCTGGCAGCTCCCGAACCGTCCGCTGCACACGGCGAGCCTCACCATCGACGCGGTGCAGCCGCGCGCGAAGCTGGAGTGGATCGCCAACGCGCAGTACCAAGGCGCCAACAACGGCCGCCGCCTGAACGGATACACGCAAGTCAACGTGGGCGTCTCGCGCGCGCTCGCGCGCGGCACGATCACCGCGTTCATCTCCAACCTGACGAACGTCGACGCCGGGATCTTCTGGACGACGCAGTACGCCTACCGGCTCCCGCTCGCCGACGGCGGTATCGCGGCGCAGCCGGCGAACCCGCTCACCCCGCGGAGCTTCACCGTGCAGTACTCGGTGCGCACGAACGCCCGCCCGGCGCCGCCGCCGCCCCAGACGAACTCACGCTCGTAGGAACACCGCGCGCCCAGCCGAAGCGCGCGGGATGATGGTGTTCGATCACGTCGACCTGCGCGTCGCCGACGTCGCCCGCTGCAAGCCGTTCTACGATGCGTTTCTGCGCGCGTACGGTTTCCGCGCAAAGACGCAGCCCGATGGCGCACAGCTGTATTACCGCCTCGAAGACCGCGCGGTGCGCGAGGTGATCGTGGTGTCCGAAGAGCCGGGCCATCGCGCGAACGCGACGCGGCTGGCGTTCACCGCGCCGACACCGTCCGAGGTCGATCGCATCGCGGCAATCGCGCGCGATGCGGGAGCGCACGCGTACGAACCGCCCGGCGCATGCCCGGAGTACACGGAATCGTACTACGCGTCGTTCTTCGAAGATCCCGACGGCAACCGGCTCGAGGTTGTGTGCCGCACATGACGTTCGAAGAGCTCGACCGCCTCAGTTCCAAAGAGCTGCACGACCGCGCGTTCCGCCACGCGGAACGCCACCTCAACGTGAAGTTCTTCTGGGATTTGCTGCAACTGCTCCCGGTCGCGGAAGCCGCGGAAGGCAACGTCGCCCAAGCGGAAGGCGACATCCTCCACCCACGCCACGAAGTACTCGACGCGGTGCGACAAGACCCGGCCCTGATGGACGCAATGCGCCCGGTCTACATCGACTACTTACAAAAGCACCCGGACGCCTGAGGGGCGGCAGCCCCGCCGTCTGCAGATTGACGAACGCACTACAAGCTGTGCGGTATTTCGTAGTGCTCTAGTGCCGATGACGCCTGACCGGAATCACCGTATGCTGAGACGAGCAGTTCAGCATCGTGTCGATGCGGGTGAGAATGGCGCGCGAGTACGTCACGAGCACGAGCATCGTATGGTTCGAGTTCGATGTCCAAACCAGGATGCTCGAAATCGAGTTCATCAGCGGGGGCGTCTACCGCTACTTCGGCGTACCGCCCACCGTCGCGGACGAGCTGCGCGCAGCCGACTCCAAAGGCCGCTTCGTCAACGAGATCATCAAGCCGCGCTACCGCTGCGAGCGCGTGAAGGCACCGCGTCCGTAAGGCGAAATCGCGGGCACCACCGCGCCAGGAAGGCTGACCCGCGTCGAACGCGGGTCGGCCGAAGATTCGCGCGCAAAGCGCCGCGAATCAGAAGGTCCGCAGGTACGCTTCGCGCTCCCAGGGGTGGACGGCTTTGCGGTAGCGCTCGTATTCCGCTAGCTTTGCGTCGCGGAAGGCGTGGTAGATGTGATCGCCGAGGGCGCCGCGGATCACCACGTCTTCGTCGAGCGCTGCGATCGCTTGGCGCAGCGATTTCGGCAGCTGGCGGATGCCGTGTTCCGCGCGGTAGCGGTCGCCCAGCTCGTACGTCGAGCCGGTGAACGGGTCGCCGGGGAGACTGCGCGTGCGGATGCCGTCCGCCAGCGCTTCCACGAGGACCGCCATTGCGAGATACGGGTTGGACGACGCGTCCGGGCTGCGCACTTCGAGCAGCGGCGGTTCGTCGCCGAATGCTTGGGGCACGCGCACGAGCGCGTTCGCGCTGCGGTGCGACCACACGGTGTACACGGGCGCATCCCACGCAGCGACGAGCCGCTTGTACGAGTTGACCGTCGGGTTGCAGATCGCGGTGAAGCCCGGCGCGTGCTCCAGCAGTCCGGCGATCGCGTGCAGCCGCACCGCTTCGTCGATGTCGCCGAGCGCGAAGTAGATGTGCAGACCGCTGCCGGCCGACTCTTCCAGCGGCTTGGGCATGAACGTCGCGTGCAAGCCGTGGCGCTGAGCGATGCGGCGCACGACGCCGCGCACCGTCAGCAGGCGGTCCGCCATCGTGAGCACGCCCGACGCGGCCAGGTCGAGCTCGTGCTGCCCTGCGCCGTGCTCGTGGTGCGCGCTCGAGATCGGAATGCCCATCGCTTCGAGCGCGCCGCTCATGTCGAGCCGCGCTTCCTGGCCGCGGTCGTTCGCGGAGAAGTCGAAGTACGAGCCGGCGTCGGTGGTGCGTGTCGTCGGCGTGCCGTCCGGCGCGAGCTCGTACAGATAGAACTCGATTTCGAGCGCCGCCTGCACGGCCTGCAGCACGTCGCCCGCGTCCTCGAGCACGCGCTTGAGCGTGGTGCGCGAGCAGCCTTCGAACGGCGTGCCGTCGGGCATCGCGATGTCGCACAGGATGCGTGCTTCGACTTGGTCGTGCTCTACCCACGGCAGCACGACGAACGTCGCGGGGTCCGGGCGCAGCACCATGTCGATCTCTTCGCCGCGCACGAACCCGTCGATGGAACCGCCGTCGAACGTCACCTTGCCGTTGAACGCGTCCTCGAGCTCGTTCGCGGGGATCGACACGCTCTTCTGGATGCCGAGCACGTCGACGAAGGCGAGCCGAACCCACCGCACCTTCCGCTCCTTGACGGTCGCCAGAACGGCGCGGCGAGCGGCGGCGGCGTCTTTCACGGTGGTGAGCATCAACCGTCGAGCGCGTCCACGGCGAGCGCGGCTCTCACGGTGAGCTGATCGTGCGGCGAGTCGAGATCGAGCCGGCCGATCTCGCCGATCTGGCGCAGACGGTAGAACACGGTGTGTCGGTGCACGTTGAGCAGGGCCGCGGCCTCCTTGATGTTCTGTCCGACGTCGAAGAACAGCTTGAGCGTGCGCACGAGCTCCGTCTGGTGCTTTTCGTCGTACGCGCGCAGCGGGTCGAGCACGCGCGTGGCAAACGCGCGCCAGTCCTCGCGCGTCGCGCCGGTGCGGTGCAGCAGCGGGTACACGCCGAGGTCGTCGTACGGCATCACGCGACCGCCGCCGAACATCCGGCGCGCGATGATCATCGCTTCGCGCGCTTCGTCGACGCTCTGCGCGACGTGCAGCATCTCGGCGTGCCGCCCGACGCCACCCACGATCTTCACGTCGAGGCCGGAGCGCTGCACGCCGCGCGGGATCAGCGTCGCCGCCGTGCGCGCGTTCGCCGCATCCACTTCAAGCGGCGCGGGCACGAGGAAGAAGAAGCCGCCGCCGCGCTCCACGACCACCACGTCGCCGGTGCGCGTGCCCAGCGTGTCGAGGCAGACACGCCGGATCTCGGCGTTCTTCTGCGCCGCGACCGTCTCGTCGAGCCCGTCGCCTTCCACCGCCACGGCCACATAGCCGGGCGCGAGCGCGATCCCGCGCGCCTGCGCGTCTTCCTTCGCTTCGAGCGGGTCTTCGTACGCGCGCGCCAGCAGCCGGTCCCAAAAACCGCGCCGCCGGCCGCGCCCGCCGCCGGCGTCGCGCGACAGCTCCACCGCGATCTGCGCCGCCGTCAGGCGGATCAGCCCGGCACGGTCCTCCAGGATGCGCGACCCCGTCGGAAACACGGAGATCCAGCCCAGCCGCGCCTCGCCGGCCCGTATCGGAAAAGCGCGCGCATGCGAGTCGGCCGGCGTCGCGAGCGGCACCGCCTCGTCGCCGTCGGCGTCCTTCGGCAGCAGGTCGCGAACGGACGGCGGGGTGGCGCGCTCGCCCGTGCCCGCGACGGCGAGGTGGCGCCACTGCGCGTCCTCGACGAGCACCGCCGCGTCGATGGCTGCAGCCAGGTGTGCCGCGAGCGCCTGGGCGCCGCCGCCGCTCGCCGCGACGCGCGCCAGCGCTTCCGCGTACGCCAGCAGCGTTTCGGACCGGTCTCGGCGCAGCGGCCGGGCGGGGGCGACGTTCTCCTCGTGCACTAGTCTCCGAAGCGTTTCGGCGGCGGCGGACCTCTCCTGCGGGCGGAAGGCGGGCGGCCACGGCATGCGGTGGCCATTTGCACAACGGCTGGTCACGCGGTGGCGACATCGGTCGGAGCCGGCCGGCGGTTGTGCGCCCGGCTCGTGTCCGAACGTGGCAACCGCGCCGGCCGCGCTCGTGCGAAAGCACAGGAGCCGTCGGGCGTGCGTCCAACACAAGCGCTCGCGCCGCCCCGGCGCACGTACGCAGAAAGGAGAGCCCCATGACGACGTCCGTCTCCGCGCCAACGGCGCGACGAGCTCCCTTCTCCGCGTGTCCTTCGCCAACCACAGGACAAGCTAGGCGCTGACCGCGCCCTAGCACCGCAGCCGCGGCCGTTCGGCCGCCCCTCGTCGCGCCTCTCCCGTCCGGCACAACCACCGCTGCACGAAAGGCACGACCTTGCTCTTCGACCATCGCATCGCGTCCGATCGCGGTGCGGACTTCACCGCGCTCGCGCCTGACGGGTCCGAGCTCACTGTCCACATCACGCCGACCCTCGGCGACCGGCCCGTCGTCGGCGATCTCGCCGCCGTCCAGGACGGCCGCGTGGTCGCGCTCGCACCGCGCCGCGGCGTGCTCGCGCGCGCCCGGCACGACCGCGGCGCGACGCCGCAGCCGATCGCGGCCAACCTCGACGCTGTCCTGATCGTCACCGCGCCCGGCCGCGAGTTCTCGCCGCCGCGGGTGGAGCGTTACCTCGTGGCGATCCGCGGGTCCGGCGCGCAGGCCGTCGTCATCCTGAACAAGTCCGATCTCGCACACGATCTCGCCGGGCTCGTCGCGGAGCTGTACGAGGTCGCCGGCGACGCCCCGGTCGTCGCGCTCAGCGCCGAGTACGGCGACGGCTGCGACGCGCTCGAGCCGTATCTCGGCGCCGGAACGACGCTCGCGCTGGTCGGCTCCTCCGGGGTGGGGAAGTCGACGCTCGCGAACCGGCTGCTCGGCGAAGCGCACTTCGCGACGCGGGCGGCGCGCGCGTCCGACGGCCGCGGCGTGCACACGTCCACGCGGCGCGAGCTCGTCGCCTTGCCGTCGGGCGCGTGGCTCGTCGACACGCCCGGGATGCGCGCGTTTGCGCCTTGGTCCGGCGAGGACGCGCTCGACGAGGTCTTCGCGGACGTCGCCGATGCCGCGGCGCGATGCCGCTTCCGCGACTGCGCGCACGACCGCGAGCCGGGCTGCGCGGTGCGCGCGGAGATCGACCCGGGCCGGCGCGAGCGCTGGCGCGCCCTGCGCGCGGAGCTCGCGTACCTCGACCGGCGCGACGATCCGGCCGCGCTCGCGGAGCAGAAGCGCCGCTGGAAGTCGATCACGCGGGCGCAGCGAAGCAGCCGAGCGTGAACACTCTGACGATCCACCTCTACGCCGCGTTCGCCGTGGCCGCGCTGGCCGTCGTGGCGGTGTGGCAGCGCACGGGGCGCCGCATCACCCTGTACGCCGTGACGCTCCAGATCGCGATCGGCATCGTGCTGATGGTCCAGGGCGCGAAGGTGCCCTGGTACCATCTCGCGCTCGCGGTTCTGGGCTGGATCGGCTACATGGCCGCAAACGCGATGGCCCGCCGCGACCCCGCGTCGCGCCGGGCGCTTATCGTCAGCGGCGTGTCGTCGCTGCTGATCCTGATCGCCTACTATGTCGGAATGCAGGCCGTGAAGCTCGGTTATACGGGCGGCTGATCGCGGGCTGAGCAGTTTGGCAAGCCTTCGTAAAGTGGAACGCTACCGTACGTTGCCGCGCGGACGCGTCTGCTAGACTCAGGGACGAAGGTCTCGGGACCTAGGTCACGGAGGCAAGGTAGCCATGGAGCGGCGGACGCCAGATGCGTGAGGCGTTGACGACGGTTCGCGATTCTGCGCGGGCGGGTTCTCCGTGGGGCATCGCGACGATGGCGGCGCTCCGGCGCCTCGCCGAGGCGGCGATGAAGCCGCTCGCGGTCGTAAGCGCACCGGCCGGGTTCGGAAAGAGCACGCTGCTGCGGTCGTTCAGCGCGCGGCAGTCGGCGGTCTTCATCGACCTCGCGTCGGGCGAGGCGACGTTCCGCGATGCCACGCGCGTGATGTGCGACGCCTTGCGCGTCGTTGCGCCGGGCGCGCGCCTCGCCTTTGCGAGCGCGTACGCGCGCGCGGCCGACGGACCGCAGCGCACCGGCTCGCTGGCGCGGTGGCTGGCTCGTTATCTGGAAGACACCGACGTGACGGTCGTCGTCGACTCGGTCGATTGTCTGGGACCCGAGACCCGAGCGTTCGCGGACTTCGTCGAGGCGCTCGTTCGGCAGCGCCGCCGCGGACCGCACATCGTCATCGGCGCGCGCGACGACGCCGATCTACCGGTGCCGCGCTGGTTCGCGGACGACGTCATCGCGATGCCGATCGGTGCGGACGATCTGCGATGGAGCGTCCCGCAAGCGCGTGCGGCCGCGCGCCAATGCGGCGCGGTGCTCGACGAGCGGACGCTGAAAAACATCGTCGATGCGGCGAGCGGCCGCGCCTTCGACATCGTGTACGCGTTGCACACCGGCGCGACGCCGCCCGCCGGCGAGGACCCGGGCGAAACGCTGCTGCGCAGCCTTTCGCCCGGCGAGAAAGCGTACGTGCTCGAAACGTGCCTGCTGCACTTTCTCGATGATAAAGTCCTCGAGGCAGCCGGGCTGGGTTTGCATCCGTTGCTCGCCGCGGGATCGCGTCTGGGCGATTTGATCGTCCATCCGTGCGAGACGGGCTATCGCTACGACGATTCGCTGCGTTCGTGCGCCGAGGCCACGTTGCGCAAGACTTCCGCAGAGTACCGGCGCGTCGCGCTGCGCTCCGTGAACGCGCTCGAAACGATCGGGCGGATACGCGAAGCCCTCGAGCTCGCCGTTGCGGCGCAGCTCGAAGACCGCATGCGGCGCCTCCTGCGCACGCGCGGTCTCGAGCTGGACGATCGTGGCGACGTCGATGTCGTCGATGCCGCGCTGGATCAGGTCGAGGACGGCGCGGACGAGGATGCCGTCGTCACGCTGCTGCGCGCGACGCGCGAATCCCGGCAGGGCCGCACGGATACGTCCGAAGCGTGGTTTCGCCACGCGATCGTGCGTGCCGGATCGCGGTCGGTCTCCGCGGAAGCCGCGTGCCGGCTCGCGCGCGACATCGTCCGGCGGGGCCGCAGCGATGCCGTCGAGCTGCTGGTTCCGTATGCCGGCGACGATACGCTCGCGATCGAGCAGCGCTCGGCGATCCTCTCCGTTCTCGCTGAAGCGTATCTGATCGCACATCGGCCGGACGAAGCGCGGCGGGTGCTGCGGCAAGCGCTGATGCTGGCGGACGGTCTCGATCTCGTAGCGCGCGCGCACCTCTTCACGCGCGCGTCTTACGTCGAGCTTTACGCCGGCGAAGCCTCGCAAGCGCGGGATTTTGCGGCGATCGGCGCCGCTCTCGCCGAACAGGCGAACCTGTACGTGATGGCGTTCGGCGCATATAGCGTGCTCTACAATATCGCGTACGACGAGGAAGGCCCGTCGAAGAGTCTCGTCTACCTGGACCGTCTCGGCGACTGCGCGATTCGATCGGGAAACCTCGACTTCCACCTGTACGCGATCGTGGCAACGTACGAGCTGCAGGTCGAACGAGGAGACGTCGCCGCCATCGAACGGCTCGAGCGGGATCTCCGCGAGTTCGACGTCCACTACGGCGCATCGCCGACGCTGGAGGGTCTGCTGCCGTCACGCGCGCTCACCGCCGCGTGGAAGGGCGCGTTTTCGTCGGCCTACGGGATTCTAGCGCCCAGCGGCAATCAGCAGCAGTACAGCGATCGAGAGGCGCTGCGCTGGGCCGAGATCGCGCTCTACGCCGCCGGCGCCGGCATGACGGATGCCGCGCGGGACGCGCTGAGCCGGTTCGCCGAAGCGCTGCAGCGCGACGATCTTTCTTCGCAGCACGTGGTCCGCGCGCGGATCTTGGCCCGGCTCGCCGCTGCGTTGACCGGCGACCCGCCGGCCGCGCCGATTTCGCCGCCGCCCGGAAGGCTCGGCGCACTTGCTCGCGCGGTCGACGTCGTGATCGCGCGCCGGCAAGGAAACGCGAGCGCGCAGACCGTGCTGGAAGCGTTCGACGGCCTTCACCGCAACGAGCTGTCCGGGCTGGCGAAGCTGCTCGCGGCGTTGCCGCTGGCGAGAGCATGACGAACGTGTTCGCGCCCGGACTCCTCGAGCACGACCGGCGCATCGGCGACGAGCTGCGGCGGCGCCTGCTCGGCGCGGACGCGCCGCTCGTCTCCGGCGCCGTGATCGAGGAGTTCGTTCGCCGGGTCGCCGCGGCGGGAGACGACGCCGAACGCTTTGCGCTGTTCGAATGGCTTGCGGGCATCTGCTCGTCGTACGGTGACGTCGCGCCGCTGCGTGATGTCTTGCTCGATCTTCCGGACGCGTTGGCGCGCACGGTCCACGCGGTGACGGATCGTCCGCTCCCGCAAAACGCCGTTGATTCTCTCGCGGAAGACGTTCGCGTGATCGTCGAAGCGTCTTGGCGTCCGCTCGCGCGTGTCGCGGACGAGCCGCTCGATGAGATCGACGCGCGAATCGACGGGTTGATCGTGCGGCTGCAGGCGCGCGATCCGCTGACCTCCGAGCACTCGCGCGCCGTGGCCGGCTGGTGCACGCGGCTGGGCCGCCGCCTAGGGCTCGAAGCGGCCGAAGTCACGTTCGTGACGCGTTGCGGGCTGCTCCACGACATCGGCAAGGCGCTCACGCCGCTCGAAGTCCTCAACGCTCCGCGAGCGCTCGACGAGCGCGAGTGGTCCGTGATGCGCGCGCATGCCGCGGCCGGCGAAGGCATCGTCCGCCGGATCCCGGAGCTCCGGGTGTTCTCGCCGGCCGTGCGAAGCCACCACGAGCGGCTCGATGGGCGCGGCTACCCGGATGGTCTGCCTGGATCGGCCATCCCGCTGACCGCCCGGATCGTGGCGGTGGCGGATTGCTTCAACGCGATGATCGGACGCCGGCCGTACCGTCTGCCGATGGCTCCGAGCCGCGCGCTCGAAGAACTGACCCGGAGTCGAGGGACCCAGCTCGACCCCGAAATTGTTGAGGCGATGGTTGGTCTTGTAGGGGGACAAGAGTCCCAAAGTGGGTAAGGTAGAGGTTGTAGGCTAGGATGGCTAGTGAGCGTCGGCACAGTTGCCGGCTTGCTCGAACGGCACGGAGGACGTAAATGAAGCAATCGAGTTTCTTGCTCGCGCTGATCGCGGTGATCGGGCTTGCGGCCTGTTCGCAGGGCACGGGCACGGTCGTTCCGGACGGCGGAGGAACGCGTTCGCCTGCGACGCTGAGGGCCGTCCCGGTCGATCCGTCCCCGACGCCGACGCCGAACCCGGGCCTCATCGGCACCGTGGTCGGGCTCGTCAGCAATCTCGCGTGCGGGGTCACGTCGGGGATCACGTGCCACGTGATCCCCGGGCCGGGACCGCGCGGTCTGCCCGCCGGGACGCCTGCGAGCTCGCTGGCGGGCCTTCATCCCGCCGACCTTCAAGATGCGTACGACCTGCCGTCGAGCACCGCCGGAGCCGGCCAGGTGATCGGGATCGCCGTCGCTTACGACAACCCGAAGCTCGAGGCGGACCTCGCCGTTTACCGCGCGACCTTCGGGCTGCCGCCATGCACGAGCGCAAACGGCTGCTTCAAGAAGATAACCCCGGGCGGTCTTCTGGGTGGCTTGCTTTCCGGTAACCAAGGCTGGGGCCAGGAGTCGTCCATCGATGTCCAAGTCGCTTCGGCGGTCTGCCCGAAGTGCAAGATCATCGTCGTCGAGGCCGGCTCGGACTCGCCCGAAGCGCTGCTCGCGGCAGCGAAGACCGCGGTCGCCGATGGTGCGACGGTCGTGAGCGACAGCTACAGCTTGAGCGAGAGCGCATCGGAGAACGATGCAGCCTACGCCATCGGCGTCCCATTCGTGTTCGGCGCGGGCGATTGGGGCGCCGGCGCGCAGTGGCCCGCATCGTCGTCGCACGTCATCTCGGTCGGCGGCACCTCGCTCGCCCGCGACGGCAGCGCGCGCGGCTGGGCGGAAACCGTTTGGGCCGCGACCGGCGGCGGGTGCAGCGCGCACATCGCGAAACCGGCATGGCAGCACGACACCGGCTGCACGACGCGCACGTCCAACGACATCGCCGCGTTCGCGGATCCCAATCCGGGCGTCTCCGTCTACGACAGCTATCTCAGCAGCTCGCCGGGATGGCGCACGTACGGCGGCACGAGCGTCTCCGCGCCGATCGTCGCCGGTGCGATCGCGCTCGCCGGAAACGGCAAGAGCGCGCTGCTCAACGCCTCGTACATCTACGCGCATGCCGACGCGCTCAACCCCGTGACGTCGGGCCGCAACGGCTCGTGCGGAACCTATCTCTGCGCGGCAAGCGAAGGGTACAGCGCGCCGGCCGGCAACGGCTCTCTGAACGGAGTCGGCGCGCTCTAACGCACACGATTAGCCGCCCGCGCCGGGCCCGAGCTGCTGCCAGACGTAGACTATGGCCAGCCCGCCGATGACGACCGCCGTCGACCAGCCCACGATGTTGCCGAATCTGCCGTTCACGTAGGTGCCCATCACGCGCGGGTTGTTGATGATGCGCAGCATCAGCACCAGCTCGAACGGGAGCAGCACCCCTTGCACGACCTGCGCGTAGAAGATCAGCTTGAGCAGCGATGCCTTCGGGACCAGCAGCACCAGCCCGGCACCGAGCACGATCGCACCGGCGAACAGCGCGTAAAAGACGGGCGCTTCGCGGAAGCGGCGGTCGAGCGACGCTTCGAGGCCGAACGCTTCGCACACGATGTACGCGGTCGAGAGCGGCAGTACCGTTGCCGTGAAGATCCCCGCGTTGAGGATGCCGAACGCGAACAGCAGCTCGGCGAAATTTCCGGCGAGCGGTTTGAGCGCGAGCGCGAAGTCCTGCGCCTGCGCGGTGTCGATGTCGAGCGGCGGCTTGCCCGTGTGCAGCGCGGCCTGATAGATCGTCGCGCCGTTGGCGATGATCATGAAGCCGGCGAGAGCAATGGCGATCACCGAGCCGACGATGATGTCGGCGCGGATCGCGGGCAGGTCGCGCGCGCGCGAGCCCTTGTCGACCACCGCCGACTGCAGGAAGAACTGCATGTACGGGGAGATCGTCGTGCCGATCAGGCCCACGATGGTGACCAAGAACGCCGGGTTCTTGTCGATGGTCGGAACGAACGCGCCGCGCGCGACCTGGCCCCAGTCGGGATTCGCCCAAAAGCCGGACACCACGTAGCCGAGATAGATCAGCGACAGCACGACGAAGGTGCGTTCGACGATCTTGTTCGGCAGCCGCAGCACGAACGCGAACACGACGAGCATCGACACCGGCACCGCGATGTAGCGCGACACGCCGAAGATCTCGGACGCGGCACCGATCCCGGCGAACTCCGTCGCGGTGATGCCGGTGTTGATGAAGAAGAGCGCGAGCATCGCGAGGAACGTCGTGCGCAAGCCGAAGTTCTCGCGAATCAATCCCGCCAGACCCTGGCCGGTGACCGCGCCCATCCGTCCGGCCATCTCCTGCACGACGATCAGCGAAACCGTCAGCGCCACGAGCGCCCACAGCGTCGCGTAGCCGAACTTCGCGCCGGCGGCGGAGTACGTGGCGATGCCGCCGACGTCGTTGCCGGCGGACGCCGTGACGAAGCCGGGCCCGAGCACGGCTAAGAAGGCGAGAACCATTCGCCAGTTGCGGCGGAACAGCAAGATGCTAGCTCGCCGCTTCGGCGCGCCGCCGCTGCGCGCGTTTGGTGAAGCGCGGCAGCTGCTTCGTCAGTCGCTCGGGGATGATCGCGTCGATGGCGTCGTCCACGGTCACGAGGCCGAGCATCTTGCCGTGCTCGTCCGTCACCGGGCACGCGAGGATGTCGTAGCGCGCGATCGTCCCCGCGACGTCCTCCGCGCTCGTGTCCGTGCGCACGGTGATGAGATCGGTGTCCATGATGCTGTGAATCGTCGCGTCGGGCGCCGAGAGCAGCAGCGTGCGCAGCGACAGCACGCCCAGCAGCTTCTCCGACTGGTCGGTGACGTAGAGATAGTAGATGAACTCGGTCTCGGGCGCGATCTGGCGAATCTTCGCGATCGTCGCCGTCACCGTGCGGTGCGGATAGATCCAGAAATAGTCGGTGGTCATCAGTCCGCCCGCCGTGTCCTCGTCGTACGCGACCAGCTCGCGCAGGTCTTCCGCCGTTTCCGCGTCCATCTCGCGCAGCAGCTCTTCCTGGCGTTCTTCCGGAAGATCGCCGAGCAGATCGGCCGCGTCGTCGGAGTCCATCTCCTCGATGATGTCCGCGGCGCGCTCGGTGCCGAGGTCGTCGATGATCGAGCGCTGCACGTCCGCGTCGAGGTGCTCGAGCGCGTCGGCCGCGCGCTCGTCGTCGAGCGAGCCGACCACGCGCGCCGCGTCCTGCGACGACAGCTCGCTGATGATGTCGGCGAGCTCGGAGGGGTGCAGGCGCGAAAGCCGGTGCTCGCTCACCGACAGCCGGATCTGCGTCGGGTTGAGGTCGTGCAGCGGCGCGACGTTGTCCCACGCGATCAGCGAGCGCGGGATGCGGTCGACCAAACCGGGGACAAGCTTCGCGGCGCCGAGCCGGCGCAGCAGCCCGCCCACGCCGATGTCGGCCGCGACGACGCGCAGCGCGCCGCCGGTGCGCGCGACCTCGATGTCGTTGATGCGCACGACCTTGCGGCCGTCGACGTCGACGATCTGCTTGTCGAAGAGGTCCTCGACCAAGTACAGCGCTTCGTCGTCGGGGGGGCGCACGATCTTCGGCGGCGCCGTCAGCACCACGCCGCCCGTGTCGAGCGATGCGACTTCGGCGATCGGCGCGGCGAGCTCGCCGTAGCGCGTCTTCACGATGATCGCGTCGATGCGCGGAAACGTGTCCTCGGGATGCTCGACGACGAAGTCCGCGATCTTCCCGACCGTCTCTCGCGCGCCGTCGCGCTCCACCATCGCCGGGCGGCCGATGAGCTCGGAGACGAAGCCTTCGTGGAATGTCGCAGCCGCCATGTGTCACCCCCTCTCTGCAAAGAAAAAACCGGTCCGGGGTAGTTTCCCCGTCCGGCCACTCGGCGCGATGGCGTCCGACCGCGCCTGCGCGCGGACGTCACGTCCTCAACGTCGAGCTTCAGCACCACACGCCATCGAACCGGGAGCGAACCTCCCGCTTCAGCCGCATTGAGCGCCGCCTTGATTCGGCGGAGCCTGGTCAACCACGTCGGGGTCTCTCGACCTTTCCGGGCAGCGGCGTATCTGCGTGTGGACGCCTCACCTAACGAGGAATCCACCTTCAAGTGTACGCTTGGGCGTCAAGCGCGCGCGACCTTCGGCACGGGGAACGGCGGCGCGCGACCGTGAAGCCGTCGTCCATGTCCATCCGGTTCGCGGCGGGGGTTGTCGCCGCGGCGTTGCTTTGTGCCTGCTCCGCCCCCAAGCAAACCACCACGAGCACCGCATCGGCATCGCCGTCGATCGGGGCGGTGCCGAGCACGGCGAGCGCCGCGAGCGCGTCTAGCGCTTCGGCCGCGGGCGGTCCGCCCAACGCGCCCGTCGCCCTCGCGGGACAGCCCGGGGGCATTCCGCTCGACGCGGCCCAGCGCGCGGAGCTCGACGCGACCGTCGCCAAGGCCGCGCCCGGCGAGCGGGTGCGGCTGCGCTACGCGCTCGCGACCGGCGACGACCGCAAAGTGCACTTGGTCGTTTATGACGGCGAAGGGCTCGGGACGAGCGGGCGGCACAAGGGCCGCCCGCACGAGTACGTGGTCTTCAAGGTGCTCAACGCCACCAACGGCGAGCACTACGATCCGCAGCAGAACAGCATCGTCCCGCCGATTCCGCCGCCGCCGCAGCGCGAGAGCCCGGTCACGAAGTAGGGCCGCCTCGCGGCAGCCCTACGCGGACACGGTCCTCGGCGAACGGGTGTTAGCGGCCGGGCGGTGTGGGGCTCGGCGCCGGTGACGCGCTCGCGACGACGACGGGGACGCTGGTGCGCGCGCCGCGGTCGTCGCTCAACCCGATCGAGCCGGCGGGATTCGCGCCCCCGAACACCGGCACGTTGAGCTCGCTGCCCGCCGACGTGAGCGACGCGGCCGTCAGGGCCGCATTGAACCCGAAGGCCGAGCCGCGCTTGCGGGCGGTGATCTTGCGGCCCAGGCAGTCGAATGCGCCGAGCGGCGCCGAGCCGCCGGCCGGAATCGCGAGCGGCGACGAGGCCGCCGCGACCTGGATCTCGTTGATCGCGTACGGCACGAGCAGGATGTCGGACGGCCAGCTCCAGGTGAAGAAGACGAGCCAGCCGCGCGCGGCACCGCCGGCGAGCAGCGGCGTGACGGCGACGGCGGGCGCGAACGTGGAAGTGCCGCTGAACGAGCGCTCCAGCTTCACGTTCCACCAGCGGGTCGCGAACGACATGATCGGCGTCGCCTTCGTGCCGGAGTAGCTCAGCGAGAACGAGCTCGTCGCAAGGCCGGTCATCGGCGACGCCGGCGCGCCCAGATCGCTCGGGAGCAGCGCTGCGTCGCGGCAGAAGTTCAGCGCGGGCGGGGTTCCGGCGTTGACCGACTGCGCCGAGCGCACCACGCTGCGCGTGCCGCCGGAGCTGCCGGTGCCATTGGTGCCCCACACCCAAATGGTGCAGTCGGTGGCGTACGTGCCGTTGCCGCAGGACTGGATCGCGGGCAGCGTGAGCTCGCCCCAGCCGCCGTCGTCGTCGGCATCATCGCGGCCGTCCCAGCTTTGCGGCGAGCGGCTCGTCGCGCCGCTGCGGCCCACGTTCGCGAGGATATGGCGCGCCGCGGACGATTCCGCGGGATACTGCGCGACGGATTGCGGCCGCTGCTGCGCGGGCGCCGGCGCGGGCGTCGTGCTTCCCGAGGCGCACCCTGCGGCGAGCAGCAACGCCAACGAAACGGCGATCGAACGGCCCTGCGACATGCAAAATCCTCCCTGGATGGATCACCAGGGTGTTCGGCAGGTGGCCGCCGTCCCGTCTCCCGAGCCGGTAAATTGATCGTTAACTAGTGCACGATCGAGAGCGAGACCAGCGTCGCGATGTTTTGCGACAGCTTTTCGGCGTCGGCGATGAGCGTGTTCTGGAACTGGTTCTGGATCTGGTCGCGGGTGAACGTCGTAACGGCCGCGCCGACGTTGAGATCGCGAATCGCGCTCTCCGAGGCCTGCGTGTTGACGCTCGCGATGTTGCCGCCGTTGGCCGCTTCCTGCAGCGACACGGTCTGCGCGCCGATCTGCGCGCGCGCGCCGCCCAGCGATTCGAGCGCGTAGTCGATGCGGTACTCCGCGGCCTGGTTCTGCAGGTCGTTGCCGAGCTGCACCTGGTTCACGCCGAGGTTCACCGAGCTCATTCCGGCGATGTCGACCGAGATCACCGCGCCTTCGGCGTCGCCGCTATTGATCTGCAGCGCGGAGCCGGGCGCTTTGACCTGATTGGGCAGCGACACGATCAACGCGCTCTTCCCGACGTCGGCCGCAGTCAGCGTGCCCATGTTGAAGGAGAGCACCTGCGGTCCGGCGCCGTTCTGCGAGAACTGCGAGAACGTCGGTGAGCCGAGCGCCGGCGGGCTCAGCAGCGTCGGCGTGTTCGAGCCGTTCGGCACTTGGAGCGAAACGGTTTGGTCGACGCCGAAGTTCGCGGCATCCTGGCTTCCGATCGTGACCGTGATCGAGAGCGTATCCGTTACGGGGTCGTACGAATCGACGGTCAGCAGGTTCGCGAACTGCGGCGCGGTGGTCGGAACGTTGGGCTGCTGCGGGTCGGTCGTCGTGTCGATCAGCGTGCCGCCGCCGGCGAGATCGGAGTTGATGAGCAGCTGGCGCGTCAACAGCGGAATCTGGCTCGACGCGCTGCCGTCCAGCAGCGCGCGGCCGTTGAAGCTCGTGTTTTGAGCGATCTTGTCGATCTCTTGGCGCAGCTGGTCGAGCTCGGCTTGAACGTTGTTCTTGTCCGCGACGCTCATCAGATCGCTGCGCGCTTCGACGACCAGCGCGCGCATCCGCTGCAGGATCTGCCCGATCGAGCTCATCGCGCCTTCGGCGACGTTGAGCGCGTTGCTGGCGTTTTGAATCTCGTGGACGCCTTGGTCGAGGCCGGCCACTTTGGACGCGAGGGTCTCCGCGATCGCGAGCCCGCTCGGATCGTCGGCAGCCGTGTTCACGCGCAAACCGGAAGCGAGACGACGTACGTCGTTCGCTAATGATTGCTGCGTTTTGAATCCCGCGCTCAGCGCGAGATCGGCTAGACCTCGAACGTCCATGCTGGTGGTGCGTCTTCCCTCCATGGAAGCTGCCCGTCCCTGGGCGCGGGGCACCCGATCCCCCTAAGCATCCTATCGGCACCTGCGCGCCGCGGACTTAACGCGATCGGGCGTTAACTCAATTTGAACCAAGCGGCTGCAGGTCGCCCCCGGCACCGGCCGATGCTACGGGTGTGCGACACCGTCTGCGCCGCGTGATCGCGGCCGCGGGCGCCGCGTGTCTGACCGCCTCGCTCTTTTGCCTCGCGTCGGACACGGCGCTCCGCGCGGCTCCGCTCCTGGCGGTCCGGCTTCACCTTCCATTGCCTGCGACGCGGATCGCGCTCGACGCTCCGGCGCCGGCCGGATCGCCCACGCCCGCACCCGGGCCGGGCCGGCGCCGCGGCTGGCTGGGACAAGGCCCGATCGTGTTCCGCGGCGACGGCACCTATCAGCTCGCGCTGAACCGCTCCACCCGCAACGGCCTCTCCGCCGGCGCCGACAACTACTCGACCGCGCTTTCGATGAACGTCGAGCGCCGGACCGAGCAGAGCGCGATGTCGATCTCGAGCGCCTTCGGTTACGGCGGCGGCACCTTGAACGCCGGTTCGCTGATCGTCGGCTACCGCACGCCGCGCTTCGGGCTCACCTACGGCCAGGTGAGCGGTCCCAGCGACAGCCAGCTCCAGATCGGCGGCTTCGCCCGCGGCGTCAACCTGGCGATCCCGGTGCGCAACGGGGACGTCAGCTGGCTCGCCGCGACCGCGCAGCAGCCCGACGGCGAGACGTACCGGGTGTACGGCCTGCGCCGCAACTTCAACGCGCTGGGCGGATCGTTCTCGGCCTCCGAGTTCATCGGCGCGGGCGAGCAGCACGGCGGCCGCCAGTCGATCACGGACATCGGCTACAAGCGCTACGGCGCCAAGCTCTCGACGGAGACGGAGCTGGCGATCTCCTCGACGCACGGCGTCACCGGCGCCCCCGACGGGTCGACGGCCGCGATGGCGTTCCACGCCGACCTGCAAGGAAAGTCCACGTACGCATCGCTCGGGCTGCGCTACGACCCCGCAGGTTTTCGCACGCTCACCGGCTCAATGGATGCCGGCCTGTCCGCCGACCTCTCGCTGCGGCGCCATTCCGAGCGCTTCGGCGACGTCAACGTCAACTTCGGCCACACCGACGACAAGATCCCCGGCGACGCCCAGCACAACAACCGCGTGACGGTCTCGGGCGGCCGCAGCTGGACGCATTTCGGGATTCAGTACGTCGCCGGGCTCGACGCGACGCACTCCGGCACGAGCTCGTCGCTCGACCGCACGGGCGGGCTGACGCTGACGCAGTCCGTTCGCGGACTCTCGCTCTTCGAGACCCTCCAGGCGTCGTCGGTGACGGCGGCGACCGGCACGGCGCAGCAGCGGCAGTTCGCGCTGGGCGCCAGCCGCGCGATGCTCGGCGGGACCGCCGCGTACCAACTGACGCGCAGCAGCTCGACCGGCGGAGCCGGCGCCGGCGACGGCCTCGCGCAGACGTTCACCTACCGGCGCGCCGTCGGCCGCAAGCTCGACGTGCAGCTCACGCAAACGATGGAGTCCAGCAACAACAACGGCATCACGTCGCAGCTCACGCAGACCAGCGTCGCGCTGGTTCGCCGCCTCTCGAGCGTGATCTCGCTGCAGCTCAGCGGGGACGTCTTCCGGCAGACGGGCCTAGGCGGCGGGCACGGCAGCGGCATCCAGGCCTCGATCGTCGGGCCGTTCGGGTTCGGCGCGCGCGCGAACACGGGCCGCGCCAACCCCAACCTGCCGGCCGTCATCCGCGGCATGGTGACCTACTCGACCTCGTCATCGCCGTTCGCGTACAACGCGGGCGCGCTCAAGGGCTACAACAACGCGCTGATCATCTTGGACGGCCGCACCACGCAGCGCACCGACTCCAACGGCGAGTTCGAATTCCGCTTCGTCTCGCAGGGCACGCACACGATCCGCATCGACCCGGCGACCATCTCGCCGGGGCTCATCACCGACCGGGAGTACCAGGCGATCCAGGTGCTGGGCGGGCAGACGCTGACGGTCTCGTTCAACGTCGGCAACTTCGCCGGGGTCGGCGGCACGGTGATGGTGGCCGACGCGAACGGCCAGAAGCGCGGCCTCGGCAACGTGGGCATCGCGGTCGACGGCATCCAGACGGTGATGACGACGCCCGACGGGCACTACTCGATCGGCCGCCTGAGCCCGGGCCCGCACGCGGTCGAGATCGTCGAGTCGACGCTGCCGTCCACCGTTGCGTTCGTGACCGAGAAGAAGCGGACCGTCACCGTAACGCCCGGGACGTCGACGCCGCTGAACTTCGTCGCGACCCCGCTCGGCTCGATCGCCGGCAACGTGCTCGCGCCCGGCGACGGCGGCTTCGGCCAGCTCGGCGGGCTCAAGAACGCCTACGTGGTGGCGCAGCCCGGCGAGCACGCCGTCATCACCGACGACGACGGCGCGTTCCTCCTCGACAACATGCCCCCCGGAACGTACACCCTCACCGTCGATCCCGACACGATCCCGGACGGCCTGAGCGTGCTCTCGGGCCCCGACGGCCCCGTCGCGGTAGCGGGCGGCGCGTCCGTGTCCGGGATGGTCTTCAAGCTCGGCGCGGCCGCGAAGCAAGTCGTCTACACGTTCAACGACGGAAAGCGCCAGCCGATTCAGATCACCACCGACCCGGCGACCGCGCCGCCCGGCGCGCTGCTGCGCATCGTCGCGCGCACCGCGGCCAAAGACGTGAAGGAGATGGCCGTCGAGAGCGACGTCTTCGGCGGCTTCCCGCTGCGGCTCGATCCCAAGCTCGGCCTGTGGAGCGCCGCGGTCATCGTGCCGTCGCTCGCCAAGGGCGACTACGCGCTCAGCGTGACGGCGCACCGCAAGGACGTGACCGACGGTACCGCGCTGGTCCCGGTCGACCCGCGCATCCCGCTGTTCGCGACGCGCCTCAGCCCGCACGCGCCCGAGCCCGGCCACACGATTCGCGTGACGCTCAAGACGCTGGCCGCGGTCGAGGAAGGCGACTCGCTCCTGTTCGAGGACGGCTACAAAGTAGTACTTCCCAAGCCGAGCGGGCACGTCTTCAGCTTCGACATGCGGCTATGGCACAAGGGCCTGCCGTACACCGCGACGGTCGTGACCAAGCGAGGCCAAAACTACTCGCTAAGTCTCCGTTAAGTCGTCTTATATGGGCCGAAGGGCCTAATGTGTGAGGTCGGTCCGTTCGAAGAACCAGGAGAGGGGCGTGCTCGCCTCTTCCCATCAAGCGTCCCTTCTCGAAAGGATTCGAACGTGAAAAGAGCAGTTGCTGCTCTCGTCATGCTGGGGATCGCGACCGCCACGGCAGCGCCCAGCATGGCTGCCACGACGGTCTACGGATCTGCTCAGCTCAAGTACACCGTGAACGCGACCGCCCAGGTCTCGATCGCGACGAACTACGATCCCACGATCAACGGCGGCCCGCAAAAGGCGACGGCCGCCAGCATCCTCCCGTCGGTCGCCGGCAACTGCTCCGCGGGCGTCGTCGAGGCGACGGCGAGCCTCACGTTCGGCGGCGTCACGCCTCCGGGCGCAGGCTACACGGGCTGCCTGTACCAGAACGCCCTGTCGATCGGCCTTCTGTCGAACGACGCCAGCGGCGTGCTGGTCTACGAGTATCTCGACGTGCTCGCCGCGGGTACGCAGGTCTGCGTCATCCCGAACAACACGGCGCTGGCTGCCAAGCCGAGCGCGTCCACCGCGAGCGGCAACCCGGCCGCGTACACCGCGAGCTGCCAGGTTGCCGGAAGCCTTCCGGCTCTGACGGCGATCGGTGCGGCCTCGCAGGGCACCGTGGGCACCTTCGGTGCGGCGGGCAACCCCGCAACCGGTGGTACCGACGTGACCGCGACGCCGCAGTACACTGCGCTCGTCGGCACGCCCGGACCGCTGACGTTCACGGGCGCCGTGAACGGCGCGGCGTTCCAGTTCCTCGGTCAGGACATTCAGCTCAACGTGAGCGGCGCCGCGGCGTCGGGCAACAAGACGAGCATCCTGACGATCGCGGTCGTTCCTCAGTAACGACCGCGTCAACGGAGTGAAGTCGCAGCGCCGAGTAGCCGAGAGTTATAACGTGATGCGCACTTCGTTTTGGCTGCGAACGGCCGGCGTGGCGGGAGTCCTCGGGCTCCTCCTCTCCGCCCCTTCCGCAGCGGACATCTCCGTCGACGTCTCCCCGGCGAAGTACGAGCTGCAGACGCAGCCCGGCAAGCAGGAGACGTTCCCCATCACCGTCCGCAACACGAGCGGCGCCCCGGTTCACATCGTGGCGTCGCTCGCGGACTACGCCGTCGGCCCGACCGGAAACTACGCGTTCACCGCGCCGGGCAAGTCCATCTACTCGCTGTCAAAAACGATCACGATCAACCCGCGCGAGTTCGACCTCGAGCCCGGAACCTTCGCGCAAGTGCGGTTCTCGGTCGACGTCCCGGCAAACGCGGCCGGCGAGTACAGCAACCTGGTGTTCTTCACGACGCGCCCCACCCGCAAAGGCCCCGGCCTCTCGATCGTGGAGCGCATCGCATCGAAGATCTACGTGATGATCCCGGACTCGACGCGCATCGGCGGCGAGGTGAACGACGTGAAGACCCAGTCGCTCTCCGACGGCCAGCACTATCTCGTCGACTTCCGCAACACGGGGAACGCGCACATCTATTTGAGCGGTCGCGTCGAGATCAAACAAGGCAGTGCCGTCGTCGACCGCGTCACTTTCCCGCAGGGCTTGCTCGTCGAACGGTCCGGTAAACGGCTGATCGACGCGGTCGGCAAGAAGCTCGCGCCCGGTTCGTACTCCGTCGTCGCGCTCGTCGACTACGGCGGCCCGAACCTCGTCGCGGGACAGGCGAACATCACGGTGCGCTAGCGCGCCCGCAACCGCAACACTCACGTAACGACGGAACGGATTCCGGAGAGTACATGCTACACCTGACGCGGACGCTGGTGCTCGTCGCCATCGTCGTCGTCGGCGCGGTCTTGAGCGCCGGCGGGTTCGTCGCACTCGCGCAGCAGTCGGCACAGTCGGCTCAGCGCGCGGCAGGCGGCGTTCGCACGGCCACGGCCGCCCCCACGCCTCCCCCGCTGCCGTTCGGCGACCGCTCGCGCTCGGCTGCGGGCGGGAAGCGCACGGTCAACGTGGACGGTGCCGGCGGCGACGTGCTCAGCGCCATGGCGCGCCTCACGCGCGGTGAGATGCAGTCCTCGCGGATGCTGCGCTACACCGGCCCGCGTCCTCCGATTCCGAAGCTCACCGACCTGCTGCACCACAAGGTGCGCTGGAAGCGTTCCGCCAGCGGCGGCTCCATCGTGCTCACCGGTACGTCGAACCAGCCGTACCTCGACGATCAGACGATCGCGTACGGCAGCATGGTGTTCTGGCTGTGCCAGAACCTTACGCCGAACACCAACTATCAGTACGTGCTCTTCGCGCCGGACGGCTACGCGTACATCCCGCAGCCGAAAGTCTACGCGACCGGCGGGCCGTATCCGTTCGCGAACACCACGCAGTTCCAGACCGATGCGACGGGCCGCTGCGAACACACGGCGGGCGGAACGATGTATCCGTTCTGGGCGCAGGTGTACCTCACCACGCCGCTGCAGGCGTCGGTCAACTCCGGCGGCACGACGAGCGATCCCAACAGCCCGTTCGGCGCCGTGAACCCGCGCAGCGGAACCGATCCCGCGTACTCTGGCGTGTGGGCGATCGCCGTGCAGAACACGGCGACGCAGGCGTTCGAGGCGGTCGCGTACACCGTCATGGCCGGCACGCTCAACTTCGGCACCTACTCGAACTCCGGTTTCACCACGAAGGCCAACGACTTCACGTCGGGTTCCACCGTCTACGTGTCCGCGTCGGGGCTCAACCCGTCGCATTTCTACGCGTTCGGCTTCGTCAACACGTCGGGGAACGGGCTGCCGTGCGTGTACTCGATCCCGACCGGCGCCGCGAACAGCAACAGCGCGACGTGCTTTCTCGCGAACGCGATCGGCGTCTTGCCGACCAACGGCACGCTTACGGGCCAGTTCACGACGCCGGCGAGCGGTGCGAACAGCGTCGGAACGTACAGCGTGCAGCTGTTCGACGCGACGTCAAACGACCTGATCTCCACGCAGCAGATCTCGCTCAACCCGTCGACGGTCACCTGGAACACGCTGCAGCCGTACAACGGCGCCTCCACCGGAACGAATCTGAACGACACGTTCGCGACCGACGGCTTGATCAACATCGCCTCGGGCGCGCCCGGCACCGACCAGTCGGTGCAGGGCCTGAACATCTCCGGCACCGGGACCATCAACGGCCACGTGTACCAGCTCACGATCAGCAACGGCAATGGCGTGCCGCTCAGCGCCACGACGTCGGACACCGGCGCCACCACGTTCTTGGGAGCGCCGCAGTTCCTGTCGGCCGTGCCCACCTTCACCGCGGCGGGTGCGAACTTCACGCAGAACAACGTCGCGTTTCCGATCAACGCGACGCACCTCACCGCGTTCGGCGCCACGCAGACGCCGTTCGCACCCAACGTCTACACGGTGCAGCTCTACGACCGCACCGCCGGCGCGGTCGTCGGCTCGAAGTCGTTCCAGATCGTCTCGTACGCCGGCCAGTTCCAGTGGACGAACCCCGCCGGCGCGTACGTGAACGCCGCGGCGGCGAACGTCCCGACGAACGTGACGGCGACGCTGCGCAACACGGCCGGCGTGCAGTTCGGCAACTGGAACGGCGACCCGATCACCGCGATCAAGATCAACGGCGACAGCGGCGGCGTCGTCACGCTCAACCGCCAAGGCTGCCCGGGCGCCTGCGTCGCGACGACGGTCGACTCAGCCGGTCAGACGTGGAACATCGCGCCCGTCGCGGGCAACGCGATCACGCTCACGCCGGCCGTCGCGGGCCAGTCGCTCGCGCTCAACGCGACGATCCCGATCCCGATGACCGTTGCCGCGGCGACGAACGCGTGCACCACCGCGTGCACGCTGCGCACGCAGATCACGCCGCTGCACGGCATCGCGCCCAGCCAGATCAACAACACGATGACGAACCTGTCGACCAACGGGCTCGTCGTGCTGGGCAGCGGCATCGTCGGTACGAGCACCGAGCCGTCGTACTCGATCGCGGTGGGGCGCCACAACGGCGCAGGCAACCCGCTGGGCACGAACCCGCCGCGCTACAACCAGATGATGTACGTCTCGGGAACGAACGGCGTGACGACGGGAACGTACACGGTCACGTTCACGGTCAACAACAACGGCGGCCCGGCGGCCATCACCAAGATGGAGTTCGTGATGCCGCCGACCGTCGACCCGGTGCGGCAGACGCCGGGGATCACGTCGGCCGTCGTCAACGGCGTGAGCCAGACCGGCAACTGGTCGATCGGAAACATCAACAGCGACGCAACGCTCGGCCCGAACGCGTTCTCGATCTTCAGCGGCACGAAGAACATCCCGGTCGGCCAGACCGCGGTCTTCACGCTGACGATCCCGATCCTGCTCGCGTCGTTCCCGTTCCAGGAGATCGCGGCGACCGCGAACTACGGCGGCGCCGGCGCGTTCAACATCGGGCCGACGAATACGCTCAGCAACGCCGTCGCAGGCACCACCAACCTCGACTCCACCGAGCTCGGCGTGTTCTCGTTCAACTTGAACCAGATCACCGCGTCGGTGACGCCGAGCGTCGTCCCCGCGCTGGCCGGCACCACCGCGACCTTCAAGCTCGTCAACACGTCGACCGGGCTCGACGCGAACCCCGAGTATATCAGCCAGCTGCTCGTCACGGTTCCGGCCGGCGGCAGACCCAACTCGATCACCGTCACGTCGCCGAACCAGAGCGGCGTGACGTGGAACGCGAACCCGACCGCCACCGCGGGCCAGTGGCTGATCGATCTGTGCGCCATCAACACGGCGCCCGTGCCGCCGCAGACGTCGACGCCGTGCGCCGGCAACACCGATCAAAAGGCGCTGCCGCCGGGCGCGGAGCTCGACCTCACGTTCAACTACACCACCGCCCCGACCGTCGGCACGTATCCCATCGCGTGGACCGTCGTCGGCGCGAACGGCGGCGCCGTGCTCCAGGCCGGCGGCCCGGGCGGCGGCACGATTCCGAACCTCGTCGTCGCCAACACGACGGCGCAGACGAACTTCGAGTTCGCGGGCGGCTACGTGGCCAACCCGTCGCACCCGCCGCCCCAACCGGCGATCACGAAGATCAGCGGCAGCCAGCCGATCGTGGGTTCGTGGGGTGATTACACCGAGGGCAATGCCTACGTGTTCCGGCTCAACAACAACGGCTCGACGACGATCACCGACGTCAGCCTCGCGATCCCGTGGGCGAACACGTCGGGCCAGCTGTTCGACACGAGCTATCCGTGGAGCATCGATGCGGCGTCGATCTTCGTGTACGGCGCCGGCGCGGCGGGCCCGAAGTGCAGCGGGAGCGGCATCAACTCGCTGACGCAGGCCGTCAACGGAGCGCCCGGGACGTCAGGTCTGCTGCGCCTCTCCGGTTGCAACCTCGCGGTGGGCCAGAACCTCGACATCTTCTTCTACGCGCGCAACCCGTACGACGTGAACTCGACGTTCCGGTTCGACGCGAGTGTCGCGACCGGCAACGCGACGCCGCCCGATCCGCGCGTCGCGGGCAACCCGAACGCGCTCGCCGCGTACATCCTCTCGAACACGGTCCGCAGCGTGCCGGACGCGCGGCTGGCGATCAACATCCCGACCGGAGCGGGCACGTACAGTCCTGCCTTGAACACGGCCACGCCGCTCGTCGTGTGCCCGGGCTGCACGTACAATTCCGCGGGTGCGCTGCCGGTGATCAACCTCAACCAGATCACGGGAACGGTCAGCTTCACCGATGCGCTCAACGTCGCGGTGTACACCGACTCCTCGCTCGGGTGGAACCTCTCGGTGTCGGCGGACGTGACCCCGGGGACG
>JAQBPK010000380.1 GCA_028287565.1 Vulcanimicrobiota bacterium
TACTGCACGAGGGGCGTCACGCGGTCGGCCAGCGGTGCGAGGCGCCTGCGTTCGACGAGCATGGACAGCAGCCTGGTCTGCAGCTCCTTGGGCAGCAGGCGCGCGGTGTCGTCCGGCGTCATGCGCACCGCGGTCAGCTCTTCTTGCGCTTTGTTGCTCTCGGCGACCGGCCGGTCGGTGGTGTAGCGCATGATCGCGTCCCAGTCGTCCGCGGGGATGCCGGTGAACCGCATACCGTAGCGCCAGACCTTGCGCCCCTGGTGCTGCACGTTGTCGTGCCACACCGTCCGCGCGCGCACGCGCAAGCTGCGCTCGTCGAGCTGAATGCGCACCTCGAACTCGTCGCGCCCGACCGGTTCCTGGGTGAGGATGCACAGACCGCCGCCGCTGATGTCGAGCCCGATCGCCGCGCGCGTCGACTTGCCGTCGATGCTGTACGCCGCGCGATAGGGCTTGCGCTTGCGGGGAAATTTCCGCCGGTTCTGTTCCTTCCCGGTGAACCACGCCAGGAGCTCGGGGAGCATCGTCGCGCGGAGTGTTGGCCGCGCGGTGCCCGAACTCCCGGGGTTGCCCGCAGACCCGAGCTACCAGCCTTCCCGCGCGATCGCGTCCCACTGTTCCGGCCCGGTGCCCGACCAGTCGTAGAACGTGACGCCGATCGCACCCGCGCGCCGGCTCGCCTCGATCGCCGCGGCCAACTCGTCGCCCGGCGGGGCGCCGCGCTTGGAAAGGACGCCGGTCTGCGCCCCGACGTCGACCGGCACGTCGCGTCCCGCCAGCTGCCGCACGAGCGCGACCGATCCCGCGACCGCCGTCTGCACCTTGGGGATCGTGTCCCACGGGCCCAGCATGCGCCAGTACGTCATCGGCTGCAGCACGTCGGCGTCGCGCGCGATCTCGCGGTACGGAAACTTGGTTTCATCGAGGTGCTCGAGGTACGGATCTTCGATCGTCGCGACCAGCAGCACGCGCGGACCGACCGCGCGCCGCAGCGCCGCAAGATACGCGCGCAGCGCCGCGTAGCCGCGCGGCCCGTCGCCCATGAACTCCTCGCCGCGCTCGAGGTCGACCGCCAGGCCCGTCACGCCGTGCCCGCCCGGCGTGCGGTACGCGGCGACCTGCGCGTTGCGCGCGAGGTCGTCGAACGACGCCGCGCGCGGAACCGTCCACCCGATCACCGCGATACGGCGCGACGCGAGGCCATCGATCAGCCGGTCGATCGTCGCTTTCGCGTCCGGCGTGATCTCGTCGAACGCGCCGTACGCCAGGCGCAGCTCCACCGAGCGCAGGCCCGCGCGCACCGCCGTTGCGACGATCTGGTCGACGTCGAGCTTCGCGTACGACGCGTCGTCGAGCGGATCGCCGGAGAACGCGAGCCACGCGGACTTGCCGCGCAGCGCGCCGGCGGTGCTGTCGGGCAGCGGCGGCGGCACGTCCGCGTGCACGGCGGCGGTCGCTGCGTGCGCGCGTTCGACGACGTAGCGCGCGACGCGGCCGGGCTGCACCGCATCGTCGTCCCACGAGGACGCCGGCGCGCGCAGCGTCACGGCGAGCATGCGGCGACCGCGCGCGTCCGCGCGATACACGCGCACGGCGCCGTCGCGCGGCTGCGGGAACCAGCCGACGCGCACGACGTGCGGTCCGATCGCAGCCGCGACCACGCGCGGCGTGCGCCACGCGCGCGTGTCGAAGGACGCCTTCTGCTCGGCAAGACCCGCGGGCCGGTTGGCGACGACGCGCACGTTCACCGGGCCGTCGTCGCGCACCGACACGATCGCGGCGGGACCGCCGTAGCGCAGGCGCGTCTGCCACTGCGTCTCGCCGCGGTCGGTGAAGTAGTCGAAGTCCGCGCCGCGGCGCAGCCGCACGGTGTTGCCCTGCGCGTCGTGCAGCACGACGCGCACCAGCGCTTGCGCGACACCGTCCGGCGAGACCCCGAGCGGCGAGACGTCGAGCGCGAACGACGACGCGGGCGCGCCGCTCCACAGCACGGTCGGCTGCGGCGCGGGCGCGGTCGACGGCAGCGGCGTCGGCCATGCGAACGGCGCCGGGGACTGCGCCGACTGCGCGGTGAGCAGCACGAGCGCGACGGCGGCGACTGCGAGCGCGCACGACGCGCGCCGGACGGTGAGGTGCATCGAAACGAACAGGACGCCGCCCGGTGGGCGACGTCCTGCTCCGTCACGGAAAACCGTGCGCGGCTAGAACTTGGTCGAGAGGTAGAGCTGGAACTGGCGCTGCTGCGCGTCCGGGGAGTAGTAGTACAGCGTGTTCGGCAGCTGCTTGTCCGCACCGTACGTATTCGTCTCGGCGTTGGGTCCCGCCGGATACGCGGCGTTCACCACCGGGAACACGTCTGCGTACGGCTGCTCGAAGAGGTTGCGCACGTTCAGTCCCAGCGTCACCGTGCGCGAGCCCTTCTTGTAGACGTCATAGCCGACGTCGATCGCCGCCCAATAGTTCGCGCGCGCGAAGTGCACCTTGGTGTCGGTCAGCGCCAGCGGACAGGCGTTCGTCGCCGAGCCGATCGGGTTCTTGGTCTGGTCCAGGCACGTGTTGCCCGTGACGTTGTACGGCGCGCCCACTTGGTAGATCGCGAACGGCCGCACGTGGTACGGTCCGCGGTTGTAATCGCCCGTCCACGCGATGCTCCACGGCGGCTGGTTCGGATTGCGGAAGAGGTGTCCCGTCGCAAGGAACTCCCGCAGCGCGGCGTTCTGAGCGCTGAACGTGTTCGACGTGATCCCGCCGTACGGCGTGCCGCCCGCGAGCGTGCCCGCCGTAACGGAGCCCCAGTAGTTGACGTACGTGCCCGACAGATACCACGAGAAGCCGTCACCGCGCACGACGTGGTTCCAGCCGAACTCCGCGCCGGTCGCCCTGTTCTGGATGCCCGTGCGGAAGAAAGACGTGCCGGTCAGCGTGACGTTGCCGGTGGTGGGCGTGTAGGTGTACAGCTTGGTGAGCTCGAGCTTGTCGACCGCGTGGCGGTAGAACGGCGAGACGCGGATCGAGTCCACGCCGTTGCGCATCGCGTGCGAGAATGACAGGTCGACGTTGTAGTTGCGCTGGTTCGCCAAGTGCGAGTCCGGGTAATACGGCGAGTTCGCACGCGAGTCGCCGGCGGCGACGCCGTTCGGCGAGTCGTTGAACACGTACGCCGCCGGGACGAACGTCGTGGTGACGCCGTACGAGCCGCGGATCGAGTCGTACGGGTCGGCCGCCCACGAGAACGCGAAGCGCGGGCTCAGCGCGTGCGTGCTGTACGGCCCGTACGCGTAGCTCTTCGTGACCGCGCCCGTCGCGGGGTCCACCGTGTCGGGCCGGTTGGGGATGTGATACGTTTCTTCGTCGTAACGCAGCGACGGCTCGAGCGTGAGCTTGCCGAACGTCTGCTTCGATCCGACGTACGCGCTCGGGAGCGTGAGCGGATAGTCGACGCGCAGGTACTCATTGGGGAACGAGCCGTCGTTGTTGAACGCGCCGACACCGCCGCTGGCCTGGTCGCAGCCGCAGTAGTCGAAGTAGCGCTGCGCGCTGTGATCGCGCTCGTAGCCCAAGCCGGCGTAGTACGTGGACCGCGCGTTCGGCGTGAACGTGAGGTCGAGGTTCGCGATGTACATGTGCGAGCGGCGGTCGGAGTACTCGTCCTGCCAGCCGAAGCCCGGCCCGGCCGGCGTCCCGGCCGGAGCGGTGCCCGCGACGTGCACGGGATTCTGCGTCCCGAGCGGCTGCCCGGCCAAAAACGGCGCACCGGCGGTGGTGACGCCGTTGATCGTCGCGATGCTGAACGGCTGGTAGAACACGTACTGGTTGAAGTTCTCGGCGAGCCGGAACTGCGCGAACAGCTTGTCGCTGATGACGTGGTTCCACTGCAGCTTGAGCAGGTTCGAGTAGTGGTACCACACGTTGGCGTTCTGCTGCCCGAGCGGAAAATACTGAAGGCCCGTGTTCGTGAAGCCGGTAACCGTCGGGATCTTCCGCACGCCTGTCGGATCGGTGGGATCCGTGACCTGCGTGACGACCGGAATCCGGCAGGGGAGGCCCGTGTCGCTGACGCCCGGATTCGTGATCGCGCCGCCCGATACCACGACGTTGTTGCACTGCTTGATGCCGAGGATCGACGCGCCCGTGAGCGCCTTGTCCCACGGAATCTTTTGATTGCCGGTCTGCCACAGGAACTGCACGTCGTCGCGATCCGTCGGGCGGTAGTGCAGGTTTGCGACGCCGTCCCGCGAGGAGATCGTCGACGCCGTGGTGTTGCGCGCCGTGAGCGCCTGCGAGATGGCATAGGGCTGGTACCCGTTGGCGAAGACGGGGTCCGAGTTGCTGCCGTCCACCGAGAAGTACCAGCTCAGCTTGTTGTTCGGCGTCGCGCCTCCGTACTCGGCTACGACGTCGTGCTCGGACGCCGGGAACTGCGAGGTGTACGTGATGCTCCCGAAGCCGGGGCGCTGGCCGCGCTTGACGACCGAGTTGATGATCCCGGCCGCCGCGTTGCCGTACTGCGCGTTGTAGCCGCCGGTGTAGACCTCGAGGTTCTGCGTGCCGACGATGGAGAGGTTCGTCGTGAACAGACCCGTCAGCCGGTCGTTGACCGGAATGCCGTCGTACTCCCATGCGACGTCACCGACGTCGCTGCCGCGGATGCGCGGCCGGCCGGCGACGCCGGTCGACGTGATACCCGCCGTCGTTTGGATGACGTCGTACAGCGTGCGGTGCCCGCCGATGCCGGCCGCAGCGGTGAGCTGCTGGTTCGAGACGTTGTACACGTCCGCGGTCTGCGTGGGCTGCACGAGGTTGCTCGCGCTGCGCGCGGAGACGCGGCCGATCTGCTGGATCGCGCGCGACACCGCCTGATTGATCTGCACGTTCTGGTCCTGGACGATCGTCACGCCGGAGACCAGGACGTCGTTATAGCCCTTCGCCCGGATCGACACGGCGTACGTGTCGGGTGCGAGGTTGTAGATGTTGTAGAAGCCGTTCGCGTCCGTGGTTGCCGCGCCGCGGCCGCTCGGGGCCGAAGCCGTGACGGCCGCGGCCGCGACGGGCTTGCCGGTCGTGCTGTCGACGACGGTGCCCGAGATCGATCCGGTCGTCGCGGCCGAGACCGGCCCCATCAAGCCGAGTACGACGAAGACCGCGGCCAGCGCCGCACCGATGAACCGGACCAGCCGGGTCCGAACGAGATGCTGCATGGTTCCCCCCGTCGCCGTACCGCCCGCTCCCGAGCGACGAAAACTCAAAAGAAAAACAAACGGCGTCGTCTCACGCTCGTCCGATGCGTGTTAATGTACGTCTAAGGCGGGGGCCGATACCTGCGTGCGAACGGCGCGTGAACGGACGAGCTTTTGTGCCGCCGCAGGGTCAGCCGACCCACTTGCTCAGGCCGCGCGGCGCGTCCGACTCGACGAAGTTCGCCCGCCCGATGGAGAGCGCGAGGTACTGGCCCGCGACGAGCCAGGCCAGCGTGTTGAACGCCTCGCCGGTCGCCGGGCCGAGCAGCGGGACGTCGCCGCTGCGCGCGCCGATCACGTAGCGCGCCGCTTCCGCCTCGACGGCTTCGGCCAGCGGGCGGTGGACGACGTCGCGCGACGCTTCGTCGACGATCCCGATGATCGCGCTGGACGCGTCCAGAATCGCCGAGCTGCCGTGGCGGAACTCGCCCGCGGGAAACCCCTCGGCGTGCACGTAGCTGGCCTCTTTGATCTTGAGCGCCAGCTCGTGGGCGACCGGCACGCCGTAGCCCGCGGCTACGACCGCGACGCTGCGCCGCCGCGCGATCCGGCGCGCCGCCGCCGCCACGTCCTCGACGCCCGGGCCATCGAGCCAGCCGCGCACGTCCTCGGCCGTCTCCTCAAGCGTCGCGGCAGTGCGGTTCTTCTTGCCGCCGGTCAGCGCCGCGGCCCACAGCAGGATCGCCGCCATCGACGTGACGCTCTTGCTCGCCGGGACCGCGAGCTCGGGCCCGGCCAGGCAGTCGACGGTCACGTCCGCGCGCTCGGCCAGCGGCGCCGCGACGTCGTTCGTCATCACGACCAGCCGCGGCGGCGCGAGCAGGTCGATCGCGCCGAGCAGGTCGGTGGAGCGGCCGCTCTGCGAGAGCGCGACGACGCACGCGTCGCGGTACGCGTTGCGGTCGAAGCGCGCTTCGGTCGCGGCGAGCGCGTAGGCCCGAATTCCGCGGCGGCGGAACGCGAGCGCGCCGAGCATGCCGACGAACAGGGAGCTGCCGCTGCCCACGAACAGCACGTCACGGCCCGCGACCGAGGCGGCGAAACGCCGCGCGCCGTCCGACGCGGCGATGCGCCGCCACACGTCGGGCTGCTCGCGGATCTCCGCCTCGAAGTGCGCGCCGAGCATCAGCTCTCCACGAGCAGCGAGAGCACGCGCCCGCGCAGGTCGCGCAACGCCGCGGCCTCGCCGATCCAGTCGTCGACCTGGAACGCGAAGATGACCGCGCCGTGCTTGGCGTTGGCGGCGTAGCCGGCCAGCGTGCTGACGTGCGACACGGAGCCCGTCTTCGCGAAGATCTTCCGCTCCGCCGCCGTCCCGGTGTACGACGCCTTGAGCGTGCCGCGCACGCCGGCGACCGGCAGCGCGTCGAGCACGAGGTCGCGGTTGGGCGAGTTCCACTCGTGGCGCAGGATCGTCACGAGGTCGCGCGGCGTGATGCGGTCGTAGCCGGACAGGCCGCTGCCGTCCTCGATCGCGATCGCGCCGGTGTCGATGCCGAGCGCTTTGAGCCAGGCCCGCTCGAGCGCGATCCCGTTCGCGGTGGTGCCGGGCGCGCCGCCCTGCACGAAGCCGAGCTGGCGCAGCAGCAGCTCGGCGACGAGGTTGTCGCTGGGCAGCCACATGTCGGCGAGCATGTCGCGCAGCGGCCGTGAGTCGTGCGACCACACGACCGCCGCATTGGGGCTCGGAGCGGGAACCGCGCGGTGATCGAACGCGCCCGGCCACGGGTCGCCGGCGAGATGCGGCTCGAACACGGCGACGCCGCGCCGGGCGAGCGCGGCCGTGAACGCGTCGTGCGCGTACGCCGCGGGGCTCGGCACGGCCGCGTCGACGACGTCGGGCTTCGCACCCAGCGGAATGGTGCCCGTCACGCGGATGCAGCCCCACGGCAGGCGCTCCACGTCGACCGTATCCTTCGCGTCCGCCGGCCCGGTGGTGACCGGCGCCGGGATGATGACCACACCCAGCGTGGGCTCACAGCGGTCGGCCGGCAGGTTGACGCGCGTGGACGGCGGCACGCCGACCGCGCCGATCGGAGCGGCGGTCACGGTCGCCGGCGCACCGGCGCTCGCGCCGGGCGTCACGGTGAGGTGGACGACGTTCTCCTCGAACGACAGCGCGCTGACGACCGGCGCATAGTAATAGCTGAAGTCGTCCCAGTTCCAGCCCGGCAGGTAGCCCGGCGGCTCGAAGTGCGAGTCGTCGATCAGGAGCCCGCCCGAAACGCGGGTGATGCCGGCGTTCGCAACGGCTGCCGCAGCGGCGTCCAGATCGGCGGCGTTCAAGAATGGGTCGCCGCCCCCGCGCAGCACCAGCGCTCCGTTCAGCTTGCCGTCCTCGACCGCACCGTTCGCGACCGCTTCGGTGCGAAACCGAAAGCTGGCGCCCAGCGTGTCGAGCGCCGCGCTGCCGACGAGCAGCTTGAACGTCGAGGCCGGCTGGAACAGATCGTCGGCATTGCGCCGGTACAGCACGCGCCCGTCGCGCGCGATGGCGTAGATGCCCACATGCGCGCCGCGCAGCACCTTCGCGCCGGCGAGCGCGGCGTCGACGTTCGCGCCGAGCGCGCCGATCTCGCGCTCGGTCCACGGTGCGCCGGTGACGGCAGGTTTGGGCACGTCGGCGCCCAGCGCGCGGTCCGCCGCGAACGCCGGCGCGGCGCACGCGGCGATCGCGCACAC
>JAQBPK010000189.1 GCA_028287565.1 Vulcanimicrobiota bacterium
CGCGTCGAGCACCGCCAAGGCAAATTCACGCTGCGTTGCATTGACGATTTGTGTGCTTGCCGGCTCCGCTCGGCCGTCCGCGTCGACGACGAAGGAAACCCGCACCTTCCCCAAGGTCCCGGGCTGATGGCGGTCGGAGGGGTAGCGCAGGCCACCAATGCCGGGGATCTGCGTCATACTGCTCGTGACCTCCCGCACGGGCACGCGAAAGCGGAACAGTGGTAAACCCGATTCGGAGTCCGCCGGCTCGGGTGGGAAGGAGAAGACAGGGGACGGCGGCACCCTTGGCGTCATTCCGGTGCGCTCCCTCGTCGTCGTTGTGAATGCCGTGACCATCAACGGCTTGAGCATCGAGGTTCCGCGCCTGTTCGCGGAATCGCGTGCCGCGATCTCCAGGCGAATGGGGATGTCCGCCTTAGGCGCGTCTCCGAAGGCCAGTGGTAAGAGGTCGGTCGAATCGATGGCGTTCATGGCGGCGAGCATCGCGACGTCGAAGCCCCCGTTGCGGGCACCTCCCGTCGCGGAAGCGTTGATGACGCGACCATCGGCCGTGAGCACGGCGCCATAGCTTCCGCGAAGGGTCAGATGAGCGGTCCGAACCGGGGCGGTGTCGCGGGAGATCTCATAGGCGTCGACGCCGAGTGGCTTCGGGAGCGCGAGGCGTTTCAGGATGGCTTCGCCGAAGGTCAACTGTACTGCCGCAGGCAAATCGCGGTCGCGATCGTAGGCATGCACGCTCAACATCACATTGAGCCATAGGGAATCCCGCGTCGGCGTCGTAAGCAGTTCTGCGCATGTTGGCGCAGGCTGCGGTTGCGATTGACCGTCGGCGGACACTGCATACGCCGCCGCAATGCAGGCGGCCATCGCGATCGCTCGTGTTCGGATCATCGTTACCGCGGTAAAGACAATTCGGGCCGTTGTTCCAGACCGGCGACGTCGCAGGACCGGAAACCAACTTAGAAGCTGGCGCCGCGCTAAACAAGCGCGCGCAGTGACCCATACCGACCGCCTGCACTCTGCGCGGCGGCCTCGGCAAGTGCGGTCTTAGCGGGACGGTGCGCGTGCAGCGCAATGGTGCGCGATCAGCGGCGATGCATGGTGGACGCAGAAAAGCGCAGGCTTCGCAACGCAGAAGGACGCAGTAACTGCTCGGAACAAACGGCATCACGAGCGCTGGCGGCAATCGATTGATGCGTGGTGCGGCGCCGTGATGCTGCGGTCCGGCGACGTGTTCGTACGTTGCATGGGTGAAGACGGATTCTGACGAAGGCCTCAAGCGCTTTTCCGACGCTGATTTTCCGGATCAGAACCTCAGCGGCTTGGTGATCGCTGCCGGATACGCCGTGCATCAAGCGTTCGGCTATGGTTTTCTCGAGTCTGTTTACAAAAAGGCGCTTGTCGTGGAGCTACGGCATAAAGGCGCCGCGGTAGACCAGGAAGTTCGGTTCGACCTCACCCATCGCGGCGTGAATGTCGGCGTCTATCGCGCGGACGTCATCGTCGAAGGCCGGATCATCATCGAGGTAAAGACCGGCTTGCTCCCGGATCCCGTTGCCGGCGGGCAACTGCTCAACTATCTCGCCGCTTCGCACCTGACGCTCGGACTGTTACTCCACTTCGGGCCTCGTCTCGAGATCAAGCGGGTAATTCACGATACGCGCCGTGCGTCGCGAAGGGCAGCGCAGAAATAGCTGCTGGTGATGCGAGATTTTTTGTTGCGGTTTCTGCGGGTTTCTGCGTAGCGAAGCCTGCGCTTTTCTGCGTCCACCATGCAGGAGCGGCTCTAGCGCGCCCCTGCTTCGAGTGTGAGCGACCGCGACGCCGTCTCCGCGAGCACGCGATGAACAAACTCATCGACGGCAATCGGCGCGGGCTTCTGCCCTTCGCCCGCCCCGCGCGTGTTCACGGCCACCTGGTCCGCCTCGGCTTCACGCCGCCCAACGACACACATGTACGGCACCTTCATGCGCGCCCCTTCCGCCACCCGGTACTTCAAGGTCTCCGACCGATCGTCGAGATGCGCGCGAATCCCCGCCGACAGCATCCGCTCCACGATCGCCGCCGACACATCGCGCTGGTCGTCCGTGATCGGCAGCACACGCACCTGCTCCGGCGCGAGCCACGTCGGGAATGCCCCGGCGAAGTGCTCGATGAGAATGGCGATGAACCGCTCGAACGACCCACTCACCGCACGGTGGATCACCACCGGCCGATGCGTCGTGTTGTCCTCACCGACGTACGTGAGATCGAAGCGCTCGGGATTGCTGTAGTCGAGCTGGATCGTGCCGAGCTGCCACGCGCGACCGATCGAGTCTGTAACATCAAAATCAATCTTCGGCCCATAAAACGCCCCGTCGCCTTCCTTCAGCGCATACGGCCGCCCCGTCGCCTCGAGCGCCGCCTTCAGCGCGCCCTCAGCCTGATTCCACATCTCGTCCGTGCCTATCCGCTGCTCGGGACGCGTCGCGAACTTCAACGTCGCCGTGAGGCCGAACGATTCGTAGTAGCCGAGGATGAAGTCCATCAGGAACTTCACCTCCTGCTCGATCTGGTCCTCGCGAAGGAACACGTGGCAATCGTCCTGCG
>JAQBPK010000203.1 GCA_028287565.1 Vulcanimicrobiota bacterium
CTGAGGTCGCGGTCGTCGATCCGGTAGTTCATGGCAGGCGAAATATGCCCAACTGCCGGGACGACTATACCTGCTTGCAAACACGAAAATTAGCGTCCATCGCTTGGTGATGCCGCTTACGTTTCTCCAGCGCATGCCGCCGCGGGAGCATCCGCGAGGCACGTCGACCTCTCCATACCCCGGCCGAATAGGACTCAATCCTCAACCGAGCGGGACTTAGTTCACGTTAGATTCCGTGCGAGCGAGCAGCAGGTCGCGAGCGCGCGAAAAAACGGCGTCGAGCATCGGCTCGGTGAGCACGCCCGTATTCGTGTTCTGGCGGCTCGGATGATATGAGGCGAGCAGCGTCACGCCCGGGCGCCCGGGCAAATCGACGATCGTCTCGGCAAGATGCGCGAATGGCGCGCGGGGCGTGCGGTAGGTGCCGGTTTCCTTGATCAGCGCGTGCACCGTGTCGTCGGCGATCTTGCCGAGCGTCACCACGACGCGCGCGTTCACGAGCGCAGCGAACTCCTCGCGCAGATACGGAAAGCAGCGCGCTTTTTGCTCGGGCGTCGGCTTGTTGGCAGGCGGCGCGCAGCGAACGGCCGCGGTGATGAACGCATCGTGCAGCGTCAGGCCGTCGTCGCGGTGCGAGGCGTTCGGCTGGCTCGCGAAGCCCGCCCGGTGCAGCGCACGAAAGAGCCACTCGCCGCTGCCGTCGCCGGTGAAGACGCGGCCGGTGCGGTTCGACCCGTGCGCCCCCGGCGCCAAGCCCACGAGCACCAGGCCGGCCCGCGGATCGCCCCAGCCGGGGACCGGCCGGGCCCAGTAGTCGTGGCTGAGGAAGGCGCGTTTCTTGACGCGCCCGATCTCGGCGCAGTAAGCGCGCAGCTCGGGGCATCTCCGGCACGCGACCACCCGCCTCTCGATGGTCTCGAGGTTCGGCATCACGATCACCTTCGACGGCAGCCGCGGCGTGCCCGGGCCGGGGCACGCCGGTCCAACGGGCCGGCGGCGCATCGCCTCAGGCGGCTTGCGGGCCGCAAGCTTGCCGCCAAAGCGCCGCGGTAGACCGCCGCGTTGACGCCGTTTGAGGACGTCCGTCTTAGCGCGGCGTTATGATGCTCACGATGCTCCGCCGTGCTCTCGCCGCCGTCATCGCACTCGCGCTCGTTCTGATCGGACCCGTGCCGCTGCGTGCGCAGCAAGCCGCGCCGGTGGCGTGTAGCGCCGCGGTGCGCGGCGCGCTCGACTTCTGGGTCGGCGACTGGATCGTCACCGCCGGCCGCGAGCGGGCCGGAACCGACCGCGTCGAGCGCGTCTCGAAAGGCGCGGGCGTCATCGAGCGCTGGACGGATGCCGACGGCGGCGAGGGCACGAGCCTGTTCTCATTCGACCCATACGCCTGCACCTGGCATCAGCTTTGGATCACCGACATGCCCGAGCGCGTCGGCGGCCTGAAGCACAAGGATCTCGTCGCGGTGGCACCCGGCGGCGGCGTGCGCTTTCAAGGCGCGTATGCCGGCCGCAAGGCGATCACGGTGCTCGACCGCACGACGCTCACGCCGCTTCCGAACGGCACCGTGCACCAGGTGATCGAGACAAGCACCGACGGCGGCGCCACGTGGCAGAACGGGTTCGACGCGATCTACACCCGGCGTTGAGACGGTTTGAGGACGCAGCCGGCGCCGCTGCGCTAGCATGCGCGCATGAAGGTGCTTCGTTCCACGATCGCGCTGGGGTCGCTCGCGGCGTTTTCGCTCGTCGCGTCCCCGCTCTATGCGGGCGCACAGTCCGCCGCGCCCGCCGCGGCTCCGAGCGCCGCGGCCGCCGCACAGACTCCTCCGCCGAAGCCGTGCGCCACGCGGCAGGACCGCCAGTTCGACTTCTGGCTCGGCAAATGGAACGTCACCGACCGCGCGACCGGCAAGCCGGACGGCACGAACGACGTCACCAGCGAGCTCAAGGGCTGCGTGCTGCAGGAGCACTGGATCGGCGCCGGTCCCAACGGCCCGCGCGGCACGAGCTTCAACCACTACGACCCCGCGCGCAAGCTCTGGCACCAGACCTGGGTCGACGACGGCGGCGGCATTCTCTACCTCGACGGCGGCTTGAAGAACGGCTCGATGGTGCTGTCCGGAGCGCGCATCGGCCGCGCCGGCAAGCGCGTGATCGACCGGATTACCTTCACGCCGCGGCCCGACGGCTCGGTGCGCCAGTGGTGGCAGGTGTCGCGCGACGGCGGCAAGACCTGGACCACCTCGTTCGACGGAATCTACCGCAAGGCGTCGTAACTCGGGCGGGGTGTCCCGCCTCGACGTTCGGTCCATGGTGCTCCTCGCGACCGCGCACGTCGCGGACGACGTCAACCAGAGCTTCATCCCGGCGCTGCTGCCGTACCTGATCCTCGAACGGCACCTCTCGCACCAGACCGCCGGGACGCTGATCCTCTGCCAGGCGATCTCGTCGTCGGTCGTGCAGCCCGCGATCGGCCACCTCGCCGACCGGCGCTCGATGCCGTGGCTGATCGCCGTCGGGCTGCTGCTCGCGGGTGGGGGCGTCGCTGCGCTCGGCGTGCTCCCGTCGATGCCGCTGCTGTTCCTCGCCGCGCTGATCAGCGGGATCGGCGTCGCCGCGTTCCATCCCGAGGCGGCGCGCTTCGCGAACTACGTCGCCGGCGAGAAGAAGGCCAGCGGGATGCGCTGGTTCACGGTCGGCGGAAACCTCGGTTTCGCTATCGGTCCGGCCTTCGCGACAGCGGCGATCGCGGCATGGGGACTGCATGGAACGCTCGCGGCCGCAGTCCCGGTCGCGGTCGTCGCGGGCGTGGTGCTGCTCGAGCTGCGGCGGCTCTCGGGATTCGTTCCGGCGCACGTGCGGTCGCGCGTGTCGGCGGGAACGGACGACTGGCCCGCGTTCGGCAAGCTCAGCGCGTTCGTGATCGTGCGCTCGATGGCGTATCTCGGGCTCGTCGCGTTCATCCCGCTGTACGTGGTGGAAGTGCTCCACGGCTCGCCCGCGGTGGGCGGTTTGGCGGATACCGCGTTCTTGCTGTCAGGCGCGTGCGGAACGATCGCCGGCGGTCCCATCGCTGATCGCGTCGGCCGCAAGCCCGTGCTGATCTGGTCGACCGCGCTCACCGTCGTGCTGGTCGTCGCGCTGGTCGCACTGACGCATCGCGGCGGCCCGCTGTGGCTCGCGATCGCTATGCTGATCGTCACCGGCTTCGTGCTGGTCGCGTCGCAAGCGTCGTTCGTGGTGCTCGGCCAGGAATATCTGCCGAACCGCATCGGCCTCGCATCGGGCGTCACGCTGGGACTCGCGGTCTCGCTCGGCGGCGGACTGTCGCCGGTGCTCGGCGCGATCGCGGACGCGCACGGCGTCGCAACGACGATCCTCACCATCGCCGCGCTCGCGTTCGCCGGAACGCTGATCTCATTCACGCTCCCGGGCGAGAAGCGCGGCGCCGTCGTCCCCGATGAGGTCGTCATCCCGACCTAAACGGCCAACAATCGGCGAATATGCGCGCCATTGTCCATTTGCCTGTCCACCGGCGAATTTCACGCCGCCATGTACGCAATCATGTTCGGTCTTGATACCGATACGCTGCAACAGACCTATCCAGGGGATTCCTGGCGTAACGCTTACACCGAGATTCGGCGCATTCTCATCGAAGAGGGATTCGACTGGCAGCAGGGTTCCGTCTATTTCGGCAATCCCGAGCAGATCGACGCCGTGACGTGCGTGGTCGCGTCCCAACGCCTTGCGTCGGAGCTGTCCTGGTTCGGCGAATCCGTCCGCGACATCCGCATGCTGCGCATCGAAGAGAACAACGATCTGGGCCCGGCCATCCAGGAGCCGCGCCGGCGTCGGCGTTGATCAGCTCAATCCCGGGAAGCCGAGGCGTGCGAGTGCGGCGTACGTCACGATGCCGGCAGCCGTTGAGAGGTTGATCGAGCGGACCGCGTTCGGGCGCATCGGGATGCGCAGTGCGTGGTCGGGGTGCGCGTCGAGCAGCGCTTGCGGCAGGCCCGCCGTTTCCTTGCCGAAGACGAGCGCGTCGCCGGGCGCGAAGTCCGCGTCGGCATAGCTGCGCGCCGCTCGCGTCGAGAGCAGCCAGAGGCGCCGATCCGCGAACGCGGCGAGGAACGCGTCCAGCGACCGGTGCACGACGACACCCAGCGATTCCCAGTAGTCCAGGCCCGCGCGCTTGAGTTCGCGATCGTCGATGCGAAAGCCGAGCGGCTCGACGAGGTGCAGCGCGCAGCCCGTCGCGGCGCAGAGGCGGGCGACATTTCCGGCGTTTGGTGGAATCTCCGGTTCGACGAGAACGACGTGCAACGGCGCATCGCGCACGACGTCCTGCGCAACGACGCGATCTTGCGGTTGCGTCACGCGGGCTGCGGTATCATGCTGAGGTTGTCGCGCCGATGCATCGCGCTAAATGTGTCGTTACCGTTTCGCCTGGGCGCACGCCACGATTCGCGGCGTCAATGGCTCACGGCGAGCTCGGCGCCGTTCGCTAGCGCGACGAGCTCGTTCGTGCGCTCGCGCGGCGCGACGAGGTATGCGATCCCGCCTGCCGAGCGGAACACGAGGTCGAGCGCCGCGCGGGGATAGCGGGTTGCGACGGCTGCGTGTGCCGGGTCGTTCACAGCGACTTGCGTCGCGTCCACGCCGCGCACCACAAGAAGATGGCCGTCGCTGTGCTCGAGCGGCGCGCCTGGAAGCTCGCCGGGTTTCCAGCTGATCGAGATCGCGATCGGCAGGCCCGCATGGACGAACGCCGCAACGTGGTCGATCCCGCGCAAGTACGCGACAACGCCGCGCAGACCGCGCGAGCCGGCGTACGCGGCGTTGAACGACCAGTTCCCGGTGCCGCCGTACGCGGTGTCGAAGACGCCGCGCGCGACCGCCGGCACGGCCGCTTTCACGCCGTGGTAGCGCAGCAGCATCGCGAGGGACGCTGCCGAGCACCAGCCGCGCTGATCGGGATGCGCGGCGAGATACTGCGAGAATTTCGGCACGTCGAGCATCGCCGCGTGCGTGCGCCGCGCGACGCGCGCGTCCGGCGGCGGCGGCACGGTAACCGCGACGGCGTCGAGCTCGACGGTGCTCGCGACGCCGATCGCCGAGAGCGGCACGTCGCTCTGCATGACGTCCGTCTCGACGCGCGTCTTCGCGTCGGCGCCGCCGAGCGAGCGCCGTTCCGACGGCGACCAGCGCGCGTAGAGCAGCGGCTCCGACACGGTTCCGTCGCTGCGGTGCGCGATCACCGCGATGCCGCCCGACGGCGCGTCGGTATTCCAGGACACGACCGCGCGCGTCGACGCCGGAACGCGCAGCAGCGCATGCTGTCCCGGCCGCTCGATCAGCCGCAGCACAACGAGCCCACCGTGCGACAAATGAATCGGCCGAAGACCGAACGTGACGGATTCGGTGCAGTCGAATCCACTAGATCGTCCATTCCCAGCAGTTCCAGAAGTCCGAGATGTACGACGCGGGCTTCCAGTTCTTCAAGTCGTCGTTGACGGCCGTGAACGAGTTCTGCCAATACAGGAACACCGCGGGCGTCAGCTCGTGGATGCGATCGGCTTGCTTTTGGTAGAGCGCTTTGCGCTTCGCGCGGTCGAACGTCAGGTTCGCGTCGTGGCTCACTTGCGTGAGCACCGGATCGTTCAGCCACGACGCGTTCGCGCCGTGGGGCGGGATCATCTTGCCGCTCCAGAGGCCTTCGTTGTCGGGGTCGGGGCCTTGCGTCTCGATGGTGAACTCGGAGTCGAACTTGCCGGTGTAGATCGGACCGGTTTGCGCGAACAGCAGGCTCGTCGGGTAGTTCTTGATCTCCAAGTGCACGCCGATCGCGCTGAGCTCTTGCTGCATCTGCAGCTCGGCCTGGATGTTGGCCTGCTTCGAGACGGTCGTGGACACGGAGAACGCGAGCGGCACGCCGTTCTTCGCGCGCGCGCCGTTCGGGCCGGTTTTCCAGCCTGCGGCGTCGAGCAGTCGCCGTGCGTCCGCGACGTCGTGCTTCATCGGGGCGATACCGCTCGGCGCCGCCCACGACAACGGGAAGACGTCGGTCGCGGCGCGCTGGTTGTAGCCGTGGTAGATCGTATCGTTCATGCGGTCCCAGTCGATCGCCTCGCCGATCGCCAGCCGCACGCGCGGGTCGGACAGCACCGGTTTGGACGTGTTGAACTGCAAGCGCCGCAGGTTCGCGATGAGGCGCTTCGTGACCGCGTAGCCTTGCAGCGATTTGAGCCGGTCGATCTGCGCTTCGGTGACGCTGTCGAACATGTCGACCTCGTGCGTCTGCAGCAGGTTGAACAGCGTGTCGGCGCTCGGCACGATGCGGTACGTGAGGCGTTCGAGCCCGGGCTTGCCGCGCCAGTAGTTCGGGTTCGGTGCGAACTCCAGCGACGAACCGTGATTCCAGGCCGTCAGCACGAACGGACCGCTCGATATCGGCTTGCTGTTGTACGGCGCGTGGTTCAGGTCGGGCAGTTGTTCGAGGACGTGCGCGGGCAGCGGCGGATAGCCCGCGCCGCCGGACGCGAAGATCCCGAGGATGCCGCCGTACGGTTTCTTGAGATGCACGATGACGGTGTGCGGGTCGGGGAGGTCCATCGACGCGATGTCGTCCCAGCCGGTCGTCAGTCGCGTGTTGTTGCGCGGGTTCATCACGGCGTGCCAGGTGAACGCGAGATCGCGGCCGTCGTACGGCGCGCCGTCCGACCACTTCATCCCTTTGCGGATGTGCAGCGTGATCGTGTGCTCGTCTTTGCCGATGCCGCCGTTCTGCAGCGTCGGCACCTCCGTCGCGGCGGCGGGAAGGTATTCGCCCGACCGGCCGTAGCGGAACAGCGGCTCGGAGATGAACTGTGCGACCTGGTCGGCGGCGTCGGTGTTCGCGAACAGCTTGTTGAGCGTGTCGGGCTCCTCGCCCGCGGCCCCGATGATGAGATGCCCCGGCCGCGTCCACGGATGCCGCCCGCCGGTGCTCTGCGCCCGATCGACTTTCGTGCACGCGCCGAGCAGAACCGCGCATGCGGCGAGCGCGGCGATGAGCTTACGCATGCAGCACCTCGGTCTTCACCAGCGCGGGGGCGATCGCGTCGTAGAGGGCGTGCGGGCCGTTGCGCACGACGTCGTCGCACGGCAAGCCCGTCTCGCTGCGCGCGCGCTCGATCTGCGCGCGCGCTTCGTTGTCGTCGCAGTCGCGCGTGTTGAGCGCGATGCCGACCACGCGCGCGGGCTTCACCGTCGCGCACAAGCCTTCGTACGTGCGGATGAGCGCGCGGTAGGACAGGACCGGGACGTCGTAGTCCTCAATGCGGTCGCGCGAGACGTTGTGCACCAGCACCAGCGCGTCCGGCGCGCCGCCGAACAGCAGCGCCAGCGTCACCGGCGCGAACGCGGGGTTGTTGATGCCGCCCTGCCCTTCAAGGAACAGCAGGTCGCGCGCGCGGCGCTCGCCTTCGAGCACGAGCTGCTCCGCCGCGCCGGGCGCGAAGTCGGCGACGACGCGGTCGATCGCCGTTCCCCAGCCGGCGATCGCGATCCCGATCTGTCCGGTGGGGACGAACGCCGCGTCCACGCCGCGGTCGCGCGCCGCGCGCAGCAGCTCCAGCGCCGCCGTCATCTTGCCCACGGCCGCATCGCTGCCGACGGTCAGCACGATCTTGGCCGACACGTCCCACGCCGCGCCGGAGAACAGCGGCGCGGCCGGCGGCAGGCGCAGATCCCAGATGCGTGTGTCGTGCTCGCGCGCGAGCGCGGCGAACTCTTCGTCGTCCCCGAGCATCACGTGCAAACCGCTGACGACTTCGAGCCGCGCGCGCAGCGCGCCGCGAATCGCTTCGCGAAAGTCGTCGGGGAGCTTGCCGCCGGCGGGCGCTATGCCGACCAGCAGCGACGTCGGCGCGAGCAGCAGGCCTTCGTCGAGCGATGCGACGATCGGCGCCTCGCTGCTCAGATACGGGAGCACGTCGCGCACGCGCTTGCCGGCGTGATCGGGATCGACGACCGCGACGACGCTGTCCGACGAGTACGCGATCACCCCGTGCGCCATCTTCGCCGCGCGGGAGGTCAACGCGTGCGGCGCGAGGACGACGTACCGCCTGCGCGCGGAAGTGAACTCGCTCACGTTCGCGGCGGCGGAGCTCAGGACAGGCTCGCCGCGGAGGTTTCGCGCACGCCGAGCCCCGCACCATCAGGCAAAACGATCTTTCCGTCGGCGTACGTGATGCCGGCGAACGGGTCGTGCGCGGTGAGAAACGGTCCGTCCAGATCGGCCCAGTCGACGAGCGGGCTCAAGTGCGCCGCAGCCGTCGTGAGGATCTGCGACTCCACCATGCAGCCCAGCATGATCTTGAGTTTCATCGCGCGCGCCGTGTGGATCATCGCGAGCGCGCCGCGGATGCCGCCGCACTTCACGAGCTTCACGTTGATCCCGTCAACGCAACCGAAGAGCGCGGGAAGGTCGCTCGCGTCCTTGGAGTCCTCGTCGGTGACGATCGGGATCGACGAGCGCTCGCGGATCCAGCGCAGCTTCTCCGGCGAGCCGGCGGGGATCGGCTGCTCGCAGAACTCGATGTCGTGCTTCGCGAGCTCGGCGAGCACGTTCACGGCGCGCTCGGGCGTCCAGCCCTCGTTCGCGTCGATGCGGATCGTGCCGGCGTACACGGAGCGAATCGCTTCGATCGTCTCGACCTCGGCGCCCTTGCCGAGCTTGACCTTGATCACCGGGTGCGTTCCCACTTCCCGCACTTTCGCGAGCGTCTCGCCGATGCTCGCGATGCCGATCGTGAACGACGTTTGGGGCGTGCGCGCTGGATCGAGCCCGAGCAGCCGCCACAGCGGGCGGTCGAGGTCCTTGCCGATGAGATCGTGCAGCGCGATGTCAAGACCGCACATCTGCGCCGGCGTGAGGCCGGCGAGGAGCCGCTCGAACGCGTACGGATCGTCGCCGAGATCCAGCGCGGTCAACCCGGCCGCGACGCTGTCCACGCTCTCGCCGTAGCGCGGGATCGGCGCGCTCTCGCCCAGCCCTTCGAGGCCGTTCCAGCGCAGCCGCACGATCGCGGTGCGCGACACGCGCTCCGAGGAGCGCGCGATCGTGAACGTGTGCCTGAGCGGGAGTTCGAGCGGTTCGACCGCGAGCCGGATGGGGGTCACGCCGGGCCGCTTCTCGACGTGAAAGGACGGCTCCGCTCCGCTGAGAAGGGCGAGCGATGACGTCCCAACGCCTGTGGTTCCTGCGTGCGATCGTCGCGGTCGTCGCGGTCGTGGTGGTGGCGCAGGCGCCTGCCACAGCCGCCCCGACACCGTTCCCGTCGCCGCAAGTCCAGAACGAGTCGCGCGAGTCGAAGACGTTCACGATCGTCCGCGGCGCGGGCACCTGCCCCAAGGCCGTCACCGTCGCAACCCATGCGAAGGGGTACGAGGGCGGCGCGGAGATCGAGATCACGGCGCGGACGAACGCGTTCGCCGTGGCGCCCCGCGCGGTCGTCACCAAGCCGAGCCGTATCGAATTCGTCGCGACAAAGCTCAAACCGGAATACGGGAGCTGCGAGGCGACCGCGCGCTTCTCCGATGCCGGCAACCGGTACCAGCTCAAAGTGCATGCGGGTGGGATGAGGTTCATCATCCTGCCCAGCGCGGAGCTGACGCTAATGCGCACCAGCGTCGCAGCGGGGAATCCGACCGTCACGTTCGGCGTCGCCGACTGACGCGAAGCCGCCGGCCCCTCGCGGCGTCCTAACCACGTATGGCTTCCCGGTATCCCGTCTCGCTGGTGTGGCTGCGGCGCGATCTGCGGCTCGACGACCACGTCGCGCTGTTCCACGCCGCACGGCGGAGCGACCGCGTGGTGTGCGCATTCGTCCTCGACCCGCCGCTGCTGCGCGGGTCCCGCGTGGGCGCGCCGATCGTGCAGTTCTTCTTCGACAGTTTGCGCGTGCTGCGTAAGCGGTTGCGCGCGCTCGGCTCGGACCTCGCGCTGCTCGAAGGCGACTTCGCCGGTGAGCTGATCGCGCTCGCGCGCCGCACGAACGCCGGTGCGGTGTTCTACAACGCGGACTACGACCCGAGCGCGATCGCACGCGATCTGCAAGTAACGCAGCGCCTTCGCAATGCCGGATTCGATGTGCACGCGTTCACCGACCACGTTTACTTCGGCGCGGACGACGTGGTGCAGGACAGCGGCAAGCCGTACACGGTGTACACGCCGTACCGGCGCCGCTGGAACGCCCGTTTCGAGACGGCGCCGCATCCGCCGGTGCCCTCGGAAGCGGCGGCACGCGACAAGGTGCTGCCGCGCGAAGCCATCGGCGCGACACGCGAGATTCCGCGGCCCGAAGATTTCGGCCACGCGTCCAGCGCTGCGTATCCACGCGCAGGCCTAACCGACGCGCACAGCCTGCTGCAGCAATTTCTGGACAGCGGTGCGACGGATTACGCCGGCGCACGCAACATCCCGGCGCTGCCCGGAACGTCCCGCCTGTCGCCGCACCTGCGCGCCGGTACGATCGGCATCCGTACGGTCGTGCACGCCGCGGCGCGGCTACGCGACCGCGCCGCGCAGCATGACGGCGCTCGCGAAGCACACCGTTGCGCATACAACATCGAGGCGTGGCTCGGCGAGCTGGTGTGGCGCGACTTCTACCAGCAATTGCTGGCGCACCACCCGCGCGTCGCGCACGAGCCGTTCGCCGAAGCGGCGAAGGAGATCGCGTACGCGCACGATCCGGCGGGATACGCGGCGTGGTGCGACGGCAGGACCGGCTATCCGATCGTCGATGCCGCGATGATCCAGCTCAACACGATGGGCTGGATGCACAACCGCTTGCGCATGATCGTCGCGTCGTTCCTCACCAAGCACCTGCTGACCGACTACCACGACGGCGAGCGCTATTTCGAGCAGCATCTCGCCGACGCGGATCTCGCCGCGAACAACGGCGGCTGGCAATGGTCCGCATCGACGGGCACGGACGCCGCGCCGTACTTTCGCGTGTTCAACCCGACGCTGCAAGGCAAGACGTTCGATCCGGACGGTACGTTCGTGCGCGCGATGATCCCCGCGCTGCGCAACCTCCCGCCGAAGTACGTGCACGAGCCGTGGAAGCTTGCGCCGCTGCTGCAAGCCGAGCTCGGCTGCGTGATCGGCCGTCACTATCCGGCCCCGATCGTCGACCACGCGTTCGCGCGCCAGCGTGCGCTCGACGTATATGGTGCCGCGATGTCCAAAATGCGTAGACGGGACGGCGGCCCCCTGTCAAGGTCTTGACGGGGGGTATACGATACAGCAGCGACGAGCACTGCGACGGTACGCGTAGGTCCTACGGTGGTAGACCAACGTCGTAACCTAGGGAGCATCAGCTCCGGATACGACCGGTTGTCCGGCCCTCACAGGCTGGCCACTGGGCGCCCGGGCCGCACCCACCTGCCATAGGCAGGTCTTCAACCCGGACCCAGACGTCCGTTGCGGTCTCGCCGCTTCACCAACTTACCGCCCGGCCACGAGCAGGCGCTGAGCGTCCGCATGACGCAGCGCCGCCACGCCGTCCCGGGCGAGGTCCCACGGCCGGTCCGCCGGCGCCACGTCGAGGACTACCCACGCCCGGCTCGCCCGGGCAGCCACCGCGACCGGATCGTCTGCCGGGGTCGCGACGAACGCCGGATAGCGGTCTCTCGGACCGACCTCGTCCAGCAGCGCGGTCGGGCACGGCCGGAGCCAGGCACTGTCGACGTCCTTCATCAGGTGCTTTACGCCGGCGAGGTCCGCGCCGAGCGTCCCGGGCGCGGTGGCGACGACGATCGTTACGTTAGCCGCCTTCGCTGCCCGGCTGAACGCCTTGGCAACCCCGGTCACCTCGGCGAACGTCGCCGGCGGGACCTCGCCGGGCGCGGGCAGCGTCGTGCGCACGACCGCGGCACCGAACCCGCTTGCGAGCGCGAGCGCTTCCTCGCGTGCGGCGCCGCCGTTCGGCTCGAACAGACCCGCGGCATCCAGGCCGAACGGCACGAGCCCGAGGTCGATCGCGACTTTGCGCAGCTGCGCGACGTACTCGGCGTCCCGGCGGGGAAAGTCAGTGACGTCGGCGAGCACGCCGTCGACGCCCAAGGCCGATGCGCAGCGCTCGAGCCACTCGAGCTGCGTGAGCTCTCCGGCGGCGAGCGGTCGTCGGAACGTCGAACTCGAAACAGCGATTCGCACCGCCGCCGCATTCACCGGAGAAACGGGTTGACCATCGTTTCCGCCACGCGCACCCGCACGTGATCGACCGCCAGACGCTCGGGAACATCGTCCCGCTCGCGGCGGTGGTGATCGCGCTCGCCGAATATCTGCTCGACCACACGGTTCCGCGCTACGCGAGCCCGTGGTTCTGGATCGCGCTGATCGCGACCGTCGGACTGCTCGTGATGGTGCAGGTGCTGCGCTTCACCGGGGCGCGCAAGCCGCCCACGGCGAAGCCGGACTACTCCGCCACCACGCTGATCCGCCGCCGCACCGACACCGACGACCGAGGCTGAACACCGACATGCAACTGCTCGAACCGCAAACGCTGGCCACGCAAGATCCCGAGCTCTACGCCGCGATCGCCGGCGAGGAGCGCCGCCAGCGCGACAACCTCGAGCTCATCGCGTCCGAGAACTACGCCAGCCAGGCGGTGCGCGAAGCGACCGCGTCCGTGATGACCAACAAGTACGCCGAAGGCTATCCGGGCAAGCGCTATTACGGCGGCTGCGAATACGTCGACGTCGCGGAGACGCTGGCGATCGAGCGGCTGAAGAAGCTGTTCGGCGCCGAGCACGCCAACGTGCAGCCGCATGCGGGCGCGCAGGCCAACATGGCGGTGCTGATGGCGACGCTCAAGCCCGGCGACACGGTGCTGGGCATGTCGCTCGCGCACGGCGGCCACCTCACGCACGGCACGAAGGTGTCGTTCAGCGGCAAGCTCTACAACGCGGTCGCGTACGGCGTGCGCCGCGACACCGAGCTGATCGACTTCGACCAGGTCCGCGAGCTCGCGCGCGAGCACAAACCGAAGCTCATCATCGCCGGCGCAAGCGCGTATCCGCGCACGATGGAGTACGCGCCGTTCCGCGAGATCGCCGACGAGATCGGCGCCACGTTCTTGGTCGACATGGCGCACATCGCGGGGCTGGTCGCGACGGGGCTGCACCCGTCGCCAGTGGGAATCGCCGAGTTCGTCACCTCGACGACGCACAAGACGCTGCGCGGCCCGCGCGGCGGCTTAATCCTCACCAACGCGCAGTGGGCGCAGCCGGTCGACAAGAGCGTGTTCCCGGGCATTCAGGGCGGACCGTTCATGCACATCATCGCGGCGAAAGCGGTGGCGTTCGGTGAGGCGCTGCAGCCGTCGTTCAAGACGTATCAGCAGCAGGTGCTCGAGAATGCACGCGCGATGGGCGAGGAGTTGCAGCGCGCCGGCGCGCGGCTCGTCGGCGGCGGCACCGACACGCATCTCTTGCTCGTCGACCTCACGCCGAAGAACCTCACCGGCCGAGCGGTCGAGGAGTACCTCGACGACATTCGCATCACGGTGAACAAGAACGCGATCCCGTTCGACCCGCAGAAGCCCGCCGTCACGAGTGGCATTCGCATCGGCTCGCCGGCGATCACGTCGCGCGGCTTCGCCACGGACGAGGCGCGCGAGGTCGGCAAGATCATCGGCGAAGCGCTCACCGACATCGAGACCGGTGCGAAGAAGGACGAGCTGCGCGCGCGCGTCGGCGAGCTGACCGCGCGCCACGACGTCCCGTAGTGAGCGAGGGCGTCCGGCTCGACACCGAACGGCTGATCCTGCGCGAGCCCGTCGCATCCGATGCGCCGCTGCTCGCGGCGTACCATGCGCGCAACGAAGCGCGGATCGCGCGCTGGGAGGTCAAGCGCAGCGAGGACGTCGCCGCGCACGCGGCCTGGATCGCATGGCGGCATACGGAGAGCGCGGCGGGCCGCGCGCGCTCGTGGCACGCCTTCGACCGCGCGGCTCCGGAAACGCTGGTGGCGCTGGTGAACCTGGATGCAATCTCGCACGAGCCGCAGCGCACGGCGATGCTCGCGTATTCCGTCGACGCCGCGTACGAAGGACGCGGTTACGCGCGCGAAGCGTGCGAGGCCGTGATCGCGCACGCGTTTGGCGAGCTGGGTTTGCACAACCTCAGCGCGACGTACGATCCCGCCAACGAGCGCAGCGGCGGATTGCTGAAGCGGCTGGGATTCATGGAAGTCGCACGCACGGCGGTCGTTCCCGGCTTCGAGCGGCACATGCGCGCGCAGGTGCTCGCAGCGCTCGCACGCCCGGCATGAGCGCGCGGCTGGAGTCTCCGCGCCTCGTGCTCCGCGAGCCCGAGGAGGGCGACGTCCCGGCGCTGCTGCTGTACTACCAGTTCAACGACGAGCGCTTCGCGCGCTGGGAACCCTTTCACGAAGACGACTTGAGCTATCACATGCGCTGGGTCCACTGGCGGCGCGGCGAAAGCGCGATCGGGCGCGGCTGGTCGTTTCTGGCGCTCGACCGCGCCGAACCGGACGCGCTTATCGCGATCGTCAACCTCTATGACATCGTCGCGAGCTCCGCGCACAGCGGAATGCTCGGCTATTCGGTGGACGGCGCGCACGAAGGCAAAGGCTACGCGCGCGAAGCGGTGGAGACGGTGATCGCATACGCGTTCGGCACGCTGAACCTGCACCGCCTCACGGCGAACTACCACCCAGCGAACGAGCGCAGCGGCGCGCTCCTGCGCCGTCTGGGCTTTGTGGTCGAAGGCTACGCGCGCGACATGCTCTACCTGCGCGGCACTTGGCGCGACCACATTTTGACGTCGCTGACGAACCCGGCGTGGAAACCGCCGGAGGTTACGGGGCCGGCTTGAACCAGATGCCGCCGATCTTGCCGCCGGCGTCGACCGCATAGACGTAGCTCACCGCGCCGTTCGGCGTGACGACGCGGTAGCTGTAGGCTGTTCCGGCGTTGTTCGGCAGTGCCGTCTTTGAGGTGAACAGAAATGCCGTCGGTTCGCCGAGCGAGGACAACCCGCTCGAGACTTGCTGCACCGTCGCAGGGGTGAGCGCGGCGCGCATCGTCGCGTCGTAGCGTGACATGTCGACGTTTCCGGAACGCCAGCGACCGTACTCCGCGCGCGCCGCCTGCGTGATCGCGGCGTCCTCGCCCGGCGCGGACTTCGTGTCTTTCTCGCGCTCGGCGGCCAGCTGCGCCGGCGTCGGCGGCACGAGCGCGCGAAACGCCTCGCGCACGATGCGGGTCTCGTCGAAGCCGACGGTGTTTGCGAACACAACGACGCTGATGCGATCGTCCGGGAAATATGCGTTGCGCGTGTTGGCGCCGATTACGCCGCCGTTGTGCCAGATCAGCGGATGGCCGTCGAGCGTCTCGCGCAGCCATCCCATCGCGTAGGTCGTGTGCGTGCCGCCGGGGAGCTGCGGCGGTGTGGTGAGGAGCGCGACGCTCTTTGCGTCGAGCAGCCGTCCGCCGAAGAAGGCTTCGTCCCAGCGCACGAGGTCGGCCGGCGTCGCGTAGAGCGCGCCGGCGGCGTACGTCGCTTGCGGCGTCCACGGCGTCACCGCGGTGTTTCCGGTCTCCGCTTCATAACCGCGCGCGGCGTTCGCGCCGGCCGGCGGCGGGCCGTACGTCAGATGCGCCAGTCCGAGCGGCGTCGCGATGCGCTCCTGGATGAAGCGCCCGTACGGCACGCGTGCGATCGCTTCGACGATCATGCCGAGAACGACGTAGTTGGTGTTGCTGTACGCGAACTGCGTGCCCGGCGGGAACGCGAGCGGCGCTCGCCCGACGAGCGCTAGGAGCCCTTCGGGCGTAATCGTCTTGGAAGTCGCGATGGTGGTGCGGAAAGCGGGCGCGCCGAGGTAGTCCGCCAGCCCGGTGGTCTGCTGCAGTAGCTGGCGCACGGTGTACTCCGTCCCGTGCGGCGCGAGCGAGACGTAGTCCGCCGCTTTCGCGTCGAGGTCGACGCGCCGGTCGCGCACGAGCAGCACGATCGCGGCGGCCGTGAACTGCTTGGTGATCGAGCCGATCGGAAAGATCGTGTCCGGCTCGACCGCGAGGTTCGCGCCGACATCGCGCAACCCGAACCCGTTCGCGTACACGATCTCGCCGGCGCGCGCCACCGACACGCTGACGCCGCGCGCTCCGACCGCCGCCATCGCCTTTGCGACGGCGTCCTCGATGGGCGCGCGCTGCGCCGCGGAGAGCATTGCCGGCGCCGCGAGCGCGGCCGCGGGCGTCACTGCGGCGCCCAGCGTTGCGGCGGCGGTTTCGAGGAAGCGTCGTCTGACCATCGGGTCGTTCTATCCACGGAGCGAGTTCGGGTTGCAGGGCGGCGGGACCGCAGGCGCGATGATTCTCTCGTGCCTTCAGCGCCGCAGATCGTCGACCACCCGGCCGTCCAGGACCGCCTCGCGCGCCTGCGTGACGCGACGACGCCGACCCCGGTGTTCCGACGACTCGTGGAAGAGCTGGGCCAGCTGCTCGCGTACGAGGCGACCCGCACGCTGCCGCTCACGGACATCGAGCTCCAGACGCCGGTCGCGCTCGCGAAGGTCCAGCGCATCGCGACCCGGCCGGTCGTCGCGCCCATCCTGCGCGCGGGCCTGGGGCTGCTGCCCGGATTTCTCGCGGTCGTGGACGACGCCGTCGTGGCGCACCTCGGCTTCTACCGCGATCCGAAGACCCTCGCGGCGATCCCGTACTACGCGAACCTGCCCGACGATCTCGCGACGCGCGAGGTGTTCGTCCTCGACCCGATGCTCGCCACGGGCCACTCCGGCTCGGCGGCGCTGTCGCTGCTGGCGGAGCGCGGAGCGAAGGCGCCCGTGTTCGTGTGCATCATCGCCGCGCCCGAAGGGCTTGCGACGCTCGCGAGCGAGCACCCGGGCGTGCGCGTCGTGACGGCGGCAGTCGACGAGCACCTCAACGATCACGGCTACATCGTCCCGGGCCTCGGCGACGCGGGAGACCGCATGTTCGGCTCGACGAGCTCGGTCCCGGTAAGCGCGCGCAACCCCTGACCGGACGAGGCGCCGCGCGCGCACACGAGTGAGGCGAAGCCGCCAAGGTAGCGGTCTTTGGTTGCTTTGTTAGCCGATGCGACATACAGTACTAGCTAGCGTCGTAGGGCAGTACCTTGCGACGCGTTCGTAGCATCCGCGACGCTCGTCGTCGCCGGCCGGGCCGTGATTGTCCGGAGCATCAAATTCAGTTTCGGGACATCTGGGCGCAGTAGCGGATGCCTTTCCTGCGGCGAGCCACCCCGTTTGGAGGGGAAAATGAGCTGTACCGACACGCCCTATCCCTGCCCGGTGCACGAGTACGCGCTCAGGCAGTCGCGCCAAGTCGAGCCGGATGCGAGCTATTGGAACTATTGCCCGCAACTGCGGTTGATCTCGATCGAAGAACTCACCGAGATCACCGACGACCCAAATCATCCGGGCTATTTCCCGCCATACCCGGACCCGTGCACGGCGCCGGGCAAGGCAGAGATCGAGCGCGAGATACAAGAGCTGCTGGATCTGCAGCACTTGCGAGACGAGCCGTGCAGCCTGGAGCTTTCCGCGCACGGAGAGTACGCGCTCACGGACTCGCCGTGCAAGCCGCGGCCGAAGCTACCGCATGCATTCGATTACCGAGCGCCGATCAGCAAGCTGCTAAACTTGCAACCGTTCGCGCTCGGCGCCGTGCTGGTGAACCGCTTTCCGGGAGAGCGGATCATCCACACCGGGCGTGGCATGGCGCGCGCCGTGGAGATGGAGACGCCCGGGCTGCATCATCGCCACGCGCTGAACTACCTGATGCGCACTCGCACGTCGTGGTCTCCGCCACGACAGGCGCTGGTATGGGCCGCGCTCGACGTCGGGCTTGCGAGCGCGTTGCAGGCTGCGTGGTACTACAAGTGGCTGAGCTCACGGCCGTACACGTCACGGCGAGAACGCCCGATTGAGTATTCCGCGCGCAACAACAGCGGTTTGCACGTGCTGTTCGATCACCCCGACGAGTTGAACCCGACGTACTCCACGTGTCCCGAGGCGCGTCCATCGTGCGGCCCCGCGAGCATCGCGTTCAGCCCCGGGACTCCGCGGCATCCGGCGTACCCGTCGGGGCACAGCACGTATTCCGGTGCGGCTAGCACGATTCTCGGCTACTTCTTCGGCAATGATCACACGCCGGAGTTTCTCCGGCTCGGCACACCCGCGACGATGATCGGCGAAGAAGCGCGGCGGATGGCCGACAACATCGGCATGGGGCGCCTCTGGGCCGGCGTCCACTGGCGTTCCGATCACGAAGCCGGGCTCAAGCTCGGACAAGTGGTTGCGTGCCTGGTGCTGCAGCAGCTCGCCAGCATCTGCGGCGGCGATTTCGATCTGTGCCCGCCGGTTCCGAAAACCGTCGCGCAGTGCAAGTGCGAGAAAGACGACTGCCCCGACGACCCGCCGCCGCCATGCATTGATCTCAAGAAGAAGGCAAAACAGTGCCGCGACAAGTGCAAGCAAGACGACGATCGGGCACTCCCCGCCGTGCCCGGCACACCCGTGACGGCGCCGTAAGCCACTCGCGCGTAACCGAGCCTCCGACCTGCATGAGCGGCTCCCCGTCGGGGGTCGCATGACTTGCCGCGGGCCGCCGCGCGCGAAATGGCGAAGAAGCAAGCAGTTTGAGAGCGGACGAGACATTTTCCGGGACGCAGCATCGTTCCACGGGCAGATTTTCCAGAGGCCGGCGGGTGAGGCAGTGCACATTCGAGGGTTAGCGGCGCGTGCGCTCGGCCTGGTGCGCTTCGGGAATTGGTGGACGCACAAGATCCCGCCGTTGTTGCTCGTCGTCTATGTCGAGCTCATTCGCCGGCACGCGCCGCTCGGCGCGTCGGTGGCTGCGATATGCGTCTTGGTGTTCTGCGTCTCGTGCGTCGCGGCGTACGGGCACGTCGTGAACGACTGGTGCGATATCGCGGACGACGAGCGGGCCGGAAAGCCGAACGCGATGCGCGACGTCCGCGTGGTTCAACGGGCTGCTCTGTGCGTCGGATTGCTTCTTGCCGGCTTCGTCGTCTTGGCCCCGTTCTCCAACGCTTGGCCCGCGCGCATCGCGCTCGCGGTGAACTATCTGTGGCCGACGCTCTATTCCATACCGGGCGTCCGGCTGAAGGAACGCGGGCTCCTGGGAGTCCTCAGCGACGCTGCCGGCTCGCACATCACACCGACGCTCTTCGCGCTCGCGGTCGCAGGCTTCTTCGTCCCCGGTCCCGCGAACGCCGTGGTTTTCGCGGCGCTGCTGCTATGGGCGACGGTCCTCGGAATCAAGGGAATCCTGTACCACATGATCGCCGACAGAGCGAACGACGAGACGGCTGGAGTCGACACCTTCGTCGCCACGTTCGACGTGAGCCGGTTGTTCGCAGTGCTGGCTCGATACAATCTGTTGGTGGAGTTGCCGGTCAGTATTGTGTTGACGGTCGTCGTCGCCGCTTTTCTGCCGCTGGCCGTCGCGGCGCTCGTCGTGTACCTGGCGCTGGAAAGTACGAAGTACGCGCTCGGCTTCGAGTTCGCGGTCAGCAGCGACGCGCGGTTGCGCCGAGCGAGCGTGCCGTTTGCCAACGAGATGTTCTACACCCTGTGGCTTCCGCTCGCAGCCGCTGTTCAGCTTGCGCTTCACAGCGTTTGGTTCGCTTGGCTACCATTTGTTCACGGACTGCTTTTCCAGCAGCAGATCGCCGTTCAGATCGGCGACACGCGTGCGGTCATCAGCCAGCTCAAAGCACGGTTCAGCCATCTGCGATCGAGGCGCATACACCGTTGAAACGCGACGCGATAAAGGGTAACGCTGATCCGCTTGCCTGCTGCGTTTGCGGGCTGGACCGGCCGTCCGGCGAGTATCGCCCGAAAGAAGCGCGTAGCCGTGCAGAGCCGATTCGCGGTACGGCCTCGCCGGGACGCTGAGTCCAGGGTCTACGCTTGGTGACCTTCACAACCCGAGTGTGGCCGGCCGGCGCTCCGGCCGGTGTTCCGCGCCGCAAGCTCGAAGCACGGATCGAACTCGTGACGTCAATTCGCACACTTTTGGTCTCTGTACGCGCTTGAAAATCGTTCATATTGGTGATTCGGACAGCGGCGGGGGCGCCGCTCATGCGATGTCCCGGCTGCACGAAGCGCTGCGACGGCTCGGCGTCGATTCGCGTCTGCTCGTGCGGAACAGTCCTGCGCCCGGAACTGCGGTCCAAACGATAGGAACCCGCGGCGACGCGGACGATCTGTTCCCGGCAGTACGCGAAGCGGTCGTTCGGCAATACGTGGAACTGAACCGCACGAGCATAACGAACACCCATTTTTCGCTGCACATCGACGGAGCCGACGTATCGCGCGTGCCGCTCGTTGCGTCGTCGGACATCGCGCATCTCCACTGGACCGGATCGTTCCAAGCACCCGCCGACGTCCGGGCGCTTCTGGACGCCAAACCGGTCGTTTGGACGCTGCACGACCTGGAGCCGCTCACCGGGGGATGCCACTTCCCCGCCGGCTGTGAAGGATACACCGGCGATTGCGCGGGCTGCCCGCAGCTCGTTCGCGATCCGTTCGAGGTCACCGCCACGACATTGAGCGACAAGAAGACGCTTTGGGCAGGCGGTCGGCCGACGTTCATCGCGCCCTCGCGGTATATGGCGGAACGTGCGCGGCGCAGCGCCGTAGCGCAATGTGCGGCGGCTTCGATCGTTCACATTCCGTACGGCATCGACGTGGATAGGTTCCGCCCACAGCCCAAGGCCGCCGCCCGGCGCGCGCTGGGCCTGCCGGTGGACGGAACATACGTGCTCTGCGGTTCGAATTACAACGCGGAGCAGCGCAAAGGCCTGCGTTTCCTCGACGGCGTCCTGGCTGCCGCAACAGCTCGTTCCCGGCCGGATTCCTCGAAGCTGACGCTTTTGACCGTCGGCGAGCCGAAACTCGACCTTCACGACGCCGACGGCGCCGGCGTCATCCAGCTCGGGCGCGTCTCGGTAGACCTGATGCCGTCGGTCTATGCTGCCGCGGACGTCTTTCTGCATCCGTCGGTCGAAGACAACTTTCCGCTCATGCTGTTGGAGTCGATGAGCTGTGGGACGCCGGCGATCGCGTTCGATGTCGGCGGCGTAGCCGACATCGTGCAAGACGAGGTGTGCGGCCGCCTAGCCGCGGCGGGCGACGAGCTTGCCATGGCGGCGGCCTTGTCGTCCCTCGTTCACGACCGCGAAGCACGACAGCGCATGGGCGAGCGCGCGCGTGCGCACGTCGAAGAGCACTTCAGCGATAGTTCGGTCGCACGACGGCACGCCGAGCTCTATGACGATGTCGCCAAGAACCGAGCTGCGCCGCAAGCGCTCGCAGGCCGGTCACGACAAACCGGGATCGATGCGATATTTCCGCGCTGGTCCGCCGCGTGTCTCGTGCAAGAGATTGCGCTCGCACGCGAGCACGCTATGCAGCTCAACGAAGAATCGCATGCAAAATCGGAGCACATCGCGGGCCTTCAACGCGAATCTGCGGGCCTGGCGCGGAGCTTAGCCGACCAAAGCCGTCAAGTCCAAGAGAAAGAAGCGGAGCTCGCTGCGATCCACGAGGTGGCTGAAGAGCGCAAGGCCTTGGCGGACAAACTTCACGCCTCGGCCGCGAGCATCGAAGCGATAGCGGCGAACCTGCAACGCGAAGTTCGCGAACGGGACGATCTGCTTGGGAAGCTCGAAGCAACGATAGCCGAACAGCGTGCCGAAATCGAGCTGGTCCGTCGCGAAACGGCGGGGCTTGCGCGGAGCTTGGCCGAGCAAAGCCGTCAAGTACAGGAGAAAGAAGCGGAGCTCGGTGCGATCCACGAGGTGGCCGAAGAGCGCAAGGCCTTGGCGGACAAACTTCACGCCTCGGCCGCGAGCATCGAAGCCATAGCGGCGAACTTGCAAAAAGAAGTTCGCGAGCGGGACGATCTGCTGGCGGATCTCGAAGCGGCGATCGACGAACAGCGCGCCGAAATCGAGCTGGTTCACCACGTCGCTGCCGATCGGCGGGAGCTCATCGAGCATTTGCACCGTGTGGCCGAGGAGCGAGCAGCCATCATCGACCGGCTCGTCGATGCGCCGCAGTAGGCCGCGCGTGCGATGACCGCGGGTGTCGGCGCCGCGGCGGCGAGGTTGGACGCGGGCGTCGCAAAGGCCGCGACGTTCCTGCGCGAATGTCTGCGGTCCGGGGCGTACGGCCTGGCGTGCATCGGCAGCGACGGCTTGCCGCGCGTGTCGAACGACAAAGGCCACGTCTTCGTCGCGGCCTTCATAGCGGAGGCGATGACCGGGCTGTTCGACGAGATCGACCGAACGATCGTGCTGGTCCGAATCCTCTCCGAGGAGAACGGCGGCCTGTGGGGCTTCGCGCCGCCGATGTCGTTCCACGACGACGCGTTTCGCGTGTTCCACGTCGACGCCGACGACACGGCGTACGTCCTTCGCACGTTGCGACGGCTCGGCGCGAACCGCAATCCCGAGTGCCTCGCGCGGTTCTACCGCGAGCCCGAGCGGCTGTTCGCCACGTTCGACGCGCCCGGCCCCACGGCGCTGACAACGGAGCCGTCGCCGCGGCACAACCTCCTCGCGCACCCGGACGTCAACGCGAATGTCTTCCTGGCGCTCCGCGGCACGCACGTCGAAGGGCTCGTCGACTACGAGCTGCTCTTACGGACGCAGGACGCGAGCGGGTTCTGGCGATCGTACTTCTACCCGAGCCTGCTGTTCGGCACGCTCCTCGCGCTCGAGGCGATGGACGGCAACCCGGCGCTGCACGGCATTCCGGCGTTCGCGGATGCGACCGCGCGCGCGCTCGCGTTCGTCGCCGGCTCGCAGAACGCCGACGGGTCGTGGGGCCGAGCGGGCGATCCGTACGAAACCGCGCTCGCCGTCGCCGCGCTCGCCGGCCGTCACGAGCACGATGAGGCAACGCGCCGCGGCGTCGAGCACCTGCTCTCGACGATGGCGGCGGACGGTTCATGGATGTCGGAGGCGTGCGTGTGGGAGTTCCACGCCGGCGAAACCGACGTGTGGCGCGCCTACGACCGCCACCGCGCGTACGTCACCGCGCGCTGCACGACCGCGCTACGACGAGCCGCAGGCCAGCTAGCGGCGTTCCCGTGACCGCAAGAATGTAGGGCCTATGCCGAACTCGTGATGGGCATCGATCCCGCGTACCACGATGCCGGCGTGCTTCATAAGCGTTGGGTCCTCGCCTAGTGAGGAAGCGAACACGCTATGAGGCGTCGGAACCGCGCGAAGTGCAAAGCGTCGTCCGTGCCCGCTGCAACCAATGCGAACGGTTTCATCGACCAGCGAATGTCGGTGCTCACCACGGCGGCGGCGCAGTCGCAGAATTTGGCGTCCGGCAAAGCCGCGCGTAGTGCGGGATACGCCACGGTTCGCGATTCGTGCACGATGTGGGCGATCTTCCGATGCCGCTCACGTGCGAGCGCCTGAGCGATGAACGCCTCTATGCCGGTATCCGTTGCGAGCGCGAAACCGATGCCTTCCTGCTCGCACCATTGTATCGCATGCGATATCTTGACGACGTTCTCGTACAGGAACACTTGCCATGCCGGCTTGATCTCGATGAGCAAACCCCGGCCGTCGGCGAGGCGCAGCAGCACGTCCGGATAGAACGCGCGTTGCGCATCGTCGCGAATGTACGGCAGTGAGAGCGGCTGCTCTTGATACGCGGCGATGTGCGCCGCCGCCGCCTCGAACTGCTCGAACGTAGCGCGTTCCAGGTACGACTCGAACCAGATCACCCGTTTGTTCAACGCGCTCTCGAACGAGCCGACGTTGTTTTTCGCATCGACCGCACGCGCCGGAATCGTGCCGACGGGATAGTTTGGGTGAATGCGCTCCGGCCACCACGCTCCGGCAAGCAGCTGGCCGAACCGGACCGCGCGATTGCGTTCGCGCTGCTGTTCGGCATGGCGGACGGCGACGTCGTCCTTCAGCCGTTGCGCTTCTGCGTTCGTCAATCCGGCGAGACGGCCAAGGGCGAGGCTCGTCGCCGGGCTATGCTCTGACGTTTCGGCATGGAACGACGTCTGGAGGGTGTGCAGCACCGTCGCCGCGTCGAGCGCGTCGCGGCGTGAGGAGCCATGATGGAGCAGCGTGTGCGATGCGATCCGAAGCGCCGCGGCGGCTGGCCACGCTCCGTCGCGAATCTCGGAGATCGCCTTGTATTCGAGAGCTCGTACCGAACCGCGCTGCATGCCCAGCGCAAATGCTGTCCCCTGCTGGGACAACGGAGGATCCTTGAGCCCGAGCCGTGCGGTGAGCACCTCGCGCTGCTCCGAGACCGCGAGACCTGCGATCGCGGCTTCGAACAGGCTGAACAGGCCTTCCGCAAGGATCAGCCATGCATCGCGGTCGGTGCGCTCAGGCAATGCCATCAGCTGCGCCAGCGTGACGCCAGCGCGGGCGAACTCCGCCAGGACCGCCGGCGTGAGATCGTCACGGAGGCGCGGTGCCGGCGCGGGACGCCGCCGTTTGTAGCCGGGCGCCGGAGGCGGTGCGACTTCAGCCTCGCGCGGTATCGGTGCATGTCGTGCATCGCCGATCCGGTACTCGTAACCGTGAGCGACGAGCAGCCGGACGACGCGCTCACCCAGCGCGTGCAGCGCCGCGTCGTACTCGTCGCCGCTGCAGCACAGTTCCGCCCGGATGGTGCTGGCAAACAAGCCGCGCACGACACCGCTTGCGTCCGCGTGCACGGTCAGTATCTGGTACAGGCGCGCGGAAAGCTCGCCGGACACACCCATGGTCCCCATGCCATACGATTCGGCTCGAACCATCGCCCCGAATAGGGAACCCACCGCCCTTATGTCGCCGGACGGGCAGACTCAGCCGTGACGGCGCGGTAAGCGGACCACTCGCGCGTAACCGAGCCTCCGACGCTGCGTTCACGCTAGCAAGGCCACAGCGGGCCGGCCTCGATGACGTGCGACTGAACGGCCGCCAAGACGTCGTCCTGGTGCTTGTGCAGCTTCAGCGCGAGCAGAATCTCAGCATGGTCGGCGGCGGCTTGAAGATCTTCCGCGACGTTTCCGCGGCGGCGAGAAACGGTCGCCAAGAGGATCAGCGACACAAGCCCGTTCGGGCCGCACGAACTCTCGTAAGTAAGAAACGCTTCACGCAGGGACTGCTCGGATTTGTTGAGCGCGGCTCGCGTCCAATCGATACCGACGCGGTCGAACAGCTCGGGGGCCTTGAACGGTACGACGTTCTTCATGACGCGTCGCTCGTGCAATGCGGGGTGACCAATGCGAGCGCGTTGAATAGGCGTGATGTCATTCGGTGGCTTCCTCCATCGGGTGACAGGCCTGGTCGGTGTCTTTAGCACCGATCGGGCCGCTCTGTGTTGTAGCGGATGACGACGCCTGATGCCGCGCGTCCATCCGTCGCTAATTATAGCACAAACATCGCACAAACGTTCGATGGAGACAGTCAAAGTTTTCGCGACAATACGTGCCCACGTCGGCCCTCGCAGGACTCAGCCGATGATCGTGGTTTCTTTGGAACGAAGCCTTGTTACGACTGCACGATCCGCCGGACCAAATCGCAGTAGCGCTTTTGCCGTGACACGGTAGTGGTGTCCGGACACCAGCGCGAAAAGCTGCTTGAGGTTCACCGCAGATTCGTAGCTCTGACCGGATTTGAGCGCGTCGCCCGTTGATGTAATGCGGCCGGCCGCAATCGGGGGGACGAGCCTGCGAGGATGCCGATGCTCGGAATCGCTGTCGAGGTCAACGATGTTGAAGTCATTGTCGACGGTCGAAAATGCACGATATATTGACTGCGTTGCCGAGGTCATGTTCCGAATTCGGACAATGACGGCGCCGGGAACTGAACCTCGTGCGAGCTCATATGCAAATCCGGGATTTTCGACGACCTGAATACGAACCGCTTTGTCGTCCGCAAAACCTGGTACGGCGAAACCCATCTTCACCGTGAGGAAGCTTAGGAATGCTAGGCGTCGCATGGTCGTCTCCCTCACCCTTCACGAAGATTGCCGTCCACTGCGGCAGATTGCGCGCCTGAGTGTCCCTCGGTTTGGATACATTACGCTCCCGAAGGCCGCATTGCCAGCTAGTTGGACGTCGGACAGACTCCAGCGACGATAATTGTTATCGGCGCGACGTTCGAATACTGCCGTTTCCGGACACCGGCGAAGTCTACGCTGACTCCGCTGTCCGCCGTTTCAAGGTCTAGTTTCGAAATGCGTTCCACCGTGTGCGTTAGGTAAAGCATCAAGACACACATAAGTCGCGCGACCGCGAGCACCTCGTCATCTACCGCCGACGCGGACTTGATGACCGCGGGAATCGGCGAGCCGGTTACAGCGAGCGACGCGCCGATCCGACCGCTCACGAACGCTTCGAACGTCGTGTCATTGAGTCGGCCCCCCAAGTCGCGTTGTGCGGATCGCGCCTCGAGCTTCTCGTCGAGTAGGATACGTCGCGCGCGCAGGACAGCGATGTCGTCCGCGGAGATGCTGTTATAGCCCATCTCCATTGGGTAGCCCGACGCTTCATCTTCGACGAGATCGATTTCGATGTACTCATGGTCTTCGCGGAGGTATTCTCGGAAGCCATGAACGCCTGCCCATAGCGCGCTCAAGTTGTACGCGACGCCTAATCGCCGTCGATAATTCTGCAGTTGACGCAACGCGGACGCCTCATTGGCGCTCCGAGGCGCCAGCACCATCTTCAGCGCTCGCCCTTCGCGCGAGAAATCGGCCAGCGGAGCGACAGCACCGCCGTCGTCACCCAGATGGAAGAACGCCAGCCGTGGTGCGGTTACTGAACTCGATGAAGCACGTTTCGCGGCCGCTCGCGATTCCAGCGAGATGGATGGCATCTCGCGGACCGTTCCGAGCGGTGGCGGAACATACGCCGGCTGATCGGTCAGCACCCGGTACAGGTCGTCGTAGTCCCGAGGCAGCACGAAGCGCGTGTCGTCCCGCAAGAATTCCGGAATCCACCGGACGTCGTCAGCGTGGAAGACGATCGGAATCACACCGTGCTGCGAGCCTTGGGCCTCCAGCACGCGCCGGTTCAGCATCCCGCTTTCGAACGTCGCGCCCTGACCGATGCCGGGCTGCTCCTCGAGATGATACCTGCGGTAATACGGCTCCGAACATACGACAAGCACGATGTCGGTGCCGCTCATCTTCTCGGCCATCCAGCGCGACCAACTCCGGCCGGTCGCGGTTCGAACAAGTCAAGGGCACACGGCACGCCTTCGGTGATGAGCCGGTGAGCGAGCGCGAACACCTCGGCGTCGTGAGGACCACGGACATAGCTGATGACCGTCTCGTGCGGTGAAAGGCGCGGGGGCATCATAGCCGCTCCGCCGGAAGCCGTGAAGACTCCTCGACGTTTTGCCCTTACTGCGCCAAGCCGGCGCCGTTCAGAGTAAGCGGACACGCAATTCCGACCGCATCATCTTTCAAGGCAGCACGCGGAACCGCCGCGGCTTCTGTTCGTCATGGCTTGCTAAGCCAGCACCTTGTTTCGCTCGTTGCGCGTTCATCGGTTATCTCTACGGGGTTCAAATATGCGGCAGAAAAACGCTGCTCCCAAGTCCTTATCGTTGGCGACAGGCGGCTAACGAAAAGATCTTCTGCCGTGGCTATCTGTGTCCAGTTATTTTGTAACGCAAGCATCAGCCGGTATGTCTGAAGTTCTCGACTATTGCGTATGAGCGTCGCTGCGGCTGATCGCGTCAGAATCGGTGCTGACGTTTGCGCCGTGGCTGGTCCACGGAGCGTCAGGCAAAGCGCGCTTAACAAGATGATAAGCAGCCGAAGATGCGTCCTCCTCTGCTACACAGGCAACCCCGCCAGTGTGTCTAAGCGAGCATTCGTCGGCTATTGTCTCTCCCCGATCAAAGCCAGGACCGATAACGTCGGCAAAGCAATCAGGTGTTGCGGTCGGCGCAGGTGCTTCTCGGAGTTTTAAAGGTGCCGGGCTTTTGACGGCGCGTTTTGTCGGCTATGCGGAAAGGCGTTCGAGTGTGATAAGTGACCGTCGTCGATGGCGACGACGGTCACTCCCCGCCCGCTACGGCAACGCGATTGCGCGAACGTCGGCCTCGTACTTACATGCACGTTCGAGCGCACGATTTGCCTCGCCGGCGAAGTCGAACGGCTCGTCGGCCACCGTGAAGACCGGATTGATTTTCGCGTCTTCACCACCCTTGACGTAGGTCTCATGTTCCCAACGAGCGTGATGCGCGGCTCCCGCGAGCAAGGTCTGATGGAAATCACGGGTCGCGCTCGGTTCGCGATTCGTCGTCAAATAATCAATAACTGGTTGTAGTTTCTCGTAGTAAGATTCACGTAAACTCATGTGGCCCCTCGGTTTGAAACCGATTTGTGCTTTATTGATAAATCGCCCAATAAAAAGACGAATGGCCGCCACACCGTAAGTGCGGAAAGCCATGCGATGATGATACCACCGTTACTGCGTCATGTCCAGAAAAGCGGTGTGGCTATAGAGATCTTGCTCTATTGAAAAGTCGCCGCGGCCCAAAGTTGCCATATATGCGCCGCCACGAAAATGAAACTCCGGTCACCCGCCCGCAAAACAGGAAGAAGAACGGTTCGTCACGATGAGCCGAGGTCAGTTCACGACCCCCAACGCCAGCGTCGCGGCGGCCGTGGCCGGTTCTAAATCACGACGGACCGGTTAGCCAGCGCTGTTCCTTGGCCAGCTGCGGCGACCGAAGACGCTTGTCGAGATCGGCGCGCTGAACCGGTCTCGATCAACGACCTACCCGGGCGCGCCAACGTCACCGACGCCAACCTCGGGCACGCCGTCCGCCGGCTGATCGCGCTTGAGTTGGTCCGACGTTATCGGCGCGCCGATCACCTCGACCGCTACCTGCTCACCCTTGACCGCTCCCATCCCGTAGCAGATTCGGCCATGGCGCTGGGATTTATCGCCATCGCGACCCTTGCCTGGACCCCCTTCCCTTCGCCGCCAATATTTGGCGGTTCAGGAACGACCGAACGTCATCGAGCCGCGCCCTTCGGATGCCGTCCGGGCCAGATCGAGACCATCTTTGGTCATCCCAATTGACCGTGACGATGGTCGTCTTTGGGACGCTCCAAGCCGTCGACGGTTCGACAATCTCGATCATCGGGATCAAGCCCGACGGCGACACGCGCCGCCTACTGGATCCGTTGAGGCCGACGGGTCTTCATGAGCGAGCTGTTCGGGACCATCCGCTCTACGCGCTCACCCCGGAGCCTTTGGGCCGACCCCAGCGGATGTCGTCCGCGCCAATGCTCGTCGGCCACCCGAGGTTGCCAGCCTGGGTGGTGCAGCTTTTGGGCGCTGATGCTTACGAGACGGTTCTCGAACCGGATTCCCGTAAGACGCAAGCTCGGATTGGAAGCAGGCCCAGTCCGCGACCCTCGGGGAATCCACCACGTTTGAGGATGCCTCGCTCGCCCGACGTTCGGAAGCCGGCGTCGCTCGCGACTAGGCGGCCGCAAAACGGGCCGCCTTCGAGGTCTACCGAATAAACGGAATTGCGTGCAGAGCGACGAGCCAATCAACGGACCCATAGCAATAAACGGTGCAGCGCGGCCCGGCTGGGACGAGTATTTCATGGAGATCGCGCGGACCGTTGCGACCCGGGCCACCTGCCCGCGGGCCAGCGTCGGGGCCGTGCTCACCCGGGAGCGGCGCATTCTCACGACGGGGTACAACGGGGCGCCTCGCGGGGTCGCGCACTGCACCGACGCCGGGTGCATCATCGTGGACGGGCACTGTCTGCGGGCAACCCATGCCGAGGCCAACGCGATCGTCCAGGGGGCGCTGCACGGCGTCTCGCTCGAGGGCGCCACCGCGTATTGCACCCACCAGCCTTGCTCGGGCTGCTCGAAGCTGCTCATCAGCGCCGGCGTCGTGCGGATCGTCTACCGCGACGCCTATCCCGACCCCGTTGCCTCGATGCTCCTCCGTGAGGCGAATGTCGCGGTGGAGCAGTTCGTTCCCGATCCGCTGCGGACGCTGACGTGAACCCGCTGATCGTCCTCGCCGTCGCGCTCATCGCGTGCGCGACGGCGCTCTTCACCACGCCGTACGTGCGGCGGCTCGCGCTCAACGTCGGGATGCTCGACGCCACCGGCGAGCGGCGCATGCACGACCAGCCAAAGCCCCGCATCGGCGGAATCGCCGTGTATCTCGGCTTTGCGCTCGCGCTTTTCTCCGCGCTCGGGTACCTGATCTCCACCGGCCAGCTGCCGCATGCCGGGCACATCAAGGAAGACCTCGGGACGCTGCACGACATCATCGGGATCATCTTCGGCGGCACGCTGATCCTGATGGTCGGCATCTGGGACGACGTGATGGGCATGTCGCCGCGCGCGAAGCTGCTCGCGCAAGCGCTGGTCGCCGGCATCGCGATGCTGTACGGCTTCCAGATCCACTACGTCACCAACCCGCTCCACCCCGGCGGACCGCCGCTCTACTTTCCCGAGTGGTTCACGATCGCGCTGACGCTCGTGTGGTACGTCGGGATGATGAACGCGATCAACTTCATCGACGGGCTCGACGGCTTGCTGTCGGGATTGACCGTCATTTCGGCCGCATCGCTGATCGCAATCGACTTAATGCGTGGCCATGCCGAGATCGCGCTCATCCTCGCCGCGCTCGCCGGCGGCGCGCTCGGATTTCTGCGCTATAACTGGAATCCCGCGAACATCATCCTCGGCGATTCCGGCGCGTTGTTCATCGGGTACGTCTTCGCGACCGTGTCGATCATCGGCGCAAGCAAGACCGCATTTGCGATCTCGCTGCTCGTGCCGCTCGTCGTGCTCGCGCTGCCAGTGCTCGACACGGCGGCCGCGATCGTCCGCCGCACGCGCGCCGGCAAGAAGTTCTACGAAGCGGATCGCGGGCATTTCCACCACCAGCTCATCTTTCGGTTCGGGCTGAACGTTCGTCAGGCGGTGCTTCTCATTTACGCCGTGTGCATCGCGCTCGGGCTCGTCGCGCTTTACCTCACCAGCGGGTACGCGCCGCTGCGCGGCGCATGACCGTCGCCCCGCTGCGCGTGATGGCCGTGATGGGGACGCGGCCCGACACCATCAAGATGGCGCCCGTCGTGCACGCGCTGCGCGCCGCGCGGCCGGCCGTCGAGCCGATCGTCTGCGTCACCGCGCAGCACCGCGAGATGCTCGACGAAGTCTTGCAGCTGTTCGGCATCACGCCGGACATCGATCTCGACATCATGACCAAGACGCAATCGCTCACCGACATCACGACGCGCGTGCTGATCGGCATGGAGCGCGCGCTCGAGCAGGCGCGTCCGGACGTCGTTCTCGTGCACGGCGACACCACCACCTCGACCGCCGCCGCGCTCGCCGCATTCTATCAGAAGATTCCGGTGGGCCATGTCGAGGCCGGATTGCGCACGTCGACCATCGCCGAGCCGTATCCGGAAGAGGCGAACCGCCGGCTCACCGGCGTGCTGACGTCGTTTCACTTCGCGCCCACGTCGCGCGCGAAAGCAAACCTGTTGGCGGAGCGCACCGACCACGCACACGTCGTGGTCACCGGAAACACCGTCATCGACGCGTTCCTCGCCACCGAGCGCCGCGTCCGCGAGAACGGCATCGCCACCCCGTCGCTCGACGCTCTCGACCCCGCGCGGCCGACGATTTTCGTCACCGCGCACCGGCGCGAGAACCACGCCCTCATGCCGGACATCGCCCGCGCCATCGGGACGATCGCCGGCTTCCCCGAGCGCCCGCAGATCGTGTGGCCGGTCCATCCGTCGCCACAAGTCCGGCCGGTGGTCCACGACATCCTCGGCGCGACCCCGGGCGTGCGGCTCGTCGAGCCGCTGAACTACGCCGAGACGGTCGCCGCCGTCGCCGCCTGCCGCTTCGTCCTCACCGACTCGGGCGGGCTCCAAGAGGAGGCCCCGACGCTGGGCAAGCCCGTCCTCGTGATGCGCCGCGAGACCGAGCGCCCCGAAGGCCTCGAAGCCGGGACATTGCGACTGATCGGCGCCGAGTACCCCGACATCGTGGAGTGGACGCGCCGGTTGCTGACCGACCAGGCGCTGTACTCACGGATGGCCCACGCCTCCAACCCGTACGGCGATGGCCACGCCGCCGAGCGGATCGTCGGCTGGCTGCTCCACGTTCTGCGAAGCGGTCCGGCCCCGGACGAATTCGCGCCCGCGACGGCCGCTGCGTGACGCGGTCCCTCCGCCGCGGCATGACCCGGCCCTGTCCGGCGGTCCCCGCATGATCCGGCTGCTCGCCGCCGCCGGCGCGTTCACCGGCACCGTCGTCGGCGGTTTCTTGCTCGGACTTCTCCTTGCGCGGGTAACAGGTGCAAGTTGGTGGCCCATCGTGGGGCTGTTCGGCGGCCTGGCCGTAGGAATCGGGGCCGTCGCGGTGGCCCTGCGGCCGTTCTTGAGGTCCAATTGACGCTGAATGCGAGAAACGTCGAGGAGGGCGCGCTCTTCGACTGGCACAATAAGGGCGGCGCCGACCCGACGGCCGAGCTGCTGGCATATCATGCCCGCAAACGGCTGATCTCCGTGCGGACGTCCCTCTTCCTCGCGCCGCTCGTCGTCCTCGCGACGTGGCGGAATCCGGTCGCCGGCCTCGAGCTGGCAACGGGCGGGGTCGTCGGAGTCCTGAACATGTTGGCGACGATGCGCGGGAACGAGCGGCTTCTGGAAGGCCGCAGCAACCGCGCGATCTTCGCCCTCAACGCTCAGATCCGCATCTTCGCGGTCGGCATCCTACCGGTGGCAATCGCGATGCGCTTCGGGCAGCTCTCGACGATCGCGCTCTACGTCATCGGCTTCTTCACGCCGCTCGCGCTCTACGCGATCGCCTACCGCAGAACCATACAGGAAGTCTAGTGCACGAAGAAATCGGCGCGCACCCGACCTGGAACCTTCCGGTCCTCGGGTCCGTCCACGCCGACACCATTCTGACGACGTGGGTCGCGATGGCGATCGCGATCGCGTTCTTCTGGTGGCTCGGCAGCTCGTACAAGACCAACCGCGTGCGCAAGACGCAGGCGACGTTCGAGGGGATCATCCAGTTCCTCGCCGACCTCGCCGTCGGCACGCTGGGTCCCAAGGGCGAGCGTTTCGTCCCGATCTTCGTCGGGATCTTCCTGTTCATCTGGATTCTCAATGAGTTCGGCGTGCTCTTCATCAAGGCGCTGGGTCTGCCGTTCGGCGGGTCGCCGACGTCCGACCTGAACACCACCGCCGCGTTCGCGCTGTGCGTGTTCTTCGGGATCCAGTTCCTCGCGATCCGCCAGAGCGGGATCAAGGCGTACGCTCACCTCTTCAAACCGTACTGGTTTCTGTTCCCGATCAACCTGATCGAGGAAGTTGCGCGGCCCGTCGTCCTGGCGATGCGCCTCGCGTTCAACATCCTCGCCGGCGAGCTGCTGCTGTTCGTCATCGCGACGATCATCGTCTCGAACGTCACGGTCGGCCCGCTGAACATCTCCGTGCTTTCGTCGGTAGCACCGATCGGGATCGAGTTCTTCAACTTCCTGATCGGGACGATCCAGGCGTTCGTCTTCACCCTCCTGAGCATCGTGTATCTGTCCTTGGCAACGTCCGAGGAACACTAGTGGCTTCGTGCCTCAACCCATCGAAAGGTCAATCGTGAGTCCTGATTCCGTCGTAGCCGCCGTCCTGATCCTCGGCTTTGCGCTGATCGTCGCGGCAGTCGCCCTGGGTTCCGCCGTCGGCGACGGTATCGTCGCGTCGAAGGCGGTCGAGTCGATCGCGCGCCAGCCCGAAGCGCGCGGCAACATCTTCACGTTCTTCTTCCTGGGCGTCGGTATTCTGGAAGCGTTCCCGATCATCGGGCTCGTTCTGGGATTCTATCTGTTCTTCGCCGTCGGCGGCGGCGTCGGGCCGCTCGTCACCAAGATCCTCGGCGGCGGACACTAAAGCGCAGGCGATCTGCTAGATGCTCTCGCTCGACGGGACGCTCGTCGTCCAGCTCATCAACTTCATCGTCTTCCTGGCGATCCTCAACGCGATCTTCTTCAAGCCCGTCGGGGCGGCGATCGCGCGGCGCCGGGCGTTCATCGATGGGTTGCGGCACGACATCGAGCAGCTCCACGGCGAGGTGAAGACGCTCCGCGGCCAAGCCGAGGAGCATCGCGCCGCCGCGCGCCGCGAAGCGGACGAGCTGATCGCCCGCGCGCGCGTCGGGGCCGGCAAAGAGTCGGACGTCATCGTGAGCCGCGCGCAGGAGCAGGCGAGCCAGATCGTCGCGCAGGCGCATGCGGAGGTCGAGCAAGAGCTCGCGGCCGCGCGCGCCGAGGAGCCGCGCATCGTGAACGCGCTCGCGGACGACATGCTTGCGCGCGCACTCGGGGGGCTCGCATGAGTCTCGAATCGCTTGCGATGTGGTCGCAGATCGTCGGCGCGGTGGTCTTCCTGATCGTCGCGGTGCTGATCTGGAACAAGTACATCGCGCCCGGCGTGAAGACGTATCAGGCGGCGAAGAACGCGGAGCTCGCGGAAGCGGAAGCGCGCCGCGAGCGCATGCGCGCCGATGCGACCGCGGCGCGAGCCGAGATCGAGGCTGCGGACGCGGATGCGCAGATGATTCGGGAGCGCGCTGCGAGCGCCGCGGAGCACGAGCGCGTGAAGACGCTCGAAGAAGCACGGGGCGAGGCCGTCCGCATCGTGCACAACGCGCAAGGCGAGCTGGAGCGCGCGCGCCTTGCGGCGCGGGACCGGCTGCGCATCGAGTTCATCGAGAAGGCGCTGGCCAAGGCACGCGGCGAGGCGCCGCAGCGCGTCAGCGACACCATCGACAAGAAGCTGGTCGAGTCCACCGTCGCCGATCTCGTGCGGGGGAAGACATAAATGCCGAACGAGACCCTCGCCCGGCGCTACGCGACCGCGGTGTTCCAGCTCGCGCAGGAAGCGGGCAAGGTGACCGGCGTGCAGCACGACCTCCACACGTTCACCGAGTCGCTCGGCGCGGACGAGGACGTGCGCAAGTTCTTCCGCTCGCCCGTCGTCGACCGCAAAGAGAAGGAGACGATCGTCGCGCAGGCGTTCTCGCGCCTGGACCCGATCGCTCTCCACACCATCTTGCTGCTGATCCGCAAGCGCCGCGAGAACATGGCCGAGGAGATCGTCGCGCAGTTCGACGTCCTCGAGCGCCAGGCGCGCGGCGCGAAAGAACTGCGGGTCACCAGCGCGCGGCCGCTCGCCAAGAACGAGCTCGACGCGATCGTCGAGCGCCTGGCGGCGGCGTACCACACGAAGTTCGACGTCACGCAGTCGGTCGATCCAAGCCTGATCGCCGGCGTTCGCATCACGATGGGCGACCGGCGCGCCGACGGCACGATCGCCGGCCGCCTCGACGACATCGCCCGCCTGTTCAGCACGAACTAATTCACGACGACATCCCAAAGAGCCACGAAAGCACAGCATGATCAACGCCGACGAAATCGCCGGAATCATCAAACAGCGCATCGCCACCTACGCGACGGGGACGAACGAAGCCGAGATCGGCACCGTCATCGAGGTCGGTGACAACATCGCGCGCATCTACGGCCTCGACAACGCGCAGTCGTCGGAGCTCGTCGAGTTTCCGAACGCGCTCAACGGCATCGTCCTCAACCTCGAAGAGGACAGCGTCGGCGTCGCGATCATGGGTCCCGACACCGACATCAAGGAAGGCGACAAGGTTCGCCGGACCGGGCGCATCGCGTCGGTTCCGGTCGGTGAAGCCGTGCTGGGCCGCGTGGTGAACCCGCTGGGACAGCCGATCGACGGCAAAGGCCCGATCGCCTCGAACGAGTTCCGCACGATCGAGAACACGGCGCCCACGGTGATCGAGCGCCAGTCGGTGAAGCAGCCGCTGCAGACCGGCATCCGCGCGATCGACGCGCTGATCCCGATCGGCAAGGGCCAGCGCGAGCTGATCATCGGCGACCGCGGCACCGGCAAGACGGCGATCGCGATCGACACGATCATCAACCAAAAGGGCCAGAACGTCATCTGCATCTACGTGGCGATCGGGCAGAAGAACTCGACCGTCGCCTCGCTGCAGCAGACGCTCGAAAAGCATGGCGCGATGGAGTACACGACGATCGTCGCCGTGTCCGCCGCCGAGCCCGCGTCGCTGAAGTGGATCGCGCCGTTCGCCGGCTGCGCGATGGCCGAGTACTTCATGTACCAAGGCAAAGACGTGCTGGTGATCTACGACGATCTCACGCGCCACGCGCAGGCGTACCGTGAAGTCTCGTTGCTGCTGCGCCGCCCGCCGGGCCGCGAGGCGTATCCGGGCGACATCTTCTTCATGCACTCGCGCCTGTTGGAGCGTTCGGCGAAGCTGTCCGACGAGAAGGGCGCAGGCTCCATCACCGCGCTGCCGATCATCGAGACGCAGGCGGGCGACGTGTCAGCGTACATTCCGACCAACGTCATCTCGATCACCGACGGCCAGATCTACCTGCAGAACGGTTTGTTCTTCCAGGGCATCCGGCCCGCTGTGGACGTCGGCATCTCGGTGTCGCGCGTCGGCTCGTCCGCGCAGACCAAGGCGATGAAAGCCGTCGCCGGCCGTCTGAAGCTCGACCTCGCCCAGTACCGCGAGCTCGCCGCGTTCGCGAAGCTCGCGTCCGACCTCGACAAGGCGACGCAGCAGCAGCTCAACCGCGGCGACAAGATGACGCAGGTGCTCGTGCAGCCGCAGCTCGCGCCGCAGCCGCTCGAAGACCAGGTTCCGGTGATCTTCGCCGCGACGCGCGGTTACCTCGACACCATCCCGACCAACCGCGTCGGCGAGTGGGTGCAGCGCTTCGGCGCGTTCCTGCACGAGAAGTACGCGGCCGTCCCCGACACGATCCGCCAGACGGGCGCGCTCTCGGCCGACGTCGAGAAGCAGCTCATCGAAGCGATCGAAGACTTCAACAAAGGCTTCTAAGCAGCACTATGCCGAGCGTTCGCGATCTTAGAGACCGGATTCGGTCGCTGAAGAACACGCAGCAGATCACCAAGGCGATGAAGCAGGTCGCGGCGGCGAAGATTCGCCGTGCCGAGGCGCTGCAGAAGCAGTCGCGCCCGTACGCGGACGCGATCGGTGCGATGCTGCGCGACCTCATCGCGAACGTCGGCTCGGTCGACCACCCGTTCATGAAGCCGGGCGCCGCGAACGCGCCGGGCGGCGTGATCCTGATGACCGCCGACAAGGGCCTGGCCGGCTCGTTCAACGCGAACCTGATCCGCTCGGCGGAGATCCACGCGCGCGCGAACGCGAACCTCGCGTTCTACGCGGTCGGGATCAAGGCGCGTAATGCGCTACGCCGCCAAAGCGGTGAGACGCTGCAGGTCTGGGCGCTCTCGCAGGGCGACATGTTCGCGAACGCGCAAGCGCTGGCGCAGCGCGTCACGGACGATTTCACCAGCGGGCGCATCGGCTCCCTGACGCTCGTGTCGCCCAAGCTCGTCAACATGATGACGCAGCGCCCGGAAGTCCGGCAGATCCTGCCGATCGCGCCGGACAAAGAAGTCGGCGAGAACGCGAAGGGCGGCTCGGTGGAGTTCGAACCGTCGCCGGAGTTCGTGCTCGGGCGGCTGCTGCCCAAATACCTCGAGTTCACCCTGTACTCGGCGATGCTCGAGACGAACGCGTCGTTCTACGCCGCGCAGCTCGTCGCGATGAACAACGCCACCGACAACGCCAAGAAGCTGATCGACGAGAACACCGTCGAGATGAACAAAGCGCGCCAAGCGGCGATCACCAAGGAGATCTTGGAGATCGTCGGCGGCGCGGAAGCCCTCAAGGGCTAGTCGCAAGCAAAGCACCGAAGGAAACACATGA
>JAQBPK010000242.1 GCA_028287565.1 Vulcanimicrobiota bacterium
CTCATGATCTTCACCAGCTCGTCGACGGTCAGCTTCTCCTTGGTGTCCTTGAGGTAGAGCTCCGCGGCGTGGCGCTTGTCGTTCTTGATGATGTCCTCGGCCTGCCCCATCGCGGCGATGAACGCGCCGATCAGCTTCGGGTTCGCGTCGTGGAATTTCGTGGTGGCGAACGACACGCCGTTCGAGGCCGGTCCGCCGGTCACGTCGATCGAGTTGAGCACCATGTGCACGCCGGGGATCTTCAGCTCTTGGTACTGGTACGGCGGGAGCGAGAAGTGCCCGTTCACGTCCTTGCCCGTCTCCAGCGCCAGCAGCGCGTCGGGGTGCCCCATCGCGACCGTGTACTGGTCGAGCTTGTGCGCTTCGCCGTCGCCCCAGAGCTTCGACGCCGCCATCTGCATGACGATCGCCTGCGTCGACACGCGCACCGTCGGCACCGCGATCTTGTCGGCGGAGCTGAAGTCCTTGAACGTCTTGACGTTTGGGTCGCGCGAGAGCAGGAACATCGGCAACGCGCCGTTCCCCGCGACGCCGCGGATCTCCATCGGCGTGCCTTTCGTCGCGGACCACGCCGTCAGCAAGTTGGTCGCGCCGCTGGTGACGATGTCGGCGTTGCTGGAGAGCAGCGCGTCGACCGCGGCGCCGCCGCTGTTGAAGACCAGAAAGGTGACCTTGACGTCGCCCAGGCCGCGCTTCCTCGCTTCTTTTTCGAGCAAGTGCTCTTGCTCCAGGATCATGATCGGCAAGTACACGAGACCGGGCTGCCGCGCGACCCGTATCTCGGTGACCTCGGCGTACGCCGGCGCCGTGACGACGATGCTCAGGACGAGCGCGACGATGATGCGGATGAGCGTTCGCAAGATAGATCTCCTCAAGACGTGGCCATGCCCCAGCGGCGAATCGTGCGGGTTTCGATGGTGCGGAAGATGACGTTCTCGACGAGCAGCCCGATGATGATGACGGTGAGCAGCCCCGCGAAGACGTTCGGGATGTCGAGGATGTTCTTGTTGTTCACGATGAACCACCCCAGGCCGCCGCTGCCGGACTGCACGCCGAAGATCAGCTCGGCGGCGATCAGCGTGCGCCATGCGAACGCCCACCCGATCTTCAGGCCGGTGAGAATGCTCGGGAACGCGGCGGGGATGAGGATGAGCGCGACGTAGCGCAGGCCGCGCAGGCCGCAGTTCTTGCCGACCATGCGCAGCGTCGGCGAGACGGAGACGAAGCCGGAGTGCGTGTTGAGCGCGACCGGCCACAGCACGGAATGGATCAGCACGAACGACAGGCTCAGCGGCGTGAGCCCGAACCAGATCAGCGCGAGCGGAAGCAGCGCGATCGCGGGAAGCGGGTTGAACATCGCGGTCAGCGTCTCGAGCAGCTCGGCGCCCAGGCGCGTCGTCGTCGCGAACATCGTCAAGATCGCCGCGATCGTGACGCCCGCGGCGTAGCCGACGAGCAGCACCTTGATCGAGACCCACACTTTGAGCAGCAGACCGCCGGTGAGCACCGAATTGACGAACGCCGCGACCGTCGCGCTGAACGTCGGGACGAGGAGCTGGTTGTTGAGCCAGCGCCCGTAGATCTCCCAGATCGCCGCGAGGACGATCAGGATTCCGATCTTCCACAGCACGGTGTTGTTCGCGATCTTCGCCGCCGTCGAAAGCGGTTTGGACGCGATCGCGAAGTCGCGCGCGTCCACCGCCGTGGACAAACGTTCCGGCCGCTGCGCGACCGGCGCGCTGCGCTCAGGCGCGCGCAAGCTGTGCCTCGACGGGCTGCGCGAACAGCATCTCGTGAATCCGTACTTCGAGCAGCCGCGCTTCGTCCGGCCCGGCGCCGGTGCGCGGCACGCTGTTGAGCTCCGCGATCACTTGTCCCGGGTGCGGCGAGAGCAGCAGGATGCGGCTGCCCACCTTGATCGCTTCGGCGATCGAGTGCGTCACGAAGATCATCGTGAAGCGAATCTCGTCCCAGAGCTCGAGCAGCTCGTCCTGCATCTTGCGGCGCGTCAGCGCGTCGAGCGCGGCGAACGGCTCGTCCATCAGCAGGATGTCGGGCTCCATCGCCATCGCGCGCGCGATCGCGACGCGCTGCTTCATCCCGCCGGAAAGCGTGTGCGGGTACTGGTCGGCACAGTTCGTCAGGTTGACCTTGCCGATGTAGCTGCGCGCTCGCTCGGCGGCCTCGCGCGGCGACAAATTTCCGGTCACGAGCATCGGGAACATCACGTTCTGGCGCACGGTCTTCCACGGCAGCAGCTGGTCGAATTCCTGGAACACCATCATGCGGTCGGGGCCCGGCTGGCGGATCGTCTCGCCCTTGAGGCGGATCGTGCCCTCGGTGGGGGTCATGTAGCCGCCGACCGCCTTGAGCAGCGTCGACTTGCCGCACCCCGACGGTCCGAGCACCACGTACCGCTCGGACGTGTGGACCTGGAAGCCGACGCGGTACGTCGCGGTCACGAGGTGATCGCGCGTCTTGTACTGCAGCGTGACGTCTTCGACGTCCAGTAACGGCCGGTCCACCAAGGCGGAAGATTATTCCACCCCGGCGATTCACCTTTGGGCGGCGGAACCGTGCGCTTGCGAACGAATCGCGCGCAGCGTCGTGCGGGGCGTGATGAGGTCGGGGTCGGTCCGCAGCTCGATCAGCGCGGGCTTTTCCGCCGCAAGCGCGGCTTCGAACGCGGGAGCGAACTCGCCGGTCCGCGTTACGAGCGAGCCGTGCGCGCCGAACGCGCGCGCGTACGCGACGAAGTCGGGATTGACGAGATCCGTCCCCACGACACGGCCCGGATAATGCCGCTCCTGGTGCATGCGGATCGTGCCGTACATGCCGTTGTTCACCACGAGCGTGACGACGTTCGCGCCGTACTGCACCGCCGTCGCGAGCTCCGAGCCGCTCATCAGAAAGCAGCCGTCGCCCGCGAACGCGACCACGATGCGCTCGGGATGGTGGAGCTTCGCCGCGATGGCGGCCGGGAAGCCGTAGCCCATCGCGCCAGCGGTCGGCCCGAGCTGCGTGCCAAAGCGCTTGTAGCGGAAGAAGCGGTGCAGCCACGTCGTGTAGTTGCCGGCGCCGTTGCACAGGATCGCGTCGTCCGGCAGGCGTTCGTCGAGATAGCGGACGACGTGCGCGAGATCGAGCTCCGCCCGCGGAGTACCCGGCTCGCGCGCGGCTTCGTAATCGCGATGCGCGTCCGCCGTCCACGCCGCCCATGGCGGCGACGCGATCGGTTCGAGTGCGTCGAGCGCGCGCGCAAATTCCGCCGGACCGGCGTTGATCGCGAGATCGGGCTCGAACACGCGGCCCAGCTCGTCCGGATCGGCGTGCACGTGGATCAAACGCTGGCGCGGGCGCGGCGCTTCGATCAGCGTGTAGCCGCCGGTGGGCACCTCGCTCAAACGGCCGCCGATGGCGAGGATCAGATCGGCGTCGTGCACGCGGTCGGCGAGCGCGGGATTCGGCCCGAGCCCGAGATCGCCGGCGTAGTGCGAATCGCGGTTGTCGAACAGCGCTTGCCGTCGGAATGAGCACGCCACCGGGAGCACGTTGCGCGTCGCGAACCGCTGCATCGCGGCGCACGCGTCCTCGTCCCAGCCGCTTCCTCCCACGATCACCAGCGGTCGCTGCGCCTGCGCGAGCATCGCGCGCATGCGAGCGAGATCGTCCGCGCCGGGATGCGCGGCGATGCGTTCCGCGCGCGCGAGATCCGCGACGTCGACCTCGTCGCGCAGCACGTCTTCGGGCAGCGCGATCACCACCGGCCCGGGCCGTCCCGACATCGCGACGCGCAGCGCGCGCGTGACGAGCTCGGGGATGCGCCGCGCGTCGTCGATCTCGGCCGCCCACTTCGCGAGCCCGCCGAACACCTGCGCGTAGTCGATCTCCTGAAACGCTTCGCGCAGCTGCACGCCGCGCGCGACTTGCCCGACGAAGACGATCATCGGCGTCGAGCCCTGGCGCGCGATGTGCACGCCGATGCTCGCGTGCGTCGCGCCGGGCGCGCGCGTCACGAAGCAGATCCCGGGCCGCCCGTCGAGCTTGCCGTACGCCTCCGCCATGTGCGCCGCGGCGGCTTCGTGGCGGCACGCGATGACGCGCAGCCCGGGCGTGTCGTGCATCGCGTCGAGCGCGGCGATGTAGCTTTCGCCCGGGACGCAGAAGATGGTGTCGACGCCGTTCGCGGCGAGCGCGTCGATGAGGACCTTGCCGCCGGATCGCAGGGGCATGAGCGGTGGTGGTCCGCCGCAGGCGTCGCCGCGTCCTCCGGCGGGAACAAGGCCCCAATGTTCCTGTTCTTCAGCAACCGGACGGGCTGCTTGGGGTCGCTGGCGATCTCGGCGCTGCTGACCCTGGTGATCGTCGCGCTCATGCGAAGCTGCAACCACGCGTAGCGCGCTCGCGTTCAGACCGGCGATGGTCACGGGACAGACGGGAATCTTCGCGCTGGGCGACGCCGCGCACGGCTTCTTCGAGTTCGTGCTGCGCGAGGGCGCGCCGGCGGACGCGTTCGTGAAAGCGGTCGCCGATCTGCGGCCGCCGCACACGACCGTCGGCGGCGTCAACCTCGTGGTCGGGTTCCGGCCCGAGCTCTGGCGCTCCGTCGCGCCGGACGACGCGCCGGAAGGCGTCCACGGCTTCGATGCGGAGCTGCGCGGCGCGGACGGCTTCTCGATGCCCGCGACGCAGGCAGATCTGTGGGTGTGGTACGCCGCGGCCGCGTACGACATCGTGTTCGATCTCGGCAAAGCGACGATCGAGGCGCTCGCGCCGTTCGCGATCCTCGTCCGCGAGACGACCGGCTGGTCGTACAAGCACACGCGCGATCTCACCGGCTTCGAGGACGGCACCGAGAACCCGACGCTCTACGAGGCGCCCGAGATCGCGCTGATCGAGAACGGCGCGCCCGGCGCGGGTGGCAGCGTGCTGCTGTTCCAGCAGTGGCGCCACCACCAGGACGCATGGACCGCGCTTGCGCAAGAGACGCAAGAGCACGTGATCGGGCGAACGAAGCCCGACAGCATCGAGCTCGAAGGCGACGACATGCCGCACGACTCGCACGTGTCGCGCACGAAGGTCGTCGAGCACGGCGACGAGCTCCCGATCTTCCGGCGCAACGTCCCGTACGGCACGGTGACCGATCACGGCACGCTGTTCATCGGCTTCTCCGCCGACCAGAACCGCATGCACAAGATGCTCGAGCAGATGGCGGGTGCGGACGGCGGCCCGCGCGACGCGCTCACGCGCTACAGCACGCCGCTCACCGGCGCGTACTATTTCGTGCCGTCGGTGCAGTCGCTGAAGCGGTTCACCACTCCGGAAGAAGACTGAAAGCAGGAACGAACGACGTGGCAAACATTCTCGACGGCACCGTGGCGCTCGTCACCGGCGCGAGCTCCGGGATCGGTGAAGCGACCGCGCTTGCGCTCGCGGGCGAAGGTGCGAAGGTCGCCGTGGCGGCGCGCCGCCGCGACCGGCTCGAAGCGCTGGCGGAGAAGATTCGCAGCGCGGGCGGCGAGGCGCTGGCGATCGAGGCCGACATCACCGACGAAGATCAGGCGAAACGCGCGGTGGAAGAAACCGTTGCGCGCTTCGGGCGGCTCGACACGCTCGTGAACAACGCGGGCGTGATGCTGCTGGGCCCGATCGCGAACGCTGATGTGAACGAATGGCGGCGCATGCTCGACCTCAACGTGAGCGCGCTGATGTACTGCACGAACGCCGCGCTGCCGCACTTGCTGCGGGCGGCGGAGAGCGAGCCCCGCCGCGTCGCCGACCTCGTGAACGTCAGCTCGGTCGCCGGGCGCGCGGCGCGCTTGGGCGCCGGCGTGTACAACGCGTCGAAGTTCGCGGTCGGCGCGTTCAGCGAATCGCTGCGCCAGGAAGTGACGCGCAAGCACGTGCGCGTCGCGCTGATCGAGCCCGGCATGGTGGCGACGGAGCTGCAGAGCCACAACCGCCCCGAGATCCTCGATCAGTTACGCAAAGGCAATCCGGTCGAGAATCCGCTGCAGCCTTCGGACATCGCGGACGCGATCGTGTACGTTGTGACGCGACCGCGGCACGTCGGGATCAACGAAGTGCTGATCCGTCCGACGGAGCAGGAGCGCTGAGCGAGATTCAGCTCGCGGGATCGCTTTGCCGGCTGCGCCCGTACCGGCGCGGCGACGTCGACGCGCTGCAGACGCTCGCCCACGATCCAGCCGTGTCGCGCTGGATGACCGCGCAATTTCCGTATCCGTACACGCGCGCGGACGCGGAGGCGTGGGTCGCGAGCGTCGTGCAGGACGCGCCGCCGAAGAGCTACGCGATCGAGGTCGGCGGCGCGTTCGCAGGCTCCGTCGGCGCCTATCCGCAAACCGGCGAACACCGCGGCTCGGCGATCTTCGGATACTGGCTCGGCCGCCCGTTCTGGGGCCGTGGCATTGCGACGGACGCCGCGCTAACGCTCGCGCGCTACGCATTGACTGAAGGCGGGCTGCGGCGCCTCGAAGCGACCGTGTTCGCGCCCAACGCCGTCTCCGCGCGGGTGCTGGAAAAGGCGGGCTTCACGTTCGAGGCGCGCTTGCGCGAGTCGTACGTGGAACGCGACGGCTCGGTGTGCGACGGGCTGCTCTATTCCCGTCTCGCGAGCGATCCCGAGCCGTAGGTACGGCGAACGGGAGGCGGCGCACGTCGCCGGGAACGCCGCGTCGATGACGGACGGACGACTCGCCGGAAAGACGATCTTGATCAGCGGCGGCGCGAGCGGGATCGGCCTGGTGACCGCGCAGCGCGCGCTCGCGCAGGGCGCGCACGTCGCGATCGGCGACATCGACGCCGCGGCCGGCGAGCGCGCGGCGCGCGAGACGCCCGGACTGCACTTCGTGCGCCTCGACGTGACCAGCGATGCGAGCTGGGCCGCGGCGGTGGAAGACGTGCGCCAGCGCTTTCGCGGCCTGGACGGCGTGGTCAACAGCGCGGGCATCTTTCTCATCGGCGACATCGAGTCGATCTCCGACGAGGCCTGGCACCGAACGCACGCCGTGAATCTGGACGGCGTGTTCTACGGGTGCCGGCACGCGGTGCGCGCGCTCAAAGAGCGCGGCGGCTCGATCGTCAACATGTCGTCGGTCAGCGGCATCGTGGGCGGCCACAACGTCATCGCGTACAACTCGTCCAAGGGCGCCGTCCGGATGCTCACCAAGTCCGTCGCGCTGCACTGCGCGAAGAAGAAGTACGGGATCCGCTGCAACTCGGTACACCCGACGTTCGTCGACACGCCGATGTTCCGCGACACGGTGGAGCACGCGCGCGAGCCGGAACGCATCCGCGCCGCGCTGCTCGCGCAAGTCCCACTCGGCCGGCCGGCGCAGCCCGAGGAGATCGCCGACCTCATCATCTACCTGCTATCGGACGAGTCGAAGTTCGTCACCGGCGCGGAGCTGGTGATCGACGGCGGCCTGACCGCGCAGTAACTCGCGCGCTCAGCGCGCGGCGTAGGTGTGCCTGCCCGGCGCCCATTCGCAGACGGTGCCGTCGCGCATCACGAACGACTCGCAGCCGTCGACGTCCGGGTTGAAATCTTCGTTGAGGGCTTTGGTGCGCGGCCAGTCGACGTTGCCGTCCTGGCGCGCGGCGGCGCGCGCCTTGACGTACGAGAACTGCGGCATCTTGACGAGCGCGTTGAGCGCGCGCGCCAGCGTCTGCGCGTGCGTCATCGGGTCAAATGCGCTGCGCGGTGCGCGCGGCCCAGCGGTACATCAGATAGACGATGACGGGAAAGGCGATGATGCTCGCGATGTCGGCGATCGACGTCCCGAACGCGATCGGGTTCACGAGCATGTCGCGGACCGGAGCGATCGGCGACTCTTGGCCGGTTTTCGCGATGATGCCGGACTTCACGACGCCGAGCAGACCTTCGCCGACGATGAATCCGGACGCGAGCAGGATGCCGAAGCGCTTGGCAACGTCCGGATTGCGTCCGCGCGCCACCCAGTTGTTATACGCCTTGCCCGCGAACGCGCCGATGACGACCATGGCCGTCACCGCCATTGGCAGATAGATTCCGAGCGCGACCGCGAGCGGCGGGAACTGGCGCCGGGACGTGCGGCGCAGGAACTCGTCGATCGCAACGATGACCAGGCCGATCAGCGCGCCGACCCCGATCAGCTTCCAGTTGAGATTTCCCGCGATGACGCCGTTGGCTAGTGCGGAGATGAGCGTCGCCTGCGGGGCAGCCAGCGGCTGTTTGGAGATGCCGGCCATCGGGGAGCCCGCGAAGCCGTAGGAGTGGTTGAGCAGGTCGAGCACCGGCGGGATCACGAGCGCGCCGAAGATCACGCCGAAGATGAGCGCGACCTGCTGCCGCCAGGGTGTCGCGCCGACGAGCTGACCCGTCTTGAGATCTTGCAGGTTGTCGTTCGAGATCGTCGCGACGTTGATGATGACCGCGGTGACGAACAGCGCGTACGCAACGAGCGCCTTCGCCGCGTTCGGATCGCCCGGATGCGCGACGGCGACCAAGAGCAGCGACGCGCCCAGCACGGTCAAGATCGCGAGGCCTGAGACGGGCGAGTTCGACGAGCCGATGAGTCCCGCCATGTAGCCGCACACCGCGGCAACGATGAGTCCCGCGACGACGGTGTACGCGAGCGCGCCGACCACGAGCGGGACCGCTTGGCCCGCGATCGCGCCGCCGCTCAGGAACGCGGCGAGCAGCACGGCGAGGGGGATGAGACAGAGCACGCTGACGATGAGCACGAGGTTGAACGGGATATCGCGCTCGGTGATCGGCAGGTCGTCCCCCGCTTTGCGCGCGCGCGACGCCGCCAGCGATGAGATCACGCCGCCCACGACCGGGCCCGCGAGCCGTCCCAGCGACCACAGCGCGGCGACCCCGATCGCGCCCGCGCCGATGAGGCGCACCTCGCGCCGCCACACGCCGGTCGCGAACGCCGCGATGTCCCCGGTGACGGGGTGCTGCGCCGTCATGATGGGGACGAGAATGCCCCACGACAGCACGATGCCGGCAAGCATCGCAACGCCGACCGTCACGCCGACCAGATGGCCGACACCGATCAGGGCGAACTGCAGGCCGAGATCGAAGCCGGTTGCCGAGGAGGCGCCGACGCGCGCATAACGCGCGACCTCGTCGACCAGCATCTTGACGAACACCAGCGTCGCGAACGCGGCGCTCACGACGGCGCTCCAGACCACGACGCCGAGGCCGGCCTGGTTCTCAGCCACGGCCGCCGCGCGCTCCTCGGACGTGCCGCTCACGCCCGCGCCGACCTTGAGCACCTCGGCGGCCGCAACGCCCTCGGGATACGGCAGGTCGCTGCCGGTCACCATCGCGCGGCGCAGCGGCACGCTGTACATGACGCCCAGGATGCCGCCGACCACGCAGATCCCGAACGACTGCCAGAACGGAAAGCCCGTCCACCACCCGACCATCACCAAGCCCGGGAGCACGAAGATGATCGAGGAGAGCGTCCCTGCGGCCGAGGCGACGGTCTGGACGATGTTGTTCTCCCAGATCGTCGATCTGCGGAAGTAGCGCAGGATCGCCATCGAGATGACGGCGGCCGGAATCGACGAGGCGAACGTGAGGCCCACCTTGAGCCCCACGTAGACGTTCGCGGCAGTGAAGGCCAGCGTGATGAGGCCGCCGAGGATCACTCCCCGGACGGTGAGCTCCACCCGGCGGTCACCGGTCGCGGCTCGGGAGACGTCGTCGGTCGAAGAAGCCAAAGTGGCGCCCCTCTTGCTCGCCGCCCGGGACGGCGCCTTCCGGGAGGCCGTCCGTGACATCGCCGGCGCTCCGGATCGTCTAAATGTCGAAAGCGGGGCTGGACGCCCGCATGGTAACCAGACGCGATGCCTAACGATCTGCGTGATTTCCTCATGCTCCCGTACGGGGAGCTCGAAGAGCTGAACCTGGAGGCCAAGAAGCAGCGCACCGACCGCGTCGCCGCCGACAAGATCCAAGAGCAGCGCATCAAGTACCTGGCCGGCGAAAGCCGGATCAAAGCGGTGACGGTGCTATTCTCCGACCTCGAAGGCCGGCTGCACATGCTCGACTACGACAAGAAGTTTCTCGTCAAGTCGGCCGACAACCTGACCTTCGACGGCTCGTCGATCCGCGGCTTCACGCCGCAGCGCGAGAGCGACCTGCGCTTGGCTCTGGACTGGAGCGCGTTCTACTGGGCACCGGCCGACATCTTCGGCGCGGGCAAAGTGCTCGTGTTCGGCGAGGTGCTCGACCGCGACGGCACGCCGTTCACCGCCGACATCCGCGGCGTGCTCAAGAAGTTCTCGAGCGATCAGTTCACGCAGAACGGCTACACGCTCAACGCCGCCAACGAGATCGAAGGCTTCGTGTTCGCCGGCATCGACGCCGAGCAGCGCTTTCACGAGACCGGCAAGTTCGAGTACGTCAACACCGGCGGGTACTATCACTCGCTGCCCGGCGACCCGCTGCGCGAGTTCATCGATACCGTGGCCGAAGTGCAGCGCGCGATGGGCTTCGAGAACGAGAAGGACCATCCCGAGGTCGCTCCGTCGCAGTTCGAGATCAACTACAGCTATGGCGAAGTGACGGCCGCCGCGGACACGATCCAGCTCTACAAGCTGATCTGCCGCCAAGTCGCGACGCGCCTGGGCATGACGGCGAGCTTCTTGCCCAAGCCCGTGGTCGGCGTGAACGGCAACGGCATGCACACCAACGTATCGGTGAGCAAAGGCGGCAAGAACCTGTTCTGGGAGCAGGGCGGCAAAGAGAACCTCAGCCAGTTCGCCCACGACTTCTCCGACCGCATCCTCACGTACGGCAACGATATCTGCCTGCTGCTGAACTCCAGCGTCAACGCATATCGCCGCCTCGACCCGCACTTCGAAGCGCCCAACCAGATCAAAGCGTCGGCGGTCGACCGCGGCTCGATGGTGCGTTTCCCGATCGGCAACGAGCGCAGCGCACGCGTCGAGGTGCGCTCGGTCGCGCCGGACGCGAACCCGTACATGGTGATGCTGTCGGTGTTCAAGACGGGGCTCGACGGCACGCCGGGAACCCAGGCCGACATCCACGGCACGGATCGTTATCTGCCCGACAACATCTACGACGCGCTGACGAACTTCAGCAACTCGAGCTGGACGGCGTCACTGCTCACGCCCGAGGTCAAGGAGCGCTACTCCGAGCTCAAGCTCGGCAGCGCCGACCGCTGCCCGCGCCAGCTCGGCACGTTCGTGAAGGCACAGGAAGTGCAGTACCACCACGAAGTCTACAACCAGTACCTCTGGAACTTGTTTTAAACGCGGGTTCTGTCAGCCGCCGCGGAGGTAGGCGTCGGTGCCGTTGAGCCAGTCTTCGCGCGGGGGTGAGAAGACGTCGATGTCCATCGTGTCTTCCAGCGCGACGGCGGAGTGCGGCTCGTGCGGCGGGATCACGAGCACCTCGCCCGCGCGGACCGTGACCTCGCGGTCTTGCGCTTCGCCCAGCGTGAAGTGCAGCGCGCCTGCGGTGATGTAGGTGATCTGCTCGTTGTGGTGCGCGTGCAGCGGGACGACGTCGCCTTTGGCGAGGCGCACCTCGGCGATCATCACCGACGTGCCCGTGATCATGCGGCGCGTGATCCGGCCCTTCATCGGTTCCGCCGTCATGTCGTCCCAGCGGTAGTGTTGCGGCGCGTTCGTCTCGATCATCGCATGTCTCCGGGCTCGGTGAGGTCGAACGCGGTTCATTCGGCGCTCGGCGCCCGATGACTGCACGGCGCTGCGGCGCGTGGCTATCCGAGCACGAGCGCTTCGAGCTTGGGGTAGACGAGCGTGCGGCCTTGGGGGAACGTCGTGGGGTCGATCACGTCGTGGCGCCGGCCGATTCCATCGAGCACGAGCTCGCGGTAGCCGGCGCCGTGGCTGTTCCAAAGCGCGAGCAGATCGCGCGAGACGGCGTTGACCACCGCGTTGTCCTGTTCGTTGAGCACGAGCACGCATTGCCGCCCCAGCGGTTTGCGCTCGCGGGCTTCCTTTACGATGGCGTCGCCGAAAAACACCAGCTCCGCGAGCGCGTGCGTGGGGTAGCCGGGATACGCGTAGTCGGGCTTGCAACGTTCTTTGACGCGCACGTCCCACCAAAAGTACATGTTCGGCAGCGTGTGAAGGATGCGCATGCCGGGCTCGCCCACGAACGACGGGATCGGCGCGCCGTTCGGGAGCGCGGGCATGAGAAACGGCGCGACCGAGACGGCCATGTCGATTGGCTGCGTCTGCGCGAGCCACAGCACCATCGACGCGCCGAGCGACAAGCCGACCGCGCTCACGTGCGCGCCGAGCCCGCGCGCAAGATCGAACGCGTCCTTCGCGCACGTCTCGAGCTCGGGGACCGAGAGGTCCGTGAGCGCGCGCGTCAGCCGGTCCTTGAGACCGTGGCGCGGGATGCGCGGCACGTACACGTTGCAGCCGCGCGCGTGATAGGCGCGCGCGAGCGCGTCGAACTGCTGCGGGCAGTTGGTGAAGCCGTGAAACAGCACGACGGCGTGCGCGGCGGGCTTTCCGTGCTCGTACAAGCGCGGCAGCGCGGCGCGCAGGATCGCCGGGTCGGCGGCATCGCGTGCGATCGTGTCGCGAATTGACGCCACCGCGTCGGCGAACGCCGGAATGCGTCCGGGCGGCGGCGTTGCGGCTACATGCGGTTCGCATCCCGGGAGCGCCCCGGCGGCGAGCGACGCGCCCAGGAACGCGGCGAAATCCCGGCGCCCGATCACGTGCGGCATCCGTTCACGCGGGCTTGGTTCGGCGCCGGTGCGGCGATTGCTGCCGAAGGGGATTTTCCCCTCGCCGCTCGCGAAGTCGAGCCGCGACGATGTGGAAGCTGTTCGACCGGCTGTTCGGCGGTTCTGGGAAGTCGGGGCGCTCCGGCGGCGACGCGATCGACGCGGCGGTCAAGGCGCTCGACGACAGCGCCGCGCAGCGCGCGTTGCCGACCCTGGTGTGCCGCACCTGTGGGCTCAAGTACGAGAACACCGGCACGTACCTGCAGGGCGCGAAGTGCCCCAGCTGCTTCCCGAACGGCTGACGCGCGGCGTGCCGAACGACGCGACGGAATCGAGCTGGGACGAACGCCTGTTGCCGATCCTCACCAATGAGTGGCAAAGCGTCGACGCGCTCGCGGCGCGTCTGAACGCGAAGCCGTTCACGGTGCTCGCGCGCCTCAAGGACATGATGCGCCGCAACCTCGTCGAGCGCAGGATCGTGAAGAACACCGCCGGCAAGATGTACGCCGGGCGCCCGCAGCAGCAGGCCGAGTTCCGCCGCACCCCGCTCTAGTCCCGAACGAACGCTAGCGTACCGACGCCGTGCCGGGCGGCCGGAATTGTTCGTAACCGTTACAATCGCCGGCCGTTCGCTGCTAACGCTGCGACGGCTTTCGCCGATGAACTATGAGCCGGGCGTTCTCTTATCGAAGAGGAGAGGTTTCATCTTGCCTAGCTCGTTATCGCTCGGACATATCCGGGCGACGGCTACCAAAATTTTCGTCTGGGTCGTCTGGGCGCACGTTCTTCTGGCGGCCGCCGTCGCGGGGATCGCGCGAAACTCGTGGCTCGAACCGGCGGCCATCGCACTCGTGGTCGCGCTCGTCGCGACGCTCGCGGCGTGGAAGCTGCGCGACGGTCTTGCGCTGCGCTCGGTCATCGCGGTCTGCGTCACGTTCGGACCGATTCTGTTCGTGTACGCGGCACGCGGTCACATGAGCGGCATCGCCGGCAACGGCGATTGGCAGATCGACTACCACATGTACTTCTTCGGCGTGTTCGCGATGCTCGCCGCGTACGTCGACTGGCGCGTCATCGCGATATCCGCCGCGCTGACGGCAGGCCATCACCTGCTGCTCGATCTCGTCGTGCCGGCGAACGTCTTTCCCGAGGAAGGGATCGACCGCGTTGCGCTGCACGCGATCGCCGTCGTTATCGAGTGCAGCGTGCTCTTCTGGCTGACGGTGGCGATCGGCTCGCTGGCGCAGCGGCTGGAAGATCTCGTCGACTTCACCTCGCGCGAGACGGCGGAGGCGCTGACGCGCGAGATGGAAGAGAACGCAGCGCTGCGCGCGCAGCTCAATCGCCAGCTCAGCACGACGCAAGCGTAGCGATGGCAGACGTCATCCTGCTGTTCCCGTCGAATGCAGGGACGATGATCGCGACGAAAGCGCTACGTGATTCCGGCGTGCGGGCGAAGATGATCCCGACGCCCGCGAGCGCGAAGTCGGCGTCGAACTTGTGCCTAAGCGTCGACAACGCGGCCGAAGCACAGGCGCTGTCAGCGCTCAAGGTCGCGAACATCGGCATCAGCAGTGTTCTGCGGTAGAACCGGGCAAGCGGAGCTGTAAGAGGCCTGGTTGCCGGGCGGATCAAACTCGTGGCGTGATGCAGACGTTCATCGCGCTGCTGCGCGGCATCAACGTCGGGGGCAAGGCGTTGGTGTCGATGGCGGACTTGCGCCGCATGCTCGACGACCTCGGATTCGGCGACGTGCGAACGTTGCTTCAGAGCGGCAACGCAGTCTTCACGAGCGATGCGCGGGCGAGCGCGAAGCTGGAGGACCGGCTCGAAGAACAAGCGGCAGAGCGCCTGGGTCTTCGGCCGGCCTTTTTCGTCCGCAGCGCGGACGAGTGGGCCGACATCGTCGCAAAGAATCCGTTCGCGGACGAGGCGCGGCGCGATCCGGCCCATCTCGTCGTCGTCGCGCTCAAAACCAAGCCGGACGCCTCCGCGGTAGCAGCGCTGCAGGCAGCGGTAAGCGGACCGGAACTGGTTCGCGCGCACGGACGCGAGCTCTATGTGACGTATCCCGCCGGGCAAGGCCGCTCGAAGCTGACGAACGCGGTGATCGAGAAGAAGCTCGCCACGCGCGGGACCGCGCGCAACTGGAACACGGTGCTCAAATTGGGTGCAATCGCGCAAGCGCAAACGTGACCGGCTACATTCGGCCGGCCGCGGCCCTTCCGAGGGGGACGATCGCCGCGTCCATCTTCTCCATGCTCGCGGCGTTCAGGTACAGCGCGACTTGCGCGACCTTGCCGCCCTTCTGAACGAAAAGCGATCCGCCGGCCCAGACGGCCTTGTCGCCGACGCCCGGAACGGTCTTGCCGCCGAGTTGCGTAGCGCCGATCATGTCCCCGGCGCTCACCGTCTGGACGAACACGTTCATCTGGTGATTGGGCGAATAGTACCGGCACGAGGAACCGCGGCGCGTGGGTCGCGCCTTGCCGGGAAGGGAGGTCACGCCCATCGCCGTCGATGCCTCGGCCGCCGTTACGAGGCCGCACGCGTTTGCGGCAGGGCCGGCATTCGCTGCGGCGAGCGTCGTGACGATGCCTGAAACGACCGTCGCTAGAGCGATGAGCACAGCGACTGGCGCGCGATGAAGACGCATGGTGGTAGAAGGGCCTTTCATTGGCGACAAGAGTCCCGCCGCGCGCTTTTTTGAGCTGCTAGCCGCAATCCCTTGGACTGCACGTGCGGCGTGACCGGGCTCTGCTATCGGGTGCGCGGCCTCGCGTCGTAGGCGCGGCGCGCGCCGGCGAGGTCGCGCACGTGCGTCTCGATCCAGCGGACGAGCGCGCCGACGTGGAACGCGCATTCCTGGCCGAGCGGTGTGAGGGCGTACACGACGTGCGGCGGCACGACGGGAAAGCTCGTGCGCGAGATGAGGCCGTCACGCTCGAGCTCGCGCAGCGTTTGCGCGAGCATCTTCTCGGAGATTCCCCCGATCGCGCTGCGGAGCTCCGAGTAGCGGCGCTCGCCGCGCATCAGCTGCCGCAGGACCAGGGAGCCCCAGCGGCTCGCCAGATGGTCGAGGACGGCCCGCGACACGCACGCGGCCACGTCGGCGTTGCCGACGACCGGGCTGCTTGGGGCCGCGGTGCTCGGGGCGGGTGAGCTCATGCTAACCTCCAGGTGCGTACTTCCCATGAGTTAGTATAGACGTTATGCTGTGGTTATGCAAATATCCGTCCCTCGCGCCGCCCGTGGCGAGCGACCCCGCGACGGGGCTTCGAGCATCCTCGATCGCGTGATGCGCGCAATCGCGCGGCCGTTCAAGCGCGATCCGGATCGCAGCCTCGTCAACGCGAAGTTCACCGACGCGCTCGAGCGTGAATTGGCCGACCGCGCTTTTCGCCGCGTCGCATAGTCTCGAAACCTTTGCCCGGGGGGTTGATAGGGACACGCGAAGCCGCAAACGAGGAGATCCGTCATGTCGCCCACCTTCGTGATCATCGGATCGTTGATGCTTGCCGGAGCACTGCTCGTGTTCGCCTGGACGATGCAGCACCGGCAATGGCGCAACGGCCGCGTAAACAACGAATGCGACGACGAGGCGATCGTGGCCACGTTCCACGTCGTCTCGTAGCTTCGGGCTATTTCCCGCGCTTCGCCGGTAAGGAATCGGCAAAACGGCGAGGAGATCACCGCGGCGGAACGGCAGTAACGGCACGATGCCGAACGCCGTGCGTACGCTTTGTGTCATTCTCGCCGCGGGTGCGGCCGTCGCGGCAGGCGCGACGCCGTCGGCCGCGGCAAGCCCGCCGTTGGTGGCCGCGGATACGAGCCGTCCGAGCGCGATCGAGATCAGCGGCGGGACGACGTACGTTGCGAATGGTTCCGACGGGCGTCAAAACGTTGCATGTATCGTGTTCGTCAACCACGGCCCGCGGCTCGCAACGAAGGTCGGGCTGAGCCTGGCAATGCTGGATGCGACCGGCACGGTGCTCGGCGTCGACGTGATGTATCCGACGGGGAAATTTTTCGCCGACCAGCGCTCGGCGTTTTCCGGCGGCAGGGTGACGACCCAGGTTCCGAACGGCAACTGTCACGGAATCGGCGCCACCGGCAGTGCGGCGCACTCGACGTTTTCGTACAGCCCGCGCCGAGGCCAACCGGCTAACGAGGTCGCCGCGATCCTGGTGTCGGCGCGCGAGATCGTGTACGACGACGGTACGGCGTGGCGCAGCGATCAGGTGCCGCAGACGGGTGATCACCTGGCGCTTCCCACCGCGCCGCCGTTCGCCGCCGCCGTGGCGGACGGTCCTCCGCGCGTCACGCCCGGCACGGCGGCGGCTTCTCCGATCGAGATCACGGATGCGTTCGCGTTCGAGTCGGTCGTTCAAACCGGAGGCGGCGCACCGTCGTTCGGCGGACTGCTCGGGGTGCTGGCGCAGATACCGCAGACGACGCGATCGCGTTCGATCTGCATGACGTTCGCGAACCGCGATCCGCGCGACGTGAAGAACGTTCGCGTGAACTTGGCAGTGGTCGACCGGACCGGGATGGTCGCCGCCGTCGAAACGATGGATTCCAAGGGCCCGTTCGCAACGGCTGCGCCGTCCACCGACTCCGGGTCGAACTGCGAAAGCATTCGCGGGAAGTGGGACGCGGACACGTTCATGTACCAGCCGCGCGAGGGAACGCCGTTCGCCGTCGGACGCGTGGTGGTTACGCCGGGAACCGTCGAGTTCGTCGACGGAACGTCATGGACTGCGCCGAATCCGCCGGCGATCGGCTCACCGCTCGCGCTGCCGTAGGACCTCGTGAACTGACGGAGGCGACGTCAGCGTCGGCGTGCGCTGAAGTCGCCCAGCTTGGCGCCGTTGCGCCAAAAGCTGCCGCTGAACGATGCGCCGTTGCCGGAGATGCTGGTGACGCGCATCTCTCCCGTCGTCGCGACGCCCTCGCAGTTCACCTCGCGAAACGGTACGCTCTGCGCCGCCGTGCCGGCCGAAAACTCCGCGTGCAAGGTCGTCTGCCGCTCGCACGGGACCGCGGGATGTCCGCCGACGCTCTGCTTGTGGGCATTCAGCACGACGGTGTTACCGGGCGTGGACGCGACGTCCGCCGCCCAAAGGATCGTTCCGACTTGTGTGTTCGCCTCGTCGAGCTCCCACGAACCGGCCGGCACGCTTTGCACTGCGACCGCAGGGTTTGGTGCGGTACGTGCGGCGGGCGCGACCGTTGCCGCCGCGGGCACCGGCTTCGACGTCGAAACGGGGCTCGGCGTCGGCGTAGGGACCGCCTTCGGTGTCGGCACGGGCGTCGATGCTTCCATTGCAGTGGCAATCGGCGAAGGGGTACGCGCGGTATCGGGCGTGCGGATCGTCCTCGTCGCCATCGTCGTGGTCGCGTGTCCGCTAGGCCGCGAAACGAGCGCCAGCCATCCGCCGATCGCGAAGCCGACAACCAAGATCGCGGCCACCGCGGCGATCGTAGCGGGACGCGTGTTCATCGTGTGGGCACGCTGGCTGAAGGTGGAAGCATGTGCATCGCTTTCGCGTACCCGGATTGCAAGAAGAGTCGCGCCTGCTTGACCTTGCCGTATGCTGGAGGCTCATTGACGGACTAGTCGCTGTGCAGCTACTTCCAGCGTGGGCGCGGCTTAAGCTGCCGACTCCAAGGTCGTACGGAAGGTGAACAAGCGAAGGAAAGCTTTGCCGTTATCCCGCTAACCGTTCATAAGACATGGCGCGACGAAGTGCTTCCATGTCTCGGATGGAAGGCATGCGTCGTACCTCTCTGCAAAACCAGCGTGCGATCGAACAGCTGTTTAAGCTGAGAGTGGGAGATGAGCGCGATGGTAAGCGAGACGCGGGAGACCGCGACGGCAACCGAGGCGCGGAAGATGACCGCGATGGCAAGCGAGACGCGGAAGAGCGGTATCGACGTCGTCGGCGACATACCGTGGGGGACGCACTTCTGTATCTTCTACGAGACGAAAGAAGATCTCGTCGATACACTGGTCTCCTACTGCAAGGCCGGATTGGAAAGCGGGGAGTTCTGCCTGTGGGTGGTTGCTGAGCCTTTAACTATTGAAGAAGCCGTAGCTGCTCTGGCAGACGCGATACCGCACATCTATCGATACCTTGCGGATTCCAGCATAGAAATCGTGTCGGCGTGCGACTGGTATTTCCAGGGCGGCGCGTTTGATCTCGAGAGAGTGATCGACGGCTGGCACGAGAAAGTCGATCGCGCATCGGCCAGAGGCTACGCCGGCGTAAGGGTGACTGGGGATACGGCCTGGCTGGAGAAGAAAGACTGGAAAGACTTCTGCGAATATGAAGAAGGCCTCAACGACGCTGTTGCCAATCAGCGCCTGGCCGTACTGTGCACGTACCCGCTTGCCGCATGCGGTGCCGTTGAAATCCTGGATGTGGTGCGTACGCACCAGTTCGCCCTGGCTCGGCGACACAGCAGTTGGGACGTTATTGAAACCGCCGGGCACAAACAAGCCAAGGCCGAAATCAAGCGGCTCAATGAGGAGCTCGAACAACGTGTCGCGGAACGGACCAGCCAACTCATGCTGGCCTCCGAAGCGTTACGCGAGGCGCAGACCGAGCTCGCGCACGTCAATCGCGTCACGACGATGGGGCAGCTGACGGCATCGATCGCGCACGAAATCAACCAGCCTGTCGCGGCGGCAGTCACCAATGCGTATGCCGCATTACGTTGGCTTGACGCACAGCCGCCGGATCTCGGGGAGACCCGGCAGGCACTTGACGGAATCGTCAAGGACGGCCATCGAGTCGGCGAAATCATCAACCGGATTCGCGGCCTCATCAAAGGGGCGCCTTCCCGAAGCGATTGGTTGGACATCAACGAACCGATCCTCGAAGTCATCGCCCTGACGCGGAGCGAGGTTGCGAGAAATGATGTCTCGCTGCAGACGCGACTTGCGAAGAGCTTGCCGCTCGTTCGAGGCGATCGCGTCCAACTGCAACAGGTGATACTGAACTTGATCCTCAACGCCGTCGAAGCGATGAGCGGCGGCGGCGACGGAGCGCGAGAGCTGCTGATCACCACCGGAAAAGATGCATCGAACGCCGTGTTCGTCGCCGTGCAAGATTCGGGCATGGGCGTCGATCCGAAGGCGCTGGACCGCATCTTCGACGCGTTTTACACGACCAAGCCCAGTGGCATGGGCATGGGGCTATCCATCTGCCGGTCGATCATTGACGCTCACGGGGGACGTGTGTGGGCTGCTGCAAACATACCCCACGGCTCGGTATTTTCGTTCACCCTCCCCGTCGATGAGAATTGTAGAACGTAAGTCGCAGCAAACGCGCGCGGTATCGAACGAAAGCGAAGGCTCCGCCGTCAGGCGACCGCTACGCGCTGGCGTTTCCGCACGATTCGGCGTGCGAGCCGCACGAGAGCAATCGTCGTCAGAATCGCGAAAGCTGCGATCAAAAACGGCGCAATGAACGCAAGGAGGATGCCGATGAAGGCGATCACATCTTCGGCGATGCTGATCACCGGGTTTAGCGCCCCGAATGAAAACGCGGAGCTTCCGGCGCGGATTATCGTCCGCAGTGCGTGAACGGTGAATGCGATGAATGCTCCCACGAGACCCACCATTGTCATCAGGATGGCATTACTCGGATCGACTGTAACGGCCGCGACCAAGCCGGCGACTGGAGCCAACCCCGCGTGTACGAGATGCAACCCGTGATCGATCCCGGGAATCTTGTCGCCGAAGAAATCGGCAGCGGTGAGGAGGCAAACCAGCAGCAGCGTGACATTCGAGCCGACCCAGGCAAAGGAGTCCGGGGGCTGGAGGAGATGCATATGGATGGCTACCGATAGCGCCAGGATCGTAAGCGACGCGCGCAGCCCCGCCACCGTGCTCAAGGAATATGCCAGCGCAAGGTTGTGTGGGTCCATCACGACCTCCCCGGGATGCTGCGCTTCGCCCGAATTGCGAGTGCTGGGACAACGACCTGCCACCTGCGCCTCGGACGCGATGATCTCTAGTTACGAGTCCACGTTCTGTGCGGCGTGCACCAAAACGATCCTGCACGGACGCCCGAAATGCGCCCTTATTCTTCGCGACCCAGTCCCGACGGAGAATTTCAGTCTACGATAACGCTAAATCGTCACACCGCTTCAAACGGTGGCACCGCGCCTGCGTCGTTTGTCTCCGTCACGGAGTTCGGGCATGCGTCATGGGACGCCGGCGGGAAACGGCGGCTCCGTTGGACTCACGCTTGGGTTTTGCCAGACGGTACCATCCACGTAGTGCGCGCTGACCGCAACGCAGCTCGCCGGCGAGTCGAGCGTTTCGTACTCCTGATAAACGTTCGCCGGCAGCTCGTGCCGAACCATATCCCCGCTGTTGACGAAGGCGCCCGGCGTGAAAATGCCGTGCTTGACGACGTCGATGCCGGCGTCGCCGAACAGACCGCGGAAGGTAATACTGTCGATCGGTCGCGGCGAAAGATTCCGGAAGCGCACCGTTCCGTGGGCGCCGCGGCCCCAGTACAGGCTGAAGCGGCACGAAATGATGCCGATCGGATTGTGGTCGGGATTGTCGAAAGTCGCCGGAACCGGTGTCGCCGAATCCGGAGGCGGGGACGGAATGTCGATCGATGCCGCCGCCGTGATTCCGCTGGCTTTCCAGACCTCGCCGTCGGCGGCTTCGGTTTGCATGACGGTGCACACGCCGGGCCCCATGATTTCAAGAGCGAAGCGCCCGGTCTTCCACGCCTTCCCTTTGTAGAGAGGGTGCCGATACACGCTTATCCCCGGCGAGAACGTTCCGCTGTCCGCAATGTCGATCGTGCCCGTGGGTGTTTGCGAGCGCCAGACGATCCTCTTGAGCGTCTGCTCCGACTCATTTACGAAGCGCACCTTCAGCATGGCGGCGATGGAGTCGATGTTGCCTTCGCCCGCTACAAAAAGGACGCACGACTGGAGCCGTATCTTCGAGGGCGACGTCCCGGCGCTAAGCGGGGTCGCAGCACTGAGAAGAACGGCCGCGAACACCATGAGTATCGCGCCTATCCGGATCATGCCCCGCCCTACCGCAGCAACGCGAGTAACACCTGTGCGACGGACGCCCGGCCGGCGCCCTGCGAGTCCATCGCCGTGGGATCGTCGCCTATCTGCCTATTGTTTTTTCCGGACGTGACGCGAGCGCGTGAAGTACGCCATTGATCCGCTCCGCGAGTTCACGGTCGGCGATTCGGGTAGATTCTAAGACCGCGTCGATTCGAGCATGGACAGCGGGGGACCGCAGCCACGCTTCGAGCACGTCATAGGCAGCGCTGTTGTCTGAGAAGCCGCCTGCTCCGGACACGCTGATTGATCCGGAACCGACCTCGAGCAAGTCGAGAAGATCGAGGAGCCGTGAATCCGCCGAGTCGCCGTGTTCAGCATCCCAAATAATGAGCGCGTCGCCTAGAAAGCCGAGGGAAGCCATGCTATCGAGGATATCGAGCCACGGATCGGTGAGTGCCGAAAGATTACGGCGCGAGCCGGCAATCAATGCGCTCTTCCAAACGGCGCAAAGAAAGTTGCGCACGGCACGTCGCTCGGCATCCGCCCATTCATCGAAACCGGCACGCCGAAACCGAGCAAACACGGAGTCGATGTCGTAAAGAGGGACTACAAGCGTGTCGCGGCAGAAGCGCGGAACGAAGTATTTAAAGTCGTTCGCGTCGCCGATCGTGTACAATAAGCTTCCCGCAACCGACGCGACGTCATCTTCCGATAAGTCGTCGCGAGATACAGACAGTAGACGCCCGATTAACTGTGGGTCCGTGCAGCAGTCGCAATAGGATAGTGAGTCCGGTAGACGGCATCCGGCAAACGCCCTGTCGACCTCCGCTAGTGCCGCGATCGTAGCCTGCGCAGCGCCAGCCTGATCGGCCGTGTACGACGCAGTGGGCGCCTCACCGAACTGCTCGCGCATCGAGCGCTTGAGGTCGCGTAGCGCGGAGTTTACACGTTCGGCGATTTGCCCGAGGACCGCTTCGTCGAAGTCTTTCACGATCGCGGCAGTCATTCGTCGCGCGCCAGACTGAGCCCTGGATAGCTGCGGCGAACGAGAAGCTCCGTTACGCAGTTTTCGACTGCTGTTACATCGCTGAGCTGCCTATAAGGAACGAAGAGAGGCCATCGGCGTTGCCGACAGTCTCTCTTGCGCCTGGCAGTTGAGTACGATCAGACGCCAGCGGAATGTAACATCGGATGTAAATCCGGCATTCTTAGCTGCAGCCGCTCGTCGTGCCGCAGCTGTCGCACTTCAGGCACGTGCCGTTGCGCACGAGCGTGAACTGGCCGCATTGCGTGCACGCGTCGCCGCTGTAGCCTTTGGCGATCGCTTCGCGGGCTTTCGCGGCGACAATTTGGCCTTTCACCACGGTTCCCGCGGCCGTTGGTGCTGCGGCCACCGCGCCGACCGGTTCCGAGACGCGCGTCACGACCGCCGTCGCCGACGGGGAGCCGGCTTTCGGTGCGATTGCCGTTGGCGCGAGGTAGTGGACTTCACCGCTGTCTTCTTCGCCGACGTACTCCGGTTCCGGGCCCATCGCGTCTACGGCTTGTGACGGCTGCACCTGGGCGAGGTCGTAGCGGCCGAGATAGCTCACGGCGAGCTCGCGGAAGATGTAGTCGAGGATCGACGTCGCCATCTTGATGTTCGCGTGGCCGACAACCGGGCCGTTCGGCTCGAAGCGTGTGAACGTGAACGCGTCCACGTATTCTTCGAGGGGAACGCCGTGCTGCAGGCCCAGCGACACCGCGATCGCGAAGTTGTTCATCAGGCTGCGGAAGGCCGCGCCTTCCTTGTGCATGTCGATGAAGATCTCGCCGAGCGACTTGTCGTCGTACTCGCCGGTGCGCAGGTAGACTTTGTGTCCGCCTACGACCGCTTTCTGCGTGTAGCCGCCGCGGCGGTCCGGCATCCGACGGCGCTTGGCGATGTAGCGGTAGACGAGGCGTTCCGCGATGCGGACCGGGCCTTCGTATGCAACGGTCGGCAGCTCGTCTTCCTCGGGACCGCCGACGTCATAGCTCGCCGCAAGCGGCTGCGAGAGCTTCGAGCCGTCGCGGTAGAGCGCGACCGCCTTGACCATCTTTTCCCACGAGTAGCGGTACGCTTCTTTGACGTCCGCGATCGTCGCCGTCTGCGGGAGATTGATCGTCTTGCTGATCGCTCCCGACACGAAAGGCTGCGCGGCGGCCATCATGTCGACGTGCGCGAGCGGGCGGATGAACCGCGCGCCGTGTTTGCCGCATGGCGTCGCGCAGTCGAACACCGGGAGATGCTCTTCCTTCAGGAACGGCGCGCCTTCGAGCGTCATGCGCCCGCAGATCACGTCCGACGCTTCTTCGATCTGCGCCGGCGTGAAGCCGAGCGTGTCCTGCAGAATCGAGTGGTTCCAGTCGTTGAGCTGCGCGTCGGTCATGCCGAGCTTCTCGCGGCAGAAGTCTTCGCCGAGCACGTGCTTGTTGAATACGAAGCCGATCTCGAACGCGCCGAGCAACTGCGACTCGATCTTCGCGACGGCCTCGTCGTCAAAACCCTTAGCCTTGAGCGTTGCCTTGTTGATGTGCGGCGTGCCTTCGAGCGTGTTCGTTCCCTTGGCGAACGTCTCGATTGCGGCAATTTGCTCGTTGTTGTAACCCAGACGCCGCAGCGCCGGCTCGACCGACTGGTTGACGATCTTGAAGTACCCGCCGCCGGCGAGCTTCTTGAACTTGACCAGCGCGAAGTCCGGCTCGATGCCGGTTGTATCGCAATCCATCACGAGGCCGATCGTGTTGTGCGAGATGAAGCCGTTCGCGATGTACGTGACGTTCGCGGGAACTGACAGGTCGTAGGTCAGCTGCTCTCCGCCGTCCTCGTTGGTCGCGACGCTGTCGTAGTAGAACTCGAGCGCGGAGGCAATTCGCGGATGCAGGGTGCGGTCGAGCAGCGCCGTTGCCGTCGCTCGGCTCACCGCGCCGTCATGGCGATACCGATAGAGCTGCGTGCGCGCATAGAGATCGCTGCTTGTCGGCACGAGGTCGCGAACCAGCGCGTCCGGCAAGAATATCTGGTCGCCCTTGGTTCCCTGCCAAGAATCGCTCGCCTTGACCGCATCATGCTTGCGCGCCCCGATGAACCCGATACGCTCGGAGAACGACGCGGCGTATGCAGCGTGTTTAACCCGAAGGACGTAGCAATCGCTCTGGCCCCAGCCCGTTGTGTCGATCTTGGTGCTGGTCGGGATGCCGACCGCCAGCAGCAGCGTCTTGACGTCATCGGAGAACGTGCGGTTGACGGTGGACCAGCAAGCAGCACCATTCGTCACGGTGCCGTCCGCCTCGAAGACGCCGCGGATGAATGCGGCATATACGGCGCGATCGTTCGTTGCCAAGATCGAGTCCGGAATACGCGGTACGTAACCCTTGCCGCGATGGTCGTCCGACGGCGAAAGCTTCGCGAAACCGCACGCTTCCCACCAAAGCGTCAGCGACACGGAGTTAGCGGCGAGCTCGATGTAGCCGTCCTTCCGAGTCGCGATCGGTTGGATCCCGAATAGCGAGCGGATGGAATCGCTGAGGTGCGCCAGCACGTCGTCGTCTTGTGCGGCGACGCAGAAACGCAGGCCCTTCGCGTGCAGGGAGCCGTCACCCATGAAGTAGCCGACCAGCTCCGCGAGCTCCGGCGTGACCGTACGCGGAACGCGCGTTGTGTAATCGGCGGTCCAGTACTCTTCCCCGAGCGGCGGAAGACTGACGACCTGAGGGTCGCCGGCGAGCGCGTCCATCGACAACGCGACGACGTCTTCCGACGTGACGTCCGCGAAGCGCTTCCAGCGAAGATCGCCCGTTTCGGCGTCGACGACCTTGATGCGATGGGTGGGTGTGCCTTGGATGACATAGCCGCTTGCAGTCGTGATGCGGCGCGTCTGTTCGATCCCGTTGATGAAGAACTTCGTGGCGCGCTGAACACCGTCATCCGTCAGTACGCCGAAGTCGGCGTCCTGCCACTTCGGGCCGTCGAGGTTGCCGAGACGGTTGAGCCGCATGAAGCCGCGGTCCGTCGCGATGAGCGAATTACCCACGAGGCAGCCGGTTGGAGCGATGCACGTGACTTGTGCATTGCGATAGCCCGCGACCTCACCGATCGCCAGTGCGTTGTCCCACATCTGTCGTGCGAGCGCCCACGTCTCTTGGGTGAAAAGCGTCGGGGCGTGCGTCACCGGCGTGATGGTGAGCTCTTCGTAGTCTGTTGGTGCCGCGGCATACGCAGCGCGCCGATGGTTGCGCAGCACGCGGCCCATGTGCTCGGCGTTGCGGTCGTAGCTCGGGAACGGTCCCAGCTCCCGCGCCATCTCGGCCGATGTCTTGTACGCGACGCCCGTCATGAGCGCCGACACCGCGGCGCACCAGCCCAGACCTTCTTCCGAATCATAGGGAAGTCCGAGGCGCATAAGCATCGTGCCGAGGTTCGCATAACCGAGACCGAGCGTGCGGAAGTCGTACGACTTCTGCGCGATCACGCGGCTCGGGAACTGCGCCATCATGACGCTGATCTCGAGCGTGAACGTCCAGATCCGGCACGCTTCGGCATAGCGCCGCGCGTCGAAATGCCCGGCTTCGTCCATGAACTTGACGAGGTTGAGCGACGCGAGATTGCAGTTGTGCGCGATCATGCCCTCGGCGATCACGGTGTGCGTGACCGGTTCGGTGATGTCATACACGGTCGCCTCACCGTCGGGGACGATCGACATGATCTTGGGCGCGCGCGGGTTCTTCAGCGCACCGGCAAAAGGCTGCGCCAGGATCTCACGAGCCTCGGCGTCCTTTTGCGTCGAGCACGGGAAGCCGACCAAGCTGAGGAACTTGCGCGCCTGCTGGTTGTACATCCGCAGCTGCCCCTGTGGGTTCTTGCGCCCTTCGGGATGCGTCCATCCTTGACGCGACGTGATTCCCAGGTCGGACAGCAGCAGCTGGACCGAGCGCAGAAGCGTGGGAGAGGAAGACGCGAGCATCACGTTCTTCTCAGTTGCGCACGCTTCGCGACGGATCGAGCCGTCAGCGGAGAAGAGGCCCTGAAGATACGCGATCTTCAGATCGTTCGCGACGCCATGAATCGCCGTCGGAACGTTCTTCGCCGTCGCTGTGCCCTGCGAAAAGCCGTAACGGTCGACAAGAAGCGAGATCAACGACGTTTGGGAAGTGCTGCTCTGCATCACGTCGTTACGCTGCGTCGAGATGCGTGACTGCCGCGTCGCCGGTGGGAACACACCAGTTGCGTGGCCTTCGGCGATCGTTTTGAGCGCGTTGAGCTCGGCGGTCATAGCTTCCGCGGTCTCGCCTTCGGTCGGGCCGAAGACCAGCGCGGCGGTGTCTTTGTTGAGGACGCCGTCGCCCGTGAGCCAGCCGAGCATCTGCCAGCGCTTCACCTCGAGCGGGTCTGACGAGAACGAGACTGCGTCTCCGCTCTCGCGGATGGCGACACGGTCCTTCCCGGCCTGGAGCGTGTCGAGCCGCTTCCAATCGCCGTCCGACGTGAGGAATTTGTGATCGCCAGTCGTGCGTACGACGCGGCCATCCTTGAGCGTCATGCGGAACACCTGACGCGTGCCGACCTTCGTCACGAAGGCGCGGCGATACGCCGTCATTCGGCGATCGTCGTTTTCACCGTACACGTCGGTGGTGATCATCACCCGCTCGCCGGCCTCTTGCGACGCGAAGAGATCTTCGACGGTCCGCAGCCCGTGCGGCGTGCTAATCCGCGTCTCCGGCGCGAAGCAAGCCGTATCGTCGAGGAAGAGGTACTCTGAGCAATTATGTACGACGAGACCGTTTGCGACGAAGTGCGATGTGTCAGGCTCGGTGAGATCGAACACGGGCTCGATCCCATCGTAGCGGATCAATGCGACTTCATCAGATAGCTGATCGCGATACGTCCCGACCGATGAGTTCATCGCCGCCAGCGCGGCAGCTTTCGGCGATTCTTGATCGAAGCCGATTTCTTGCTCGAACAGGGCGCGCGATGAACGCGTGATCCGAAGCGAGTGCATCTCGCGTACAGGATACGGCGCTTGTCCGCCGCGACCGTCGGGCAGCATGGCAGAGGTGACGCCGGCACGGCGTTCCCGATAGATCTTCGATTTGACGCCGAACGAAAGCAGAAGGAGCTGAACCTGCTGGATCAGTTCAAGCGACGATGAGTCGAGACCGACATATTGCGACTTGTCGCCACTGTTCGAGACACAACCGTCGGCGGTGAAGAGTCCGCGCAGCAGCGCCGCAGCGGAAAGACGGTCGAGCTCATTTACGGCTGGACGAAGCCGCTTTGCGTGGCTGCCTTCGTCCAGAACCGCAAACTCTTCGAAACGTTCGACGATGGATGCCGCGTTCGACGTTACGCGAGCGGTCATCTGAGGAACATGCACCGCTACACGGCGGGCGGTGCGACCGTCGGCGGCGTCGCGCTTGAGCGCGTTGATAGCAGAGGCAGCACGCTCGACGATGGGTGCCTCCTGGGGTGCCATCGTGATCGTGAGATACCGCGTGCCGTTCTGGTCACTGCTGACGCAGCCGTCGCCCACGGCGAGTCCGATGGATTCGGCGAGCGCCAAGTCGATGGAGCGGCTACCGAAACCGGCCGAGCCGAGCATGACGCGCTCGCCCATGATCAAGTCGTTGACCGCGACATCGCCGCGCTCTTCCGTGAGAATCTTGTGGTCGGCGGTAACGCGGAGCTGGTATCCCGCCCGTGTGCGCAGCGTATAGACGGGCTTTGTCCCGGTCGGGAAGATTCGGTTGACGAAGTGCGGTTTTCCGTCGGAACCGATGACGAACGCGGCTTTGCCGACCATCTCATCGATCCGTCGCAAACCGTCTGCCGTAGCGATGAGCGCATCGCCGGTTACGCAGGGGTTACTTGCGTTGATCTTGCCGTCGCTCGGGCACGTGTGCCATTCGTTGATCGTCGTGTCGTACTGCACGCCGGGGTCCGCGCACTGCCACGCGGCCAGCGCGATCTTTTCCCACAGATCCGCGGCCGGGACGCACTTGGGTTTCGGGTTACCGTCTTTGCGGCGCGGGACGAGGTCCCACGTCTGGCCGGCGTCGAGGCGCGCGAAGAAATCATTCGGGACGCGAACGGAGTTGTTCGAGTTCTGTCCCGAGACCGTTGCGTACGCCTTTGAATCCCAGTTCGTATCGTACGTCTCGATCGTGAGCTCTTTGTAGCCTTGCTTCGCGTAGTCGAGCGCGTACTGGATATTGGCTTGGGGGATACCCGCGCCGAGCGCGGCGCGAATTGACGCCTTCAGACGCGGGTTAAGCGCCGGGTCGAGACGCGCGGATTCCGGCAGCGTCTCGTCGTTCGCCGCTTTGAGGATCGCGTTGAGGTGCTTTTCGCACGTGATCGAGCCGGTGACGAGGTCGGAGACTTTCTGCTCCTCCGTCACCTTCCATGTGATGAACTCTTCGATATCGGGATGATCGAGATCCAGCACGACCATCTTGGCGGCACGCCGCGTGGTGCCGCCGGATTTGATTGCGCCTGCAGCGCGATCGCCGACTTTGAGGAACGACATCAACCCGGACGACGTACCGCCACCGGAGAGCTTCTCGCCCTCACCGCGAATCGATGAGAAATTCGACCCCGTCCCCGAGCCGTACTTGAAGATGCGCGCCTCACGAACCCAAAGGTCCATGATCCCGCCTTCATTCACCAGATCGTCGCTCACACTCTGGATAAAGCAGTTGTGAACGACCACATTGTTCGTGAGGAAGGTATGGCTTTCGGTTTCAATATCATAGACATCGTCAACGCCGACGACTTGGACACTGGCAACAGCAACGTCCGTCGTACCGACGGGCTGGTGCTTCGGCGGCGCCTCGAGCGTCTGCGTGCCGTGATACGCTTGTACGACGGCAGCCCGATCGATGAATGATGACGTGAAGTCAACGCGTTCGACGATGTGCGAATCCGTTGTGATGTCCCGAACCGCTACCCATCGGTATGGATGCGTCGGAGCTTCGCGGGCGAGAACAAGGTGATCGTCCGTGGCTTCGAACGACTTGCCATTGGCCAGCTGCACACGCGAGACCAGTTTGCGTCCATTGTGCTTCACTGCCACGACGCGCGTCGTTCCGGCGATGTCGTAAACCGGAAGACCGATAAGCGAATCTTCGACGATTTTGCCGATCGCTATCGGTCCGTCGGGCGTTGAGACGAGGGCGCTATACGGAAGACACGCGTGCGGAGCCGGCCGCTCGTACGCAGACGTCGATTCCGCGAGTTCCCCCGTCTTCTCATTGACGTAGTAGTGACCCTGGGCCGGGCCAGAGATCCCGTACGCCCAATGCAGCCCCGTATTGAACCATTGAGGCGAATTTGCGGCAGCGATCTGGCGCGCCAGCATCGCGCACATCTCGTCGTAATACGCGCGTGCTTCGAACTCGCTGTCGAAGTAGCTGTTCTTGAAGCCCCAGTACGTCCAGCAGCCGGCCAGGCGGTTGAAGACTTGGCGTGCGTCCGTCTCGCCGATGAACTTCGCGTCGTCCGCCGGCTCGGAGCGCCACAGCCACTCCGGCACGCCCTCCTCGGCCACGCGGACCGTCTTGTCGGGCACGCCGGCCCGGCGGAAGTACTTCTGGGCGAGGATGTCGGTCGCGACCTGGCTCCAGCCGGTCGGGATGGCGACGTCCTTGGCCTCGAAAACGACCTTGCCGTCGGGGTTGGCGATCCGCGACGTGCGCGGCTCGAAGCTGATTCCGGCGTACGGGTCGCCGGGGGCGGAATAGGTGCGCGCGAACTTCATTCCGGCTGCGTCCTCTCGGTCGCGAAAGATGCGTGGCGGGGATCACAAAACCTCGAACGTGTGTTCGGTTTCGCTCTTCCTCGCATCTGCCCTGGAGCGGCTCGGGCACAATCTCTTGTGTCTTCGACCGCCGGGCTGTACTAGATATTGTACCCCCTGACCGGTTGCGACACAAGATGTTCTGGATACCTTGTGCATCCCGCGTGGACGAGCGCAATTTCCGGTGGACGGCGGCAAGCGGCCCGGTGGAGCGCTTGCGAGCGGGGTGAGCGAGCTGTGGACGGAACCGGGGATAGCGTGGAGAGGTTCCGAGCCGATCATCACGCCGACACGCTGACCGACGTCTCGCTCGACCTGCTAGCCAGCTCCGGCGTGCGTGGGATCGTCGTGGACCTCGACAACACCGTCTGCGCCTACCATGAGCCGGAGCTCGCACCGGGCGTTGCCGAGTGGGTCGCGGCGGCGCGCGACCGCGGCTTCGCGCTGGTGCTGGTGTCGAACAACTTCAGCGAGCGCGTCGCATCGATCGGCGCGAAGCTGGGCATCCCCGTCGTGCCGAACGCGCTCAAGCCGCTGCCGTTCGCGTTCCTGCGCGCGCTGAAGCTGCTCGGCACGCCGCGCGCCGCTACGATCGTCATCGGGGATCAGCTCTTCACCGACGTGCTCGGCGGCAAGCTCGTCGGCCTGCGCACGCTGCTCACGAAGCCACTGGTCGAGAAAGATTTTCCGCTCACGCGCGTGCTGCGCTTCCTCGAGCGCACGATTGCTGGCCGCACGTAGCATGGCCGTCGCCGCGGTCGTTTTCGACCTGTACGGCACCATCCTCACGATCGAGTCGATGCGCACGCACGTCGCCGCAGCCGGCATCGCAGACGCCGGCACGTTCGTCGCGAACTGGCGCCGCAAGCAGCTCGAATACGCGTTTCTGACGTCGATGGCGCACGCGTACCGCAATTTCGATGAGCTCACCGCGCTCGCGCTCGAGCACACGTGCACTCAGCACGGCGCCGCGCTCGACGCCGCCCGCCGCGCGGAGCTCGTCGAGGCGTGGCGCTCGATGCCTGCGTACGACGACGTCGCGCCGGCGCTGCGCGCGCTCGCGGCACGCGGCGTCCAGCTCGCCGTGCTGACAAACGGCACGCCGGTCTCCGCGAACGCCGCGCTCGAGCACGCCGGCGTGCGCGCGCTCCTTACTGACGTGCTCTCGGTCGAAGCGGTGCGCGCGTACAAGCCCGATCCGCGCGTCTACGCGCTCGCGACCGAACGCTTCGCATGCGCTCCGCGCGACATCATCTTCGTCTCGTCCAACGCCTGGGACGCCTGGGGCGCGTCGCACTACGGCTTCCGTGTCGCCTGGTGCAACCGCGCCGGAAGCGCGCCGGAGCCGCTCGTCCCACCGCCGGAGACGACGCTGGCCGGCCTGCACGAGCTCGATGCGTGGGTACGTTCTGGCGTATGGAAACCGGGATGACGAACTTGGGCAGCGGTGGGGAGGCGAAGGCGTCGCCTGCGGATCGCGAGGACACCAACCCGATCGGCGACGCGGATGACGTGGACGTCGATCAGACCGACCGCGGCGGGACGATGGACAGCGCGCTCGCCGCGAACGAAGATCCCTCGCTGCCTGCCGGCAACGACGACGGGACCGGGACGTCGCTGCCGCGGATCGGCCAAGGCGAGACGGCGGCGTACGGCGAGACGATCGAGAACGCGCCTGCACCTACGGCGGGCGAGGGCTCGTCCGCGTAACCGCTCGCTCGGCGTAGCGCGCGCACGGCCGGGTACGAATCCGTGCACGCACTCGACCTGTGAGGTGACCGCATGACCGACGATCGCACGAACGCGGGCGGCCAAGCCGCGACCGGCGAGCCTGCGCTCACGCAGAAAAACTCCGCGACGGTTCGCGGCGAGGAGATTCTGGCGGACAGCGGTACGGCGGAGGACCTGAGCGGGGAGACGACCACGCGCACCAAGACCGGCGCCATGCCGCCGTCCTACGGCGCCGCGGGCGGCACGACCGACGCCTATGAAGAGAGCGCCGGCGAAGCGGACTCCCATGGCTCAGGGAGCTAGCGACGCGATGACGACCAACGCGCCGGTTCGCCCCGACTTGCACCACACGCACGCATCACCGGAATCCGAGCTGCAACGGATCAAAGAGCCCGCGACGCCGCTCGCCGGGCCGTACGGGCATCCGTTTCATCCGATCGCCGTGACGATCCCGATCGGCGCGTGGGCAGCCAGCCTGCTGTTCGATCTCGCATCGCTGCGCAGCGACGAGCCGCGCGTGTTCGCGCGCGGCTCCGCCGAGCTGCTGAAGACGGGGCTGGCGGGCGGCGCCGTCGCGTCGTTCCTCGGCTTTCTCGACTATCTGAAGATTCCGAAGAACAGCAAAGCCGGCGTTACCGCAACGACGCACCTCGCGCTCAACGTCACGACGATGGGCCTGTATCTGCTCAACCTCACGCAGCGCGAGAAGCGGCTGCACGCGGACGCGTCGCGCAATGACGCCGTGTCGCAGAACGAGATCGGGCTCTCGCTACTCGCGCTGACGCTGCTGGGCGCGTCCGGCTGGTTGGGCGGAATGCTCGCGTACCATTTCGGCGTTCGCGTCGCCGACGAGCGCACGCAAGCTGAGGGCCTGCACCGCGTGTAGCGAGGAGCATCACCGCGGCGCGGCGGACCATGCGCCGTGCCACGTCGCAACGACCTCCCGCTGCTGATCGCCGGCGGCGGAATCGGCGGCCTCGCCGCCGCGCTCGCGGTCGCGCAGACCGGCCGCACCGTCCACGTGCTGGAGAAAGCCGCACAGTTCGGCGAGATCGGCGCCGGTCTGCAGCTAGCGCCGAACGCGTCGCACGTGCTGGCGCGGCTGGGCGTGCTCGATGCGATCGCGCAGTTTGCCGTGTACCCGCGGCGTCTGATGTGGCGCGACGCGCGCAGCGGCGAGCGCGTCACCGCGCTGGATCTGGGCGAGAAGTTCCGCGCGCGCTACGGCCACCCGTATGTGGTCATGCACCGCAGCGATCTGCTCGACGTGCTGCTCGCCGCGGCACGGGCCGATGCGCGCATCGTGCTGGAGCCGTCGCGCCATGTCCTCGACGTCGAAGAGCACGGCGACCGCGTGCGCGCGTTGTGCGCGGACGGTTCGTCGTACGACGGATTTGCCGCGGTCGCTGCGGACGGCTTGTGGTCGCGGCTGCGCAAGCTCGTCCACGACGACGGCGAGCCGGTCGCCGCGCGCTACGTCGCGTACCGTGGAACGATTCCGGTCGCCGAGCTGTGGGAAGGCGCCGGTCTGGAAGACGTTACGCTGTGGACCGCGCCGGGACTGCACTTCGTGCAGTATCCGATCCGCGGCGGGCAGCTCTTCAACCAAGTCGCGGTGTTCACCAGCGCGCGGTACCATCCGGACAACGAGGACTGGGCAAAACCGGACGAGCTCGACGCGCGCTTCGCCGTCGGCTGCGACGCCGTGCGGGCCGGCATCGCGCGGATCGGCCGCGACCGGTACTGGACGATGTACGACCGCGAGCCGATCGCGCAGTGGAGCCGCGGACGGCTCGTGCTGCTCGGGGACGCCGCGCATCCGATGCTGCAGTACATGGCACAGGGCGCTTGCCAAGCGCTCGAAGACGGCGTCGTGCTGGCTGACGCGCTCGCCGCGCACGACGACCCCGCGCACGCCTTCACCGCCTATCGCGACCGGCGCTCTCTGCGAACCGCGCGCGTGCAGTACAGCGCGCGGCTGTTCGGCGAGATCTGGCACGCTGGCGACGTCGGCGCGACGCTGCGCGACACGATGCTCGCCGCACGTCCGGACGACGACTTCTCCCACAGCGACTGGCTGTACGGCTGGCGTCCTTGATCGGCCGCCTGCGACCGAAGCGCGCGGAGAACCCCGCGGCGACCGCGTATCGTTAGCCGGTGACCATGACCGCCCGGCCCGAGCTTCCGAAGACCTACGACCCCGCCGAGGTCGAGCCGCGGCTTTATGAGGCCTGGCTGAAGGCGCGCGTCTTCCACGAGGACCCCGATCCGGCTCGGCCGCCGTTCATCATCTCCATGCCGCCGCCGAACATCACCGGGCGCGCGCACCTCGGTCATGCCTCCACGTACACGACGATGGACCTGGTCACGCGCTACCACCGCATGCTCGGCGAGAACGCGGACTGGATTCCCGGCCAAGACCACGCCGCCATCGCGACCGAGAGCGTGCTCGTGCGCGAGCTCGCGAAGGAAGGCCGAACGCGCAACGAGCTGGGCCGCGAGAAGTTCATCGAGATCGCGTGGGCGTGGCGCGAGCAGTACGGCGGCGAGATCAACGAGGCGTTCCGGCGGCTCGGCTTCGGACCGGACTGGGACCGCGAGCGCTTCACGCTGGACCCGGCTCTGTCGGCGGCGGTCATCAAGGTGTTCGTCGACCTCTACGACGACGGGTTGATCTACCGCGGCACGCGCCTCGTGTACTGGGATCCGAAGGCGCAGTCGACGCTGTCCGACGCCGAAGTCGAGGACGAAGAGCGCGACACGTTCCTGTGGCACCTTCGCTATCGCGGCGAGGACGGCGGTGACGGGCTCGTCATCGCGACGACGCGGCCCGAGACGTATCTCGCCGACGTCGCGGTCGCGGTGCATCCCGGCGACGAGCGCTACCGGCATCTCATCGGCACGAACGTCGTGCTGCCGATCGTCGACCGCGCGATCCCGGTGATCGCGGACGACGCGGTGCTGACCGAGTTCGGTACCGGCGCGGTGAAGGTGACGCCGGCGCACGACCAGACCGACTACGAGATCGGCCAGCGCCACGGCTTGCCGATGCCGACCGTGATCGACTTCGACGCGCGCATCGCCGCGCCGCTATGGCGCTACGACGAAACGCCCGAGCGCCGCGCGCCGATCGACGCGCAGGCGCCGAAGATGGCGCCGTACGCGGGGCTCGACCGCTTCGACGCCCGCAAGCGCATCGTCGCGGATCTGCGCGCGCTCGGTGCGCTCGTCGAGGAGCGGCCGTACCACACGCAGCTGCCGGTGAGCTCGCGTTCCGGCGAGGTGATCGAGCCGCTGCTGTCGCTGCAGTGGTTCGTGCGCATGAAGCCGCTGGCGAAGCCCGCGCTCGCGGCGTACCGCGGCGGCGCGCCGCATTTCGTGCCGGAGCGCTTCGGGCGCACGTACGCCGCCGGTTTGGAGAACATCCGCGACTGGAACATCTCGCGGCAGATTTGGTGGGGCCATCAGCTGCCGGTGTGGTACACGCCGAACGACGACGTGATCGTCGCGCACGACGAAGACGAGGCGAAGCGCATCGCGCGCGAGCGCTTCGGCATAGACGACGTGCGGCGCGATCCCGACACGCTCGACACGTGGTTCAGCTCGGGGCTGTGGCCGTTCTCGATCCTGGGCTGGCCGGAGAAGACGCCCGAGCTCGACCACTGGTATCCCAACCAGGTGATGATCACCAGCCGCGACATCATCTTTCTGTGGGTGTCGCGCATGGTGATGCTGGGGCAGCGGTTCGCCGGCGCGATGCCGTTCCGGACGGTGTTCGTCACGCCGCTGGTGTTCGACGTGCACGGGCGCAAGATGTCGAAATCGCTCGGCAACGCGATCGACCCGATGGACGATCTCGTGCCGCGGTACGGCGCGGACGGCACGCGCTTCGGCATCCTGCGCCAGATGCGCCTGGAGTCGCAGGAGCTGCGTTTCGATGAGCGCTATTGCGATGAGGCCAAACGTTTCGCGACCAAGCTGTGGAACGCGCTGCGCTACACCTGCGCGCTGCCCGAAGAGATCCCGGGCGCAAACGTGCTGCCGCCGCGCGAGAAGCTCACCGTCGCCGACAAGTGGATTCTCACCGAGCTGCGCGCGTGCGTGGAAGCGGTGACGCGCGCGTACGACCGCTTCGAGCTCGGGGTCGCCGCCGACACGCTCTTGCAGTTCGGCTGGTACACGTTCTGCGACTGGTACGTCGAGGCGACGAAAGCCCCCGGCCAGCACGCCACGCGCGCGGCGGTCCTGTCGTTCGTGCTCAACGCGTTCGTGCGCGCGATGCATCCGATCGCGCCGTTCGTCACCGAGGAGATCTGGCAGACGCTGCCGCACGACGGCGCGACGATCGTCACGGCGTCGTGGCCCGACGTGGCGGAGATTCCGTCGTTTCCGGACGAAGCCGCCGTGTTCCGCAGCGTCATCGAGAAAGTCGAGCAGCTGCGCAACGCGCGCTCCGAGTGGGCGATTCAGCCGAAAGACTGGATGCGCGTGGAGATCCCCGCGGCGCTGCAATCCGAGCGCGACGTGGTCGAAGCGATCGCGACGCTGGCGCGCGCCGAGATCGCGACGTACGACGGCGGCGACGGGAGCGTGCGCGACCGCATCCTCGCGGTACGAGGCGTCGCGGACACCGCCAAGCTGCGCGAGCGCTACGCGCGCGAGGAGAAGCGGCTCGAAGCCGAGGTCGCGCGGTCGGAGAAGAAGCTCGCGAACGAAAGTTTCGTCGCCAAGGCGTCGCCGGACGTCGTCGCAGCCGAGCGCGCGAAGCTGGACGAGTACCGGCGTGAGCTCGCGCGCGTTCGCACCGCTCTGGACGCATTGCCCGCCTGACCGGACCCGGGCGCACGTGCGTGGAGATGTAGGAATCGCCTGACGCCCTGCGAACTATGCTCGTCTAACCGTGCGGCGCAAGCGTATTAGCAGCCGCCGCCCGGCGTGTTGAGCGTGAGAGGGGTCGGACGTGGACACAGCTCGGATCGCCTACTGCAAGATCCATCCGGGGGTCGGCATCGCGCGGGTGGGCAACAGCCCCGACGCCTATTTCATCGGCCCCGAGTCGCCCGGGATCGTTCCGGTGCCGCTCGACGGCCGGTACAAGGACGACGTGGGCCGGGTGAAGCGCCAAGCCGCGCGATTCCGCATCTACGCGTACGCGGAGAACGGCGAGGTGCTCGGCGAGCTCGGCGTGGGCGACGCCGCGATCGAGTGGACGGTGCACCTCGCGAACACGAAGGCCGACTGGTTCGGCTTCCAGTCGCGCTTCGACACGAATCCCAAGACGCTTCGCAACGCAAAGATCGGCGAGGACGAGCGCTACAAGCTGCGGATCGATCCGGGGCCGCGCACGATTGCGGGCCGGAACGCCGGCGGCGACGCGAAGTACCGCTTCGACGGCGGGAGTTTCTTCGACAAGCCGGTGCCGCTGGGCGAGCTGCGCACCGACCGCGACGGTCATTTGCTCGTTCTCGGCGGCTTCGGCGACTCCGAAGCACCCGCGGGCGAGCCGATCGTGCAGTACGCGAACAACGACGGCTGGCACGACGACACCTCCGACGGTCCGGTGAGCGCCACGGTCGTGCTGCACGCGGACG
>JAQBPK010000247.1 GCA_028287565.1 Vulcanimicrobiota bacterium
CGAGCCCCACCGATGACGGTCGCCATCACTTCACCTCGACCTTCGCCGCCATCATGTGGTGCCCGGAACCGCAGTACTCGTTGCAGACGACCAGGAACGTGCCGCGCTCCTTGAACGTGTGCGACACCTGGCTGACCCACCCGGGCGTCACCATCGTGTTCACGCCGGTCACCGGGATGCTGAAGCCGTGCTCGACGTCCGCGCTCGTCACGTAGAACGTCACCCGCGAACCCACCGGCACGTCGATCGACGCGGGCGTGAACGAGAAGATGCGCGCGACGTAGTACGCCTCGTACGCACCGTCAGCGACCTTGCGCAGGCCGGGATGGTCGAACGGCGGCGTCTGCGACACCTTGGTGGGATCGATGCTCTGAACGCGGCTCGGCGGAACGAACCCGTCTACGACCGCGGCGGTCGTGATGACGGCCAGAAACACGACCAGCATCGCGAGCCCGAACGCCATCCAGATGCGCTCCTGCCGGTGAACGTGCACCTCACCACCTCGCCCGAAGCAGCACGTACATGGCAAACCAGCCCAGGAAGATGAACGCTCCTAGACCCGATACGAAGGCGAGCGTCGCGGGAAGCGGCTCGTCACGCGAAGGTTCCATGGACCGATGGTACCGGCGACGCCCGGCGCGTCTTGTGAACGCGGTGCGAACGGACGTTCACCTCGCGCGCAACCGTTTTACCGGCGGCCCGCCGCACGGGCGTTTATTTCACCGCCATGACGGCCATCGTTCGCACGCCGTTCTCACCGCACGCGTACGATAACGCCGGGTCCACAAGGCCAGAAAGTAGCGTATGACGGTAGTCCACGAGCGTGTCTTCATCGAGTCGCCCTACGTTCAGGCGGTTGGCGCGTTCGAGCGCCGGCTCGGCCTCGAACATGACCGTGACGAAGGCCGGGCCGTTCTCGCGTTGGTGGCCCCGCTCGGGGAAGGCCGCGAGGTGGCACGGGACGTTACGGCGACGACGAAACGCCTTCCCGGGACGGCGAATTTTACATCACGGTACGGCATCGCTTGGAGCGCCGGGCAAACGTCGCACGGCATCCCGACGCCCGGGTTCGAGGGAACCATCACGCTTCGCGCCGGCGAGGACTACGACGAATGCCAGCTCGAGCTCGACGGTCGATACGAAGCGCCGGGCGGAGTCGCCGGCAAGCTCTTCGACGACGTCGTCGGCCGCCGGATCGCGCATGCGACCCTGGGTTCGTTGCTCGACGGTGTTCGGCACGAGCTCCACGCCGCCCACGAGCAAGTGGAAGCGGGAAAAACATCGCAACTGATGCGGCAATGAAAGCCAGCTTTGCCTAAGCTGAGAACCGACGTGGTGGCCGCGTCCTGCGCCGCCGTCGCTGTTGCGTCCCTTGCGATCGGCAACGTGACATGGGCCCGTACGTCGGCACGTGCGATGCGACGGCTCGAAGACGAGGGCGCGCCGGCAGCCCCGGGCGCGCCGGTTTGTGTCTCGGCCGAAGAGCTCGCGGCGCTTCCGCCACCGGTTGCACGGTACTTTCGATTCGCGCTTTCGCCTGAGCAACGCATCGTCGAGCACGCCCGGTTTTTGCAGACGGGAACCATGCGCGCCGGCGCTGCCGATCCATGGAAGCCGTTCACGGCGGTCGAGGTGTTCAGCACCCGGCCGGTCGGCTTCGTATGGGACGCGTCGGCGACGATGATGCCGCTCGTCGCGCTCCGAATCCGCGACGGATATGTAGCCGGCACGGCCATGTCGGAAGCGAAGTTCGCAGCGACGATCCCGGCGGGAAAGCTGCCCAACACGCCCGAGGTCAGGTCAGCATCCCTGGTGCGCTATCTCGCCGAAGCGCCATGGCTGCCGACCGCGCTCCTTCCGAACAGCGGCGTGTCGTGGATGCAGCTCGACGACGACAGCGCGCGAGCCACGCTCACCGACCACGACAGAACGGTCTCGCTCGACGTCGAGTTCGCAAAAAGCGGCGAGATCGTACGCAGTTCGGCGATGCGGTTTCGCAACGTGGGCGCAGGCGAACCGGTCCTCACCCGCTGGACCGGCCGCTACACGCGATACGAACGATTCGAAGGCATGATGATCCCAATGGAAGCCGACGTGGGGTGGAACCCGCCGGAAGGCGAGTTCTCGGTATGGCGCGGCCGCATCACGAGCGCCCGATACCGTTTCGCCGCCGCTACCTCGTAAACAACCTAGGGAGCCGCGGTCGGCGCCGCAGGCGGCGCGTTGGGCGCGGACGGAGCACCCGGAAGATCGCCGGGCTTGAGGGTGATGCGAAACGCGCGCGCTTTGGGGTGTGCGGATTCGACCAGCAGCAGCTTCGTCGGCACGAATCCTGCGGGCACCGAGAAGCCGTTCATCACCCGCGCCGCGGCGCCGGGCTCCAGACTCCACCCGCCGTCGAGCGGCCGGCCGAGCACGGTGATTCCATCGGCATCCGCAAGCGTCGCATCGAAATAACCGTGGTCCTCGTGATGCGTGCCGTTGTTCACGATCGCGCGGAACACGAGCGCGCGTTCTCCCGGCGCGTTCGGACGAACGTTGTCCGCCGGCCCCGCGTCCTTTAGCGACATCCCATGCAGACGCAGCGTCCCATTGAACAGCGTCTGCGCGAGCGTCCCATTCACGCCGGCGAGCTGGTTCGCACCGCCCGGCACGGGAGTGGGCTTTGCGAGGGCGGTGACGGCATCTCCGCCGAGCACGAGAGCAAGCAGCATCGAACAGAGCAGTGCGGGTCGAGCGATCAATGGATATCCTCCGGCGATTCGTAGTACGACCCGCCACCGTTCGCTATCCAGGTCGACATCCTTCCGAGGGATCGTAGCCGCGCGCGTCGGCGAAACGACCAGAAGCGCGGATATGCTGGGCCCGTACAACGCGCTCAATCGTGAGGTCTGAACATGGTTTGGAATCCTAAGCGACTGCTCGAGCGAATATCGCGGAACGTCGCATGCTCTGACCTCGACGGCGGCGGGTCTATCTCAAACGAAAGTATGGGAGGCCCTCTCGAAGAAAAGGCCCACGATGGTCCTCCAGAACAACCAATCCGTACAGGCGGCCGGGACTCAACAGTCGTCTCAAACCAAGAACGACAGCTTTGAGCCGCCGAAGCGGCCCGAAACGCACTTCGTCGTGCGAAGCAACTAGGTTGTCTGATCAGAAACCAATACCCCCGCCGCCGAGCTTCGATCGGCCGCGGCGGCCGCTTCAGCGCGCGCGAAGTGCTGCGAGCGTGAAATGATACGGCAGTGCCGCCCGAACTTCGACCGTGAAGCCGGCGCGTTCGAGCCGCCGCACCGCGTCCTCGACGCCATAGACGTGATCGCGTGGCGGTCCGACGGGCCGTTCGACGTCCGCGTTCCAGTCCACGAACAACGCCACGCCGTCCGGCGTCAGCAGCGCGCGCACGTCGTAGAGCGCCGCGTCGCCGAGCTCGTGCAGCACGTTGAGCGCGAGCACGGTGTCCGCACGTCCGTGCCACGTCTCCATCGCAGCCGGATTGGCCGCTTCGACGTTCGTCACGCCCGCGCGCCCGATCGCGGCGCGCAGGTGCTCGAGCATCGCGGGCTGCTCGTCGAGCGCGACGATCCGCAGGTCAGGCCTGCGCTGCGCGAGCGCGATCGCGTACAAACCCGTGCCGGCCCCGAAATCGACCAGCGTCGACGACTGCGCCGGCGCGAGCTCCGTGAGCAGCATGTCGGGCGATACGTATGCGAAGCGCGCCGGGTCGTCGAGGATGGCGGCGCGAGCCGGATCGAAACGATCTGGCTGCTTGGCGCCGTGACGGTCGTGATGGTGATGGTCGTGACGCATCCTCACCACGATACGCTCCGGTTCCCGCGCGGACCTAGGCGGCACGGCGCGCATCGCGATTACGTACCGCTCAGCGAGCAGCGAATGCCGGCTACCTGCTGCACGGGGACTCGCTGTCCCCGCCGCGTACATCGGGCCGCACTGTGCTTTTCGATTTGAATGGCCGCGTCGCGTTGGTCACGGGCGGGAACGGCGGCATCGGCCTGGGAATCGCTCGCGGGCTCGCTCAGGCGGGTGCCGTGGTAGCGATCGTCGGCCGCGATGCCGCGAAGTCAAACGCGGCCCTCGCCGAGTTGCGCCAGTCGGGTGCGGTAGCGGAGGCGTTCACCGCCGATTTGGTCGATCAGACCGCGGTCGTTGCGATGGTGCGTGCGGTCGCGGAGCGGTTCGGCGGCATCGACATCCTGGTCGCGAACGCCGGCACGAATATGCGCCGCCGGCCCGAGGACTACACGATGGAGCAATGGGATGCGATCGTCGGCACCAATCTGGGCTCGGTGTTCGCGTGCTGCCAAGCGGTGTATCCGCTGATGAAACAGCGCGGCGGCGGAAAGATCATCACGATCGGCTCGATGACGAGCATCTTCGGCTTTTCCCTCGGCGCACCGTACGGCGCGAGTAAAGGCGCCGTCGTGCAGCTCACCAAGAGTCTCGCCTGCGCGTGGGCGGCCGACAAGATCCAAGCGAACTGCATCCTGCCCGGCTTCATCGACACCGCGCTGACGCGCCAAGCGCGCCGCGACGTCGGCGACCTCGAGCAGCGCGTCCTCGACCGCACTCCTGCCGGCCGGTGGGGAACGCCCGACGACGTCGCGGGCGCCGCGGTCTTCTTCGCGAGCGCGGCGAGCGATTTCGTCACCGGCACGGCGCTCCCGGTCGACGGAGGCTACTCCAGTTTCATGGCGTAGCGAGCCAGCATGACGCGAACCGCCGGTTTCATCGGCGCGGGGCGCATGGGCGGCGCGATCGCGCGGCGCATAGCGGACGATCCAGCGTGGGAGGTGCTGGTCTACGATCCGTCGCCGGAAGCGCTGCGCCGTTTCAACGATAGCCGCGCGCGCATCGCCGCATCGCCGCGCGAGCTCGCAGAGTGCAGCACGTACGTCGTGAGCAGCCTGCCGCTGCCGGAGGACGTGGACCGCCTCTACTCGGAAGCCGGCATCGCGAACGCCCTGCGCCCCGACAACGTCTTGGTGGATTTGAGCACGATCGACCCGTACACCGGCCGGCGCGCCGCCGACGCGGTCGAGGCGACGGGCGCGGCGTTCGTCGCGTCGCCGCTCGGCATGGGCCCGCGTCAGGCCGCGGACGGAACGCTCCCGCTCTACCTCGGCGGCACGAACGCGGCGCTCGAACGCGCCGCACCGGTGCTCGACGCGATCTCGAAGAACCAGCACGTCATCGGCGGCGTGGAACAGGCGTACGCAGCAAAGCTCGCGATCAACTACGTGAGCATGTCGAACCTGGCTGTCCTGCTCGAAGGCTTCGGCATCGGAGCGGCCGCGGGAATCGACCACGACCTGCTGTGCAAGCTGATGCAAGACGGCGGCGCACGCTCGTTCCAATCCGACGTACGCCTCCCATGGATCCTCGCGGGCGACTTCACGCCGCGCTTCGGCGTCGACCTCGCACAAAAGGACATGCGCCTGGCAATCGACCTGGCCGCACGCTATCACGCGCCCGCATCAACGGGCGCCGCAGCACTGCAGCATTTCTCCAGCGCGCAACGTGCCGGACTGGGCGGTTCGGACATCGGCGCGCTGTGGAACGTCGTGTGCGCCGACGATCGCGCGGAGCGCGCGTGATCGAGTTGTGCGGCATCGCCGCGGAGCGCACATGATCAGCCTACGCGAGCGCATGCGAACGGGCGTCGCGGCCGGCGTCGGGTTGACGTTCGCATCACCACAGCTGGTCGAACTGTGCGGACGCGTCGGATTCCATTGGGCGCTGATCGACCTTGAACACGGCGCGTTCTCCGCCGACGGGATGGAGCACGCGTTCATCGCTGCCGACGCGGCCGGTCTGCCGCTGATGGTGCGCCCGTCATCCGACCGTCCCGAAGCGGTCGTCGCGGCCCTCGACCGCGGCGCCGCCGGCGTGCAAGTACCCCACGTCGCGACCGCCGCGCAAGCCGCCGCGATCGTGCGCGCGGTGAAGTACGAGCCGCTCGGCAACCGCGGCTTAGGGACGAGCGTGCGCGCCGCGGGCTACGGCGTCGACCTCGACCTCGCGGCGTACATCGCCAATGCCAACCGCGAGACGATCGTGTGCGTGCAGATCGAAGACCGCGAAGGGCTCGCGAACGTCGCCGAGATCGCCGCCGTTCCGGGCGTGGACATCGCGTTCATCGGGCCGATGGATCTCTCGCAAGCGCTCGGCCATCCCGGCGATCTCGCGCGACCCGACTTCCGCCGCGAAGTGGAACGCGCATTTGGCGCCGCGCACGCGGCCGGCACGCTCACGGGAACATCGGGCAACGCCGCGTGGGTGCGCTACGGCATCGACCTCGGCGCGCGCTACGTCTACACGAGCCTCGCCGGCGTCCTGCAACCCGGCGCGCGCGAATTCATCGCCGGAACGCAGACCACCGCTACATCCCCGGGCGGTACGTCCATCCCGCGCCGGTGATCGTCGCGACGACGGGGCGGCGCATGTCCGCGATGTCGAACCGGTAGCTCCCGGCGCCGGTCAAGGCGAACTCTTTGTCGACGAACGTGTATCCGCGCGACACGTGCCACTGCACCGAAGCGAACGGATCGGGCAGAGTGTGGGATGACGCGTCGAACTCTGATTCGAAGTCCGTGGAGTCGACCGTACGCGTCGCGGGATCGAGCCGCAGGCGGATGCGGACGAGCTTGCGCATGCGCTGCCGCGTGAACGCCATGTCCCAACCGCCGTCGTAGCGCCAGTCGACGAAGTATTCGCCGGGCTTGCCCGAGGCCGTCACGGTGAATGGGTGCGTGCCGTCGGCGAGCGCAAGCAACCGGCGCGAAAGCTCCTCCGGCTCGACCGCAGGCGTTCCAGCGGCGGGCGAAACCGGACGAAGCGCGAGGCGAATCAAGACGATCGCCGCGCCGATCGTCCAAACCGTGAACCATCCGACGAAGATCAAGATCGCGCTCACCCGGTGGTCGTCTAACACCACGTTCCCGATGCCGTGGCGCGTATTGCGTTGCAGCGCCGGCGTGCGTGCGATCAGCGCATCGAGCGCGTCCCGATTCGGCGCGACGAACGCGAGAATGGTCTTGCCGAAGCCGAACGCCCGCGCGACCCGGCCGTTCGCCAGCTGCATATCTCGCTGCGTGTAGCTTCCAAGCGTCGTCGATGTCGACGTAGCGGGACCCAACTGCGCGGCGTATGCGTCGAGCGCCGCTTCAGGGGACGAGACACCCCGAACGATCGTGACGGTACTCGTGTCCGGATACACGGCGGTCGCGCCGCCGCCGGCGCCGAGCGCGCCTTGCACGCGCTGGATCGACGCACCCGGCGCAAAAGCTGCTTGCGGCGTCGCGAGCGCGCTCTGGTCAAGGACGAACGCGGTCTCGTAGTTGGCGATCAGCCACAACAGCACGCCGATGGGTAGCGCCAGGCCGAATATGAGATAGACGACCAACGCAGCGACGACGCGCTGCCAACGCGGCATGACGTCGCCTCTTTGGCGTGACGCTACGCCAACCCTCGAAAATCACGGGCTTGCCGTGACGATGCTCAAGATATTGCCGTCCGGGTCTTTGAACCAGGCGACGCTGAACCCGTCGTTCGCGACGTGGACGTCGCCGCGCAGCGTCAACTGCGGGAGGTCGTAGTGCTCGAAGACGACTCCTTTTGCTTTGAGCGCCTCGACGATCGTCTCCAGCTCGTGGACGGCCCACGTCACGGCGGTCGCCTCATTTGTACCCGCGAAGCTCGAGCGATAGACCAAGATCTTGGAGCTGCCGCTTTCGTACGTGATGACCTCCGGGTTGTCCGAACCGGCTCGTTCGCGCAGGCCGAGTGCGTCGCCGTAGAACGACCGGGCCGTCTGGAGATCCATGACCGCGATCGTCGCGATCGCATCGTTGTCTGCAAGCATGGGTCTCATTATCGGTCGGCGCGAAACAAATACCTATGCCGGGCAGTTCCCACCATCCGATAAGAAGACCATGACCGAACCAAGAGCGACCGTTCGGGGCGGAGGCCACGGCGCCGTCCTGGCCGCTGTGCGCACGCTGCTGGCCGACGGCAAGGCCTATTCGGCCGAAGAGCTGTGCGCGCGCGGCATCGACCACAAGCTCCTCGCGCCCTCGACGATTCCCAACTACGTCCGCAACGCGATCAAGACGCTGCTCGACCGGCAGCGCGACCGCGCCGAGAAGCCGGAGTTCGTGCTACTGCGCGACGGCCGCTATCGTCTGGACATGCCGCTCGACGCGTTCGCCGGCCACGACGATCCCGAGCCGGCCAACCCGCGCATCGAAGCGCTGATCGCGCGGCTCGAGGCGAGCGCGCACCGCCGTACCCCGCCCGAGCCCGGTGACGGCCCGAACATCGGCGCACCGTTCGAGCGCGACGTCGCCGCGGCGTTCACCGCGCTCGGCTTCACGGCGAAGCGCATGGGCGGCCAAGGCGAACCGGACGTCGTGGCGACCGCACCGCTCGGCGACCGCGCCTACACGGTGGTCGTGGAATGCAAGACGGCCGCAACCGCGGACGACCAAGTCCGCAATCCCGTCGCGCAGGAAGCGGGTCGCCTGCGCGACCTCGTGGGCGGCGACTACGCCGTGCTCCTCGGCCCGGACTTCCCGCATGCAGCGGAGATCGACGCCGAGCTGCAGACGCACCACGTCGCCCTCTGGACCTGCGACGACCTGGTGAAGCTGCTTCACGCACACGCGGTCCACGCAATCCGCTGGTCTCGCCTGCTGCCGCTGTTCACGCCGGGCCGCGCCTCCGACGCGATCGCCGAATTCACGCACCTGCACGTCCACAGCGACCGAAAGCGCGCCCACGTCGCCTACCGCTACGTCCTTGAAGAAGGCCTCGCATACCAAGAACTGCTCGCGAACGCCGACCCGCAAATCCAGCGCCCGACCGCGCCACTCACGGTGGAAGCGCTAGCGGTGCTGGTGAACGAACGCCTAGCCCGCGACGCCGAACTGGGCCGCGTCTCCCTCGACGACATACGCGCCGCCGTAACATACGGCGCACACCCGCTGGTCGACACGATATCCCTAGACGGCGACCGCGTAACGATCGAAGCCCGCTGGGTGGAACAACGCCGTACTACACCTTCATCGGAATCGGAAGAACCCTGATACCAACGCTGAACCGCTCCTGGACCTCGAACTCGAGGTCAGCGACACGTTGGCTCACCTCATGCAGATCGTGCGAGGGAATCGGAACGAAGAAGTCCTCCTCGTCGTCCCCGATGGCCAATTTCGAGATGTCGACGATACGAGCAAGATTCGAAATGAAGAACACCGTCGCAGGTACGATCTTCCGGAGCGCCCGTTCGACATCTTCCGAAATCTCAGGCTCTTCGTTGTAGAGCATCATAGCAGCGTTCTCAAATCCTCGACGAGCCGGTCGGCCCAAGCTAAGCGTTCATCGACCTTCGCGGTGTGATACGGCTCGGAATCCGTGCCAAGCCCGTAGTCCGCGTATTTCCGATCCTTTTGGAGGGCGTTAACATAGCGCAAGACCTCGGCATCCGTCAATCGCCCAGTCCGGGTCACGCCTAGGCCCGCTCCCGAGCACCGAACCGCTGTTTTGCCCCGTATATAGTGCTCGAAGGATGTTCGGCAGCGCTCGATGCGTCAACCGCCGCGTCTCGTCGACGGATGCACCGCGCCGAAATACGACTTGGTGCTTTTCCGCGGCCCGCACCGCGTACGCATACACGATGTAGTACCGACGTCCTATGGCGCCTTGAATTCATCCTCACTCATAATGTTGAGAGCATAAGCGAGCAGAGTGCCTACTGTATGGCATGCCGGGTCTGCCTCGGAACGAAGAAGTCTTCAGCTTGACGCAGCTCAGTTATGGACATATGATTTGCCAGTCTCCCGCTCGTCGGGCAAGGGGCCGCGCTTGTGGCCCGATCCAAATAAAGAGCCTGCGCTAGCGTTTTTCGCTATTCGCTGGCCTGCCGGGCCGACGAATCGTACGCGGCCCGACGATTTCAGGGAACGCTGGGGATACCTACCGACGAGGAGACATTACCGTGGCCCGAGCGACCTGGAAGCCCCACGAGAAACACGGCGAGCTCACCGAACGCGGCGACCTGCCCGACTCCGTGTACGCGTTTCCGAAGCAGCGCAAAGAGCCGCTGACCGACGAATCGCACGTGCGCAACGCGATCGCGCGCTTCGACCAAGTGCGCGGCGTGTCCGACGAAGACCGCGACCTCGCGTTCGCGAACATCAAGAAAGCGGCGAAACACTACGGCGTCGATCTCTCCGAGCGCAACTGGACGGAACTCGGACGCCAACCGAGCACGGGCCGCACCGCCGCCGATCGCAAGAAGTCCGCGAAAAAAGCCGCCGCGACGCGAAAGAAGCGCGGAACCGGCACCGGATCGACGCCCGCGCGCAAACGCGGCGCAAAGCGTGCAGCGACGACGCGAAAGACGGCAAAGAAGAAAACGCCATCATCAACTCGCAAAAAGAAATCACCGTAAGTCGCAGTGCAACCCGCGACAGCATTTTCGACTTATGCTATGACAGCGGAGTGCACGGCACTTACAAGAGCGCCGACACTTCTACAAACTGAAGCGGGCCGCGGCGCGCGCGAGATACTCGTCGGTGGCTCGGCGCAGGTTTGTGCTTTGAACCTCCAGTTCAGCATCTGCTGCAGCTTTTAACTGGAAGGCGCTGGGCGCGCGTATTCGCGCGGCGCGCGAAGCTGCGCGTATGTCCGCCGCCGAGCTCGCGACCCGCATCGGCGTCACGGACGGCACCATTCGGTTCATCGAGACGCCGAGCGAACGGATCGCGACGAGCCGCATATCGCCCGGCGCGTCGTCGCGCTGCAAGTCCGCCCAGAGTTGCGGCACGTTCTCCTCGCGCGAACACTGTACGCCGCGAAGCCGCCATCCGGTGACCGTCGAGCCGGTCACCCTCGTCACCGTGACGAGGTGGCCGGCGAGCGGCGTGTCGATCGCGGCTGCTCGCTCGGCGTCCGAGCCGTTCCCGTGCATCGCCCGCTCGTGGAGCGCGAGGACCCGGGCACCTCGCGGCTCGCCCTCACCCCGGGGGCTTCGCCATGTTTCGGCGCGCGGTTCAGCGTAAACTTTCCTGCGGCTGCGCCGGTAGCACGCAGCGTCAGAAAGGAGGTCGCATGTCGGCCCACAGTTTGACGCCGCCTACCTGGCATATGATCGTGCCGCTCAGCCCGGCAGATGAATCCTGGAAGGGCAGAAAATTCCAGGAGGCTTGATCAGGCGTCCGGGGCGGAGTAGGGGAAATAACCTTACCCGCAAGCTAGGCTGACGGGGACCGGTAGAGCCGGTCCCCGTAATCTTTGGCGCGGGTGTTGGCAAGTTTTATGTGCAGGCCGCGTCTTTTATGTGCAAAAGCGGTTATTTGTGCAAAGCCGGGTCACGTTGCAGAGTCCTACGGTTTCGAGAAAGCGTACCAGATGCGCCGTATGCAGAATCGAGCCGGCGCGGACGCGCGGCTTCGGTAACGCATGTTCAAGTGAAGGTTCGAATCGGGATCAGCGATGATGATGCGCACACCGCAATCGTCGAACTCGCCGTGCGGGGCTAAACCTGCTCGCTATCAGAACCTTCGCAACTGCCTAGACCTGAGCAGAAAAGACTTCGCGAACGAGCTCATGCCGCAATTATAGGTCGTGAAGGTGTGCGCGGGAATATCGGGTGGTCGCTGAATTTGGCACAGCTGTGCCATCGAGCCGCAGGACGAAAGGAGCGTGGGCGCGGGGCGCAAACAGCGAGGCTCGTGTCCGAAGTGACGCGGGGATCGCTCATGAACGCAGCCGATCACCTCCCGGTCCGGATCGAGAGGCAGCGGAACCCCGTCGCGGACGAAGTGGCCGCTCTCGTCGCCATCGTACGCCCGATCCTCCAGGGGATGCTCTACGCGCTGAAAAGCGAGGTCGTCTGGGAAGTCCGGGGCTATGACAACGTTGCGCTTTTCATGCTCCCGCGGCTCTATCGCCCGGGCGACGGTGACTGCGGAATCTGCTTCGAATACGCGGTTCACGATGCGATGAACAGGCGGGTTCCCGACGTCTTGGAGCGCGTGGTGTCCGCGCTCAAGAGCTGCAACGTACCTGGCACTTCACATGCGTCGATTCTTTTCGGCGCCGAGAAAGCAGGGGCGCTCAAGCTGATTGATACGGCAAACTCTACGCTTACCGACGATTCGCGTGTTCTCGTCGGTAAGGCTGGGCAGCCGGTGAAATTGAAAGGCTATTTGAACCAGCTTGCTGCGGCGCTGCGTCGGAAAGATGCGCTTTCGGGTCTTCCGTACAGCATCTCCGGGCTATGGAAGGCCGACCTCTTTCTCGGAACGACCGACGCTGATCGCTGGGTCGGGACGTCCGTGAAGATCAATCCCAGAGCGCTCGAAGCCGCACGCGGACTTCGCATCGGTATCGTTCCAGCCGAGAACAGCCGCACGGATCGCGTTCATTTCGACGAGAGCCGAAACTTAGTCGTGTGCCCCCTCCGATACGATGCGGCCTTCATGGAGAAGTTCTATCAAGCGTGGGGAATCGTTCAACAGTTCATCGCGGCAGACGCGAAATTACCGCCACCGGTCGCGTTGCCGAGGAATGCGGAGCGCCAGGTTGCTAGCTATCTTGTCGACAGGCGCTCGTTTACCGTCCTTGAAGTCATCGATGCACTCACGCCTCTTGCTCAACCCGAGCTTCTCCAAACGGAGGTGCGAAACGCCTCGCTGAAATCGACCACCGATGAAGCGTATGTGGTCGGCGCAGTTATTGCACCTCAGCCGCGATCCACGGAGTAATTGTTACATTCAAACGCCGGTCGGATACGTTTCGGGAACGTCGCCGTCCGTTGATGCCGGTTCTATCGTGTCGAGCGGGTGTCAGACCATTGTCGCGAAGGCGGCCGTTGAAGCTCTCGATGAACGCGTTCTGAACCGGCTTGCCAGGCGCGATGAAGTGCAGCTTCACGCGACGATCTGCGGCCGAGCGCAGCATCGCCAAGGAGCACATCTCGGGACCGTTGTCCAGCACGATCATCTTCGGGTAGCCGCAGCTCGCCGATCGCGTCCAGCACCCGGGCATTCGCGCAGCAAGCAGGCATCAGCTAGGTAAACGCCGTTCATCGGGGGCTAGGGCGCTCACGTTCGCCGGGCTCCCCGGCCGGCGAATCACCGGTGGCCGGTCTGACGGGTCGCAATGTCGTATGCGGGAAGAACTTTCCGCTATAGACTGCGGTGGTCGGGAACCCGGACTCCGAGAGAGCGCCCGCCCGCACTTCACCAATCGATGAGGCGACGAAAACGAACATGAACGGACAGACGAAGACCGACGGCTTCCACCTCGTTCTGGATGCGCTCCGGCTGAACG
>JAQBPK010000261.1 GCA_028287565.1 Vulcanimicrobiota bacterium
GGCGGCAGGGTCGCGACCGGACCGGGCGGACGGCCGTTGGTCGGCACGTCGTACTTCGGGTCGGTCAGCGGATAGAACGCGTCGGTCCCGGCCGGGCCAAGCACACGCCGGATCTGGTCGCGCACGACGACGTCGTCCGGCCTGTCGTCCAGGTCCAGGACGGTCGCGAAGCCGACCGCCAGCGCGTCCTCCGGCTTCCACGGTTCGAACCCGGCGAACAGCGCGGCGTACTCCGGCGGCAGCGGCTCGCGTGCGACCGCGGCGTTGATGCCGTCCGCGAACGCGCTCAGGATCAGCCGCTCCTCCGAGCTCGCGCGAGCGTACACGCGCGAAGCGAGATCGCGGATGCCGTACCGGCGCATCCGGCGGTCGACCTTGAGCAATGGGTTGCCGAGCAGCTCCGCCAGCCGCCCGTCCACGAAGCGCCGCGTGAGGTCCATCTGAAACAGCCGGTCCGAGGCCATCGCGTAGCCCTCGGCCACGAACAGGTCATGGACCGAGCCGGCCCGGATGTGCGGCACCCCGCGGCCGTCGCGGGCGATCGTCACGGGGCCCTCGACCGGCATCCCCGTCCGCGTCCCTTGGACCGATGCGACCCCGTTGCGGGCCGCCAGCGCGAGCCGCCCGCCGTACAACAAGGCGAGCAGCGCGATGAGCGCCAACAGCGAGCCGAGCACGATCGCGCCGCGGCGGAGATAGAGGCCGGCCATCGCCCCCTAGCTACGGGCTTGAGGAAAAGGCGCCTCTATGATAAGATACCTGCCTATGCCCTTCGGCCGATAACGCGACCTAAGGAACGTCAGACCGGACGTCTCCTGGGTCTTTTCGCCTTTTCAAGCGATCTCCCAGCCACCCCGGGTCTACGACGTTACCTCGGCCGCCTCTGTCTCGCCGACGCGCTGAGCAAAGGAATCGATGAACCTCCTCGACGTCAACAATTTCGACGCGATGCGGATCGGGCTCGCCTCGCCCGAACAAATTCGCGCCTGGTCTTTCGGCGAAGTCAAAAAGCCGGAGACGATCAACTACCGCACGCTCAAGCCCGAACGGGACGGACTCTTCTGCGAGAAGATCTTCGGTCCCACCAAAGACTGGGAATGCCACTGCGGCAAATACAAGCGCATCCGCTTCAAGGGGATGATCTGCGACCGCTGCGGCGTCGAGATCACGCGCGCCAAAGTGCGCCGCGAGCGGATGGGCCACATCGAGCTCGCCACGCCCGTCACGCACATTTGGTATTTCAAAGGCGTGCCGTCGCGCATCGGCATCCTGCTCGACATGTCACCTCGCCAGCTGGAGAAGGTGATCTATTTCGCCGCGTACGTCGTCACCGATCCCGGTGACACGACGCTCACCAAGCGCGAGATCCTCACCGAGCAGAAGTACCGCGAGAGCCGCGAGAAGTACGGCACGCGTTTCAAGTCGGGCATGGGCGCGGAAGCGATCCGCGAGCTGCTGCGCGACCTGAACCTGCGCAAGCTGCAAGAAGATCTGCGCCGCGAGTTCAAAGAGACGTCCGGCCAGAAGCGGATCAAGGCGATCAAGCGGCTCGAAGTCGTCGAAGCGTTCCTCGCTTCGGGCAACAAGCCCGAGTGGATGATCCTGTCCGCCGTGCCGGTCATCGCGCCGGAGCTGCGCCCGATGGTGCAGCTGGACGGCGGCCGCTTCGCCACGTCGGACTTGAACGATCTCTACCGCCGCGTCATCAACCGCAACAATCGTTTGAAGCGGTTGCTGGAGCTGAGCGCGCCCGAGATCATCATCAAGAACGAGAAGCGCATGCTGCAGGAAGCAGTCGATGCGCTGATCGACAACGGCCGCCGCGGCCGCCCGGTCACGGGCCCCAACAACCGGCCGTTGAAATCGCTGTCCGACATCCTCAAGGGCAAGCAGGGGCGTTTCCGCCAGAACCTGCTCGGCAAGCGCGTCGACTACTCCGGCCGTTCGGTCATCGTGGTCGGCCCGAACCTCAAGCTGCACCAGTGCGGCTTGCCTAAGGAGATGGCGCTCGAGCTCTTCAAGCCGTTCGTGATGAAGAAGCTCGTCGACCGCGGCCAAGCGCACAACATCAAGAGCGCGAAGCGCATGGTGGAACGCGTGCGCCCGGAAGTGTGGGACGTCCTCGACGAAGTGATTCGCGAGCACCCCGTGCTGCTCAACCGCGCACCGACGCTGCACCGTCTCGGCATTCAGGCGTTCGAGCCCGTGCTGGTGGAAGGCAAGGCCATCCATCTGCACCCGCTCGTCTGCACGCCGTACAACGCCGACTTCGACGGCGACCAGATGGCCGTGCATCTTCCGCTGAGCGCCGGCGCTCAAGCCGAAGCGCGCATCCTGATGCTGTCGTCGAACAACATCCTGCAGCCGTCGTTCGGAAACCCGGTGTCGATTCCGACCCAGGACATGGTGCTGGGTCTGTACTGGCTCACGTTCCAGCCCGACGAGTACAAGGGGCCCGCGAAGGCCAAGCTGGACTCCGACGCGCTCTATTCGTCGCCCGTCGAGCGCAACGGCGCGACGCGCCGTAACGAAGACGGTTCGGCGATGCTGCCGGCGTTCAAGGACGGCCAGGAAGCGATAATCGCGTACGAGCACCGTCTGATCGGTCTGCACGAGTGGATCGAAGTGCGCTTCAACGGGAAGCGCATGAAGACGACGGTCGGCCGCGTGATCTTCAACGAAGCGTTCCCCGTGGAGTGGAACTACCCGTACCTCAACCACATCCTCGACAAGA
>JAQBPK010000304.1 GCA_028287565.1 Vulcanimicrobiota bacterium
CTTTGTCGTAGATGTGCTCCGCGTCTTCCGGATGCGCGTCGGCGCGCAGCGCGAGATCTTTGATCTGATTGCGCACGCCGAGGATGCTCATCTTGAGCCGGCCGAAATAGCGGTCGGCGGGGGCGAGATTCGCCGAAGGCTCGGCGAAGGCCGGCGCCGTGAACGAGCACGCGAGCGCCAGCGCGAAAAGAATCCGTTTCATCGGCAACGTCCTTGTGAGCGATAAATAACGGGCGGGCTATCCCTTGCCGGCCGCGTACCAACTACATCGGCACGACCGCGAGCGGGTTAAGTCGCTAACGCTGCCCGAGTGTGCTGTCGCAGGCGCAAGGTGTGATCGCCGCTGCTTGCCTTCACGGCACGGATGCTTCGTCTACGATCCGTCTACGAGGAAACGAGCGTGAAAACGCGCTTCTTGCGCGCTACTCCGGATCGCTGAAGAGGAAGGCCAGATCGTCACGTGTGAGCGTCTTCGCAACCGCGCTGTCGGCCTTGACAACCGCCTTCGAAAGTGCCGTCTTGCGCTCGGCCAGCGCTCGAATCTTCTCCTCGACCGAGCCGGCCGTGACCATGCGGTACGCCGTGACGGGGCGCGTCTGGCCGATGCGGTGGGTCCGGTCGATCGCCTGGCGCTCCACGGCCGGATTCCACCACGGGTCGTACAGCACGACGTAGTCGGCCGCGGTCAACGTGAGTCCGACGCCGCCCGCTTTGAGCGAGCACAGGAACACCGGCGGCCCGTCGTCGCGCATGAAGTTCTCGACCTCGCTCTGGCGGTCGCGGTCCTTGGTCGAGCCATCGAGATAGCCGTAAACGATGTTGCGCCGGTCGAGCGCCGTGCGCATGATCTTCAGCATCGAGGCGAACGCGCTGAATACGAGCACCTTGTGTCCGCCGTCGAGCACCTCTTCGACCGTCTCGATGAACGCGTCGAACTTGCCGCTCGCCTCGGGATCGTCGAGATACTCGGGCACGAGCAATCCCGGATGCGCGCACACCTGGCGCAATCGGGTGAGCGCCGCGAGCACGTGCACGGTAGTCGACTCGGCGCCATCCTCATCGTACTTCGCGAGCACGTCGCGCCGCGCAGCTTCCGCAATCCCGCGATAAAGCCGGCGCTGCAGCGGCGTGAGCTCGCACTCGATCACGGCCTCGGTGCGCTCGGGCAGCTCCTTCGCGACGTCTTCCTTGGTGCGCCGCAGCAGGAACGGCTCGAGCCGCGACCGCAGCGCCGCGGCCGCCCCTTCATCACCATCGGCAATGGGCAGCTCAAACCGCCGCCGGAACGACGCCTCGGACCCGAGCAACCCGGGCTCGACGAACCCGAAGATCGCCCAAAGATCGCGCAGCGAGTTCTCAACGGGCGTACCGGTGAGCGCAAGCCGATGATCAGCCTGCAAACCACGCACGACCTTGGCAATCTGCGAAGCGGGATTCTTAGCGTTTTGCGCCTCGTCGAGCACAAGCGTACGAAAGCGAAAGCGCTCGAGATGGTGCGCATCAAGCCGCGCAAGCGCATACGAGGTGATGACCACATCATAATCATGCAGCGTGTCGTACTTCGCAGCACGATCACTTCCGGATTGAAGCCGTTGCGTACGCAATGACGGAGCGAATTTCCTTATTTCAGTTTCCCACGTATGCGTAACGGATGTCGGAGCAATGACGAGAACCGGCGTTTCGCCTTCATCTTGTTTGCGTTTTGCAACGTGCGCGATTACCTGGCTCGTCTTCCCAGTCCCCATATCGTCGGCAAGAATGCCGCCGAATCGGAACGACGCAAGATATGCGAGAAAATCCAATCCTTTTCGCTGATAGTCGCGCAGCGGCAATGCTAGCGCTTCCGGTGGTTCAACTTCTTGAATGCCTTCGAAATTCCGTAGGCGTTCGCGGATGCGTTCTACTTCTTCCGGTAATGCTACGTCGCCGAATGCTTCGTGCAGCTCGTCGCGCATTGCTACCAGCGAGGCCAGGCCCGTGCGGCGGCGGTCCGTTAGTTCCGACAGCAGGTTTTGGCGTGAGCGCAGGTCGCCCACGTCCACCAGCTTGCCGCGCACTTCCGCGTAGCGGCCTTTTGCGCCCAGCAACGCGCGCAGCTCTTCGCGCGTCAGCGGCTCGCCGCTGCCGATGAACACCGACACGTCCAGGTCGAACCAGTCGCCGACCTCCGCGGCCGTCGCGCTGACCGTGACGTCCACTTTGCCGCCGCCGGCGAGCGCCGCCAGTGATTCGTCCAGGCGGATCTCGACGTCTTCCCACGCCGGCCACACCGTGCGCACGATTTCCGCGGCGCGGTCGGCGTCGTGCAGCGCGAAACCGTCGCCGCCGCGCGGCACGAAGCCCGCTTCCAGGAACCGGCGCGCGAAGCCACGCGCGACATCCGGCGCCCAGCGCACGAAACGGCCCGCGCTTGCCGTCACCGCGCCGTGCGGGCTGAACGGCGCGTACGCGCCCGTCGCGCGGTCGACGAACGCGAGTTTGGCCAGCAGCGCGCCGTCGCGCCACGCCGCGCGCACGATCATCGCAGGCCGCTCAGCGTCCACCACGCCCAGCCCCGCGCGCTCGTCGGCGCTCAGGAATGGCGCGACGCGTGCGATCGAGCGCACCGACGGCGGCAGATCGTCGTCTTCGGGCGCGCCGTTCGATTCCGCGAGGGCGCGCGCCGCGGCGATCACCTTGCGCGGGTCGAAGGAGCCGTCGAGCAGCCACGCGGTGCGCTCCGCCACCAGCCACGCCGGCGGGCCGTCCACGACGGACGCGCCGCCGGGCGAGACACGAACGCCGTCCGGCGCTTCGAGCACCGGGACGAAGCGCGCGCCCGCGCGCACGGCGCGCAGCCGCACGCCGCGCGTTTCGACCGCAAACGGCGCCAGCTCGGACGGATGCCGGTTCTCGCCGGGCGCATCATCGAAGCGCAGCCGCGGGTGACGCGCGAGCCGGAACAGCGCGCGAGCCAGCGCTTTCGAGGACGCGCGCGAGCCGAAGGCTTCCTGCACCGAGTCGTCGCGCAGCATCGTGCGGTCGACGTCGTCCCAGTCGTCCGCCGGCGTCTGGTCCATCATCGCGAGGATCGCATCGGCGTCGCGGATCACGCCGCGCAGCCGCGGGGTGTCGAGGTAGAGCGTCCCCGTGAGCGCACCGCCCGTGCCGATCGCCAGCACCGGCCACACTGCCCGCGCGCGGGCGCGTGCGGCGTCCTGCTCGGTATCGGGCAGCCAGGACAAGTCCGATTCCCCGCCGTCGCCCGAAGGCGGGGGAAGCGACGCCTCTTCAGCCGTGCGCACCACCTCGAGCGTTGCCACGACGTGCTCGCAGACGCCGCTGGCGCCGCAGGTGCAGACCGCGCGCAGTGCCTGCGGCCCAGTGCCGGTCGCCCACTCGACCGCCGTCGAGACGGGCACGCGGTCCTTCACCGACGCCTCGATGCGAGCCGGCTCCACGGAACGCAACACGACGCGCCCCCCATCGACGAGGTCGAGCGCGGCGCGGGTCAGATCACGGGCGAACCAGGTACCGATCACCGCCGGGAGACGGGATCGCCAGAGGGCGTACGGGGTCAACCTTATGGTGTTCGGCACGAAGCCGTCGGTTTCCCGACGGCTTCGTGTGGTATCGCGCAATGCGCCGCGCTACGCGGGTTGTGCTTCGGACGTGCTCGGGGTCGGCGGCTCGACGTGCGGGATCTTGGAGAACCGCAGCTTCTCCGGGTTGTCCGTTGCTACTTCGGCGAGGATGCGGTCGCCCGAGCCGAAGTTGCCCTTGAGCATCTCCTCGGCCAGCTCGTCCTCCACTTCGCGCTGGATCGCGCGGCGCAGCGGACGCGCCCCGAACTGCGGGTCCCAGCCCTTCTTGGCGAGGAGTTGCTTCGCGTCTTCGGTGACTTCGAGGAACATCTCCTGAGCTTTGACCTCGCGGATGACTTTCTCGAGCTCCAGGCTGACGATCTCCGCGATCTGCTCGCGGCTCAGCTGATGGAACACGACGACTTCGTCCACGCGGTTGAGGAACTCGGGCCGGAACGCGTGCTTGACCTCGTCGAGCACCTTGTTCTTCATCTTCTCGTACGCCTGATCGTCGGTGCCCGCGTCCTTTTGGGTGCGGAAGCCGATGTCGGTCGTCGTCTGCATGCCGGTGGCACCGACGTTCGAGGTCATGATGATGACGGTGTTCTTGAAGTCGACCACGCGGCCCTGAGAGTCGGTGAGGCGACCGTCTTCGAGCACCTGCAGCAGCAGGTTGAACACGTCCGGATGCGCCTTCTCGATCTCGTCGAGCAGGATCACCGAGTACGGGCGCCTGCGCACCGCTTCGGTGAGCTGTCCGCCCTCTTCGTAGCCGACGTATCCCGGAGGTGCGCCGACCAGCCGCGAGACCGCGTACTTCTCCATGTACTCCGACATGTCGATGCGGATCATCGACTCGGCGTCGTCGAACATGAACTCAGCGAGCGACCGCGCGACTTCGGTCTTGCCGACGCCCGTGGGGCCCAGGAAGATGAACGAGCCGATGGGGCGCTTGGGGTTCTTGAGGCCCGCGCGCGAGCGGCGGATCGCCCGGGTGAGCGTCGAGATGGCCTGGTTCTGGCCGATCACGCGCTTGTGGAGCTGATCCTCCATCCCGAGCAGCTTGGCCGTCTCGGCCTGAGCCAGCTTGGAGACCGGGATCTTCGTCCACGAGGCGACGATGTGGGCGACGTCTTCCTCGGTGACCTTGATCGTCTTGTCCTGTTGGGCGCGCTTCTCGGCCCATTCCGTCTCGAGCCGCTGCTTCTCCAGGCGCAGCTTCTCCTCACGGTCGCGGATGGCGGCAGCCTTCTCGAACTCCTGCGACTTGACGACGGACTCTTTCTCTTGCTTGACCATGCGGATCTGGTTCTCGATCTCGCGGATCTCGGGCGGCGGCAGGGTGGCCTGCAGGCGCACGCGCGACGCGGCCTCGTCGATCAAGTCGACGGCCTTGTCGGGCAAGAAGCGGTCGGAGATGTAGCGGTCGCCGAGCTTGGCGGCGGCAACGAGCGCCGCGTCGGTGATGGTCACCTTGTGGTGCGCCTCGTAGCGGTCGCGCAGGCCTTTGAGGATCTCGACGGTCTCGTCGACCGTCGGCTCGCCGACCATGACCGGCTGGAACCGGCGCTCGAGCGCGCTGTCCTGCTCGATGTTCTTGCGGAACTCGTTGAGCGTGGTCGCGCCGATGCACTGCAGCTCGCCGCGCGCGAGCGCGGGCTTGATGATGTTCGACGCGTCGATCGCGCCCTCGGCAGCGCCCGCACCCACGAGGGTGTGGAGCTCGTCGATGAAGAGGATGATCTCGCCGGCGGCGCCGCGGATCTCGTCCATCACGCGCTT
>JAQBPK010000134.1 GCA_028287565.1 Vulcanimicrobiota bacterium
AGAGCGCGAGGCAGGGGTCCGGCTCGGCGATCGACAGGAAGAACCCGGCGCCGAGCCGCTCGCGGAAACGGGCGGGCACGACCACGCGACCCTTGTCGTCAAGGCTGTGCTCCACCGAACCCGTGAATAGCGGACGGTCCAACACCGGACCTCCACTAAGCCCCACTGCGATCCATTTTGACCCACTATATCCCACCGGCGTACCACGAGCAACGGGGGCGGAGTCAATTTACCGAATGCATGGGAGGCGGAGCGCGGAGGTTAGACGAACATATGTTCGTTGCGCCAGCGGTGTGCTATTGACACAACGCGAGTCCATCGGGACAGTGTGGGATGAGCGCGTGCGGCGCGGTCGAAACCAGCAATAGGGAGGAGGAAGGACGATGCCCCACTCGAGCGACGTGGCCGAGTACATTTTAGGTCGCCTCGGAGCGACGCCCGCGATGAAGCTCCAGAAGCTCGTCTACTACTGCCAAGCCTGGTCGCTGGTGTGGGACGAGCGCCCGATGATCACGGACGAGTTTCAGGCTTGGGCGAACGGTCCCGTCGCGCCGGAGCTCTACGATCGCCACCGCGGACAGTTCACGGTCAGCACCGTCAAGGGCGACCCGGGAACGCTCGATGGGACCGCGGTCGAGACCATCGAGGCTGTCCTTCGATTCTATGGCGACAAGCACTCGCAGTGGCTCTCGGATCTCACGCACACGGAGGACCCGTGGCGCGAGGCGCGTGGCTCGCTGCCCTCGGGTGCACGCAGCAACGCAGTCATCTCGCACGCTTCGATGGCCGAATACTACAGCGGCCTTTAGCGACAACCGATGGCCAAAGACAAGAGGGCACGTGCAAAGCACGAGCCCTCTTTCGATAAGAAACCTCGTGCAGCGGTTCTCGTCCATCCGGAAAAGCTTCCCCGAGTAGCCGCGGAGCCGCGTTCGATCATGGACACGCAGCCGGCGTGGCGGCTGAGCAACATGCGAATGCAGTCACCTTTCGGATGGGACACGATTACGCGCAGCGACATGGAACAGGTCGTCGGACACCTCAAAGCGCTGGAGTCAATGACGTGGAGTGAAATCCTCGTCGCCGCGAAGAAGCACAATCATCACTGCGATGTCGCCGGAATGTGCAAACGCGCGCGGGAGTGTCTCGAAGACGACTGGCAGGGCGGAGCCGATGAACTGCTGACCATGCGGCTGACCAACAAGAAGCGGGTGTGGGGTGTGCTCGAAGGACCGATCGTCTATCTCTTGTGGTGGGACCCGGAACACGACGTCTATCCGTCGTTGAAGAAGAATACCTGAGCGTCCCCCCGATCAGGGTCACGCCGCTACTGATGCGACCACGGTCCATGTTCCCGGGGGCTGAACACGCTGGCGGAGTAAGATCTGCGACCTAACTCCCAAGATCGACGACTTCGCAACCGGCGCCGGGCCGACACGAGTGAAGCTTTTGCTTCCCGTGCAACTGAGAGGCTCGCTCGGCTCTGCGGTTCGAGCGTTGAACTTTTTTCCGTGCGCAAGCGGGCGCCGAGAAGGATTGGTGTATCAGTCGTGGTATGGGCTGCTGGTATACCACATGCCAAATACCCGTGGGGTATTGGAGTGTATCCATGAAGAAGCTCATCGCGCTCGTCTTCGCCTTGGTTCTGGGCACGACGAGCGTCGCTTTGGCCGATGACGCCTCGGACACCAAAGCGCAGATCCAAGCGCTGCAGGCCCAGTTGGACGCGGTAAAGGCGCAACTGGACAGGCTGCAGGCGCAACAGCAGCGTCCGCCGGCGCGGCCGGCGCCAGGACCACCCGCCGAGCGCGGGACGTACATTCAGAAGAAACCCGGTGACGCGCTGACGTTCACCAACGGCGGGTCGGACGAGGTCACGCTTTACGGAAACCTCGACCTGTCGATCGACCACACCACCAAAGGGCTGCAGAAGTTCTACCCGTCGTCGGGCGACACGCCGATCGGAAACACGAGCTACCAGAGCGCCGTGTCTACGAACCTGTCGTACATCGGCGTGCGCGGTTTGCACAAGCTCGGGAAAAAGAGCAACGTCGTGTACCAGCTCGAGACGCAGCTCGACATCTCGTCGACGGCCGGCACGGTTTACACCAACTCGAACAACGACAACGTCGTGAAGGGCGCGCTGACGTCGCGCAACAGCTTCCTCGGTCTGTCGACGCCGATCGGAACGTTCCGCGTCGGCAAGACGGATGCGCCGTACAAGAACTCGACGCAGCGCATGAACCCGTTCAGCGGCGAGCTCGGCGATTATTCGGTGATCATGGGGAACTCGGGCGGCGACAACCGCGTCGAGTTCGGCACGCGGCTCGACCACGCGATCTGGTACGATTCACCGGCATCGTGGGGTCCCGTGACGCTTAGCCTCCTCGTCGCACCGGGGCAGAACCGCTCGTCCGACAACGGGATCACCGCGTCGGGTGAGGTCGGCTGCGCCGGCGGCAACGCACCGGGCAGCGGAGCGGGCGCGCCGCTCTGCAACGACGGATCGTTCTCGTCAGCGTATAGCATCGCCGGCACGTGGACGAATCCCAACAAGCGCTTCTACTGGACCGGCGCGTACGAGATCCACAAGAGCGTCAACCGCATGGGTGATCTCGCCGGCGATCCGCGCGACATCGGCGACGAGCAGGCGTGGAAGACCGGCTTCCAGTGGCAAGTCAGCAAAGGCACGACGCTCAACGCGATCTACGAAGAGCTGCAGCGCAACATTCCGGTCGCGCTGCAATTCCAGAACGAGCGCCAGCGCAGCGGCTACTGGTTCGCGCTCACGCAGAACCTCGACCGCAACAGCAACGTCAACTTCGGCTGGGCGCACGCGAACGCTTCGCCGGGCGACCTGCCGCAGCACAACACGCCCGCGGCCGGCGCGAATCCGGACAACTCGGCGAACCTGTACACGATCGCGTACAAGCACAACCTCGACCGCCACTTCTCGTGGTACGTCGACTGGGCGTTGACGCTCAACCACCCGGACGCGCACTACGACCTCGGCGCAGGCGGGCGCGGCCTCACCACCGACTGCCACGACGGCAGCCCGATCACGGGGTTCGACCCGACGGTGACCCCGCCGGTCAGCGGCGTGGGACCGCGCTGCTACACGGGCGGCAGACTCCAGGGATTCTCGAGCGGACTGAAGTTCCAGTTCTGATCCCGACGTCTCGCGCGGAGCGCGGACGGTGACATGAAGCAGCCCTCCGGTATCGCCGGGGGGCTTTTTTTTCGGCCTCGTGGACGTGCTCGGATCGAAGTTGGACCGAGATATTCGCATAGGATCGCGGTGATGCGCCGTTTCGGCATTCAAGTCGGGCAACCGCGGCGGCCAACCGCGCTGCGCCAACTCCCCGGGATAGTTCGACTTCAATCGGCCGCTGGGGCATTATAGTTTGAGGGCCCTAAACTTTAATCGACGAGGCCCTCGTTGAAGTAAAGTAGCATGGATCCGCTTAGCTCGCCTTGGGTTCCCGCCGGTGCGGCGCGGACGCGGCACGAGTAGGTCTTGCGTTGACTTCACACTTTTGTTATGCTCGGGGCTATGAGCAGCCGTGACGCCGACCTTTCGCCCTTGGGGACCGCCCATTCCGTCGCCGCAAGCCGCCGAGCTCGCGATCCGGACTATCGGCGTAGGCACCTGCGCCAGGAAATGGCGGAGACTGTTGCTCGGTTCCTGATCGGATACCGGCAGAAGCACGGTCTTACACAGGCGCAGCTCGGCGTGCGCTTGCAAATGAAAGAATCGGCGATCAGCCGGCTCGAGAGTGGCGATCACGTTCCGAACGCAGACACCCTGCAGCGCGTCAGAGAAGGGTGCGGCGCCGAGGTGACCTTTGCGATCGTCGAGCGTTCCCGGGCGCGCGATTTGGCATTGACCTAACCTCACGGCGCATCGTGTCCGATGGCACGCGGCGGTACGCGTGTACTCGCGTCCATTCGCGTTTTGAAGTCCTTCCAGCGCGACTTCGCGAGCTCGATCTCCGCCGACGGTATTTGCTGTGTCTTCTTGACGAAAGCATGCAGCAGAACGATGAAGCCGTTCTCTGCCTCATGGTACAGAATGCGGTACGCAAGTCCGTCAACGTCGCATTTCAGCCGCCGAAGCTTGCCGTCGACCTTTTTGCTGTGCGGCGACTGAAGCATAGGCCCAAACGCATTCAGCCGATCGATCTTACGATCGATTGATTCTTGATGAGCCGTCGGCAGACTATCGATAAACTCATTCACCAGCTCAGAGCCCTGGCGATTTCGAAAGTAAACCGCCAACCATTTCGAACGACCAGGCCCGGCGCTCACGTCAGTTCACGGATGGATTTCATTCCTCGCAGTATCACGCTCGGTGCCCGACACGCGGCGCTCTTATTCTCACGGTCCGCCGCGTCGTGGTTGCCCTGCTCCACGCGTCGATCTTCCGACGTAGTCTTGATCTCGCGTCGTCCGGATGGCCGCGTGTTCGTGCGGGCGAGGACGCCGGCTACGGTGCTTCGGGCGTTGGCTTAATTCGCGGGAGCGGCAGGACGCGTGCCCACACACCGAAGCGCTCGCGGATGTCGACTTCGATCTCGGTGATGCGGTGATCGAGCTTGCCGCAGCCTTGTATCGGGACGTCGACGCAGTAGTCGAAGCCGTGCTCGCCTTCCGTCAGCGTCGAAAGATCGACCAGCGGCGCGAGGGCTGCGATGAGCGCCGTCTTTGCTCGATTCTTGGCACGCCGTTCTTCGCGGCGCGTCATGGGCCGGTCGGGTTCTACGTTCGTCACAATATCGTCCTCAGGTCGTTGATCTATTTACAGACGAATGCGGTTAGGGTAATGTCGTGCACGTAATCCCCCTCAAGCTTCGGCGAAAGGGCGCAGACCGCCGCAAGGCGGTCTTGCTATTTCGAGGGTACTTCGCTGGGCGGTTTGCTCCGCGGCTGCATCAAGACGCGCGCCGATACTCCGAATCGGACGTTGATGTCGTATTCGATATCGCCATGCGCTCTGTGAGTTCGCGAAGGTCTTGACACGGGACGATGAGTGCGGTCTTTGCACGTTCCTTCGCTCGGCGTTCCTCGCAGGCCGTCATCGGGCGGTCGCATTCTGTCACAGTAAGGTCCTCAGGTCTTCGATCAGGTTATTGTCCCAAGCGAGATGCGCATCCGTTTTCCCGGCGCCGTACGGTTAGAGCTCCTCGGAATTGCCGTAGTCCGGCATGACGCTGTCCTGCTGAAGCTTGGCTGCATATGAAACCGCTTGGTGTTCCGTCAGCGTCGGGTCGAGCACACCGAAATGGCTTCCCGGGCTGATGTTACCGCTTTTTCTTCCGGTGTACAGCGCGCGTATGAAATCCGGAAGCTCGTCGTGCCTGATGCGATCCGCTTTGCGCGGATCCTTTTCCCGCCGGTGTATCGCCGTGATGCCATATTTGGCCGTAAGGTACGTTGCTACCGTGTACAGAACGTAGTAGCGGCGCGCGATCGCCTGCAGGAAGCAGCCACGGTCGCGCAGTGCGGTGCTGGCTCGTTCCAAACGCTCGCAGAACGTGCTGGACACTAATCCATCGGCGCACGCGGGCTCCTCAACGCAACCGCCGCGCTGCGGTGGACGCGTTCTCTCGGCCGCGGGCGCCGAAGCAGCCTCAGCCGACCGCGCCGTCTAACCCGTCGGCTTTCGACGCCGGCGAGGAGGCCCGCTCATCTCCACGCCTTCTTCGGATCCTCGTTCTTCCAGCGGTCCGGCTGGTAATCGGGAGAGTGCGTAAGTCCCATTTCAAGCATCATGTACGCGACGGCTTCAAAGTAGTCGTTCTCCAACTCCGCGTACGTGGTGCATCCCAGCCTCGAGAGGAATTCTTGCGGGAGGCGCTCGCCGCCATGCCACAATCCTATCGACTTCAGGACGACGTGGCTCCAGTTACTTTCCTTGTATTCGCGCCAAGACTCGGTGTAGTTGTGCCTCTGCCAATTCGCGACGGCGCGAATGCCTTCCAATAGCGAGACGCTCTCCGAAAGTGGGCGCCCGCCGACCCAATACCGCTGCGGCAGATTGAGCTGATGCGCGTAGCTCTGCGCTAGCGAGTCCAGACCGAAGACCAATGACTCGGCAGCGGAACGAGCCCTCCGGAGGACCTGCTTCTCGTAAGCCTCTTCATCGTTCCACAGTTCGTTCAAGCGGCGTTCGCGATCAAAGGCGCTCTCTTTAGGCCGCTTCGGCAATTTCCGAATTCGCATCATGTCCCGGCGAACCTGAGCGGCCTCACGCATGAAGCCTTCGCATTCATGGAACGACGCGGCCGCAGTCGGACGAAGCGCCCAGAGTTCTTGCTTGAACGGTCCGAACTGCATCCAAAGGGCCATCTCCGGACCCCACGCGTAGCTCTTCCGTTCGTCGTAGCGGCTGAAGTAGCGCCGGTCGCCGATGGTCTTCCTGAGATGCGCCCTATCGCGGCGGATAGTCGCTGCCGTCGCCATTAGACGCGCAAAGAGCCGGGGACAGTCTAATCCTCGGCGTAGGAGTCGCGCACGGTTTCGAGGCGCATCTGCCCCGTGACGGGATTGTTGTCCCCGTCCACCACATCGACGCCGAAGCCGGGATAAGTGGGCGTGAAGCGCTCGCGCTTCCAATCAGCCACCGTCCAGGCGTCCTTCGCCGCCCGCTCGTACGGCCACGTCGGAAGGCCGTTTCGGTCGGACCGGACGTCCGTGCCGTCTGGATGGAGCAGCCTCACCAAGAAGCCTTCCACTTGGGAGATGCGAAGTTCGACCCGTCCAACCTTCGGCACGATGCGTCCTTTCAGGCGGCTAGCGGACGCGGTTCGCGCACGCAACGCTGACACCCGTTTTCTTCCGCGCCCCAAGCCGCGCCGAGGCCGCCCCAGCCGCCATCGGAATCGACCGCGCAGCAGACCGGGCAGCGCGGCAGGTGGCGCTCGCCGCACCTTAGAAGCTCGAACGTATGGCCGTACACCACCGCGGTGGTGGGGCCGTAGCGATCCGGACTCAGGCCGCCTTCGCGGAAAGCCGGACCGCGATAAAGCCCAAAAATCGGAAAGGAGGATCTCCCGATGGCCACTGACGCTAACCGAGAGTCGACCGTCTTGAATCTCAGGGTTTCCAAGTCCAAGCTCGCGACCTTCAGGCACCTGTCGCAAAAGCTCGGCGTCTCCGTGAACTCCATCGTCAACTCGTTCCTGATGTGGGCGGAGGTTCAGCCGGAGGAGCGCCACGACTGGATCAAAGACGTCCAGGGACTGCGCGAACTCGTCCGGGAGTTCAAGCTCGGCAATCCCATCGTCCTCGAAGAGATCACCCGCGACCGCTACGCGCAGCGGCTGGCCCTGTGCCAGCGGCTCCAGAACATCGGATACATCGACGGCTACAACGCCCTGCAGAACCCACGCGACCCCGACCACATGATCTGCTCGTACAAGCTGACCGCTTCGGGTATGATCGTCGCCTCAGCGCTGGAAAGCGCGGCGTCAGGGACGGACGTGTGCATGGTTCCCGCGGACACCGATGCCGACGACCAGGAGGAACGCATCACGGAGGAAGTCGCTTAGCTTTCGACGCCCTTGGTGCGGACCCGCACGAGGGCGTCGGCAAAATTTGGGGACTCGAAGGCCCCAAACGTCGCCAGAATAGGAAAGAGCCAGGTCTCATTGGTGTGCGAACTGGCTCTCTCGGTACCGGCGACGGGCCGCGGAGCGGCCTGCTCACAGGTATGCACATAGTACCACACGTGGGCGGTCGCTCCTCGGACTTCGATAGTTGGTCCCGCTATTCGGGACAAGCCACCGACTACTGAGGTACCTCAAGATGCCGCAAGGCAAGCTCCCGCCGGGCACCCCGGCACCCATCTCGGGCGAGTACCGCCCCCAGTACCCCAACGGAAAGCGCGGACCCGAAGTGACCGCGGTTCAGGGCAAACCTCTGCCGCCCACGAAGGTCCCCGGCAGCACTTACGTCCCGGTCAGGCCCGCACACAACGGCGCCGGCAAGCCGAAGAAGTAGGGCGCCGTGGCTGTCCGCATCACCCACCGCCGGATGATCGCCACCGGCACCACACACGAGCACATCGCACGGCTCAAGGGATACGACGACGCGGCGGGCACGCCGTATGACGCCACCCGCGAACAGTGGTACGAGTTCGTGAAGAACCAGAACGGCGTCGCGTACGTCCAAGACGCGCTCGGCCGCCGCGCCTCCCTCGTCGGCCGCATCAGCTCGGCCGGCAACAGGTACGTGCAGACCGTCCGGGACAACGTCTGGACGGACAACCTCCTGGCCCTGCCCCTCTACTGAGTTAGTTCAGTTAAGGGATGGGAAGGCGACCGGACGATCATCGGGTGGATCGTCCGGGAAACTGTCGCCTGCGTCCACCCAGCACCCAGGCGTGATCTGGTCGTCGATCACCGAACAGACGTCGGAGCAGAGGCGTTTCGAGTCCCGAAGTGCTATCGGCCCAAGATATATGACCGGCGCAGCGCAGACCGCACACCGCGCCATCCTAGCCACCTCGAAGAAGATCATTCGCATACTCCCGCCGCTTCTCGCGTTCTCAATTTCCTTGCTGGTTCCCGACAAGGTGATCCTTGCCTAAGCAAATAGTCGCACTACGGTTCAAGGGTGGCGACACGCACAGGCACATCGCGGGGATCGTATATATTGATATCGGCACCCGGCCGCTCGAAGTGGGTTCCACTACGGTGCAAGGGCTCCTCACGCTCATGGAGTCCGGGCAACGCTTCACCGTCCGTCTAAAGGACGGCCCCGAAGCAGAAGTGATACGTGTCCGCGACGTGGACGGCACCGTTTTCGTGCAGAGTCGCATCGAGGACACGCTGACGGACAATCTGCTGGCTCTGCCGCGATATTCGCTCGAATAACTGGCTAGAAGCGGCGATGCCGCCATGCGCGCAGTCGAACCGCCCCAACGTTCGTCGCCACTCGCGAGCGACGCGTCGGCGCGGTGTTGCGGCGCGGCGCCGCGTCCGTACGATTGCGAGCCGCACATGGTACGCCCCGCGACGCTCGTACCTGCGCCGTCAGGTCGCGGACCGCTAGCCGCCGAATCGTCCGGGGTCAACGCGGAGGCATGAACCCTTTCGGTGGTCGCGAAGCGGGCGAAATGCCCGAGCAGCCACAGTACCCGATCGACAAGGCGAAGAGAAGCATCCGCGTGCTGAACGCCGTGGTTGAGAGGCTTTTACTGGAACATCCGTGCCGCGTTGTCGTCGACCGCGACATTCAGTCCGCGCGAGCCATGAAGCCGCTCGCGGCGTTCTTCGTCGCGACCAATGAAAATTTCGACGGTGTGATCCGGCCGCTCGTCGGCGATGTTTTCGTGAACCTCCATGCCGCGCTGGACGCGGCGATCCGCGCCAAAGTCCAGGAGAAGGGCGCGGACATTACCGGGGTCCGCTTTCCGGTTATCGACCGTCCTGGCGACCTTGACACGGCCGTCAGGGGCGCAAGCGTGCACCGCGCCGGGCCCGAGGTCGAGCGATTCGTCCGCGACCTGCATGCGTATCCGACTGGGACGGGCGAGAACATCTGGGCCGCCTGCCGACTCGGCGTCAATCTGGCCCACCGTCAGGACGTGGCGTTCCTGACATACATGGTCACGGTTCGCGGGATAAAGAGCGCGGCACGCGAGGCGGCGGTCCGCGACATCGTCCGGCAACCGGCGAGACACGGCGCGAAACTCGTGAGCCCGCTCCCCGAAGAACACTACGAACTCGGCATCGACATCAAGCCGGACGAAGTTACGGTCGCGCTGAGCGAGGGCGGCCCGCTCGAAACCCTCCCGCTACTGGAAGTCGCGAATAACAGCTCGGCGGCCGTATCCCGCGTGCTGGACGGAATCCGAGATCTCTGATTCCCGGACGATCCACGGCTGGGACGAAGCTCTTCGGCGTCAGCAAGTCGTCGAGTTTGCCTGCGACGACGCGCCGCACTCGTCGATGTCGGGCAGCGGTCTCCGAACGGCGACATCGGCGTCCCGTTTCCCCGCGAGACGACACGCTATCGGTGTTCCCCGTGCCTGTGAGTGTACACTGCGTAGCCGCGTCGACTGATCTGACGCGCTCGCGTGCCGAGCGCCAACACCAGTCTCGTCCCGCGTCGCTCGGTACTCGTCGATGACGGCCGCGGGCTCCGCGCCGATCGCGAGCGCGACGGGTGATCGGAAGGGTCCCATCTCCGGTAGTCGTCGGTCGTGTCGCCGAGGCGCGCCCGTAGATTGGGCAGCACCGCGACCTCAGGTTTGACAACGCGCTGCTCGGGCGCTCGACGGCGCGCGACAAGCTGCGCCGTGAAGTAGCTGGCCGCGCCCACCGCGGTCCGCGTGCAGGGCGCAAACGCGGGCGCGCCGCCTGCCGGCTGAATGCGACGCGCGCGGCGAGAATCGTCGCGTGTGCCGCTCTCGCCGAACGAGTGCTACTTCGACGTCAAAGTCTTGTTCGCGGACCTGAACGTCGTTGCGCCCTACGCGCTCGCGGACGATGTGCGCGTAGAGATTATTCTAACAAACAACCTCGTCGCGACGAGCGCGCAGATCGCGAAAGACGTTGTCCTCGGGATGCCGAGCGACGCGGACGCAAAGCTACGTCCAGTCGGCGGCCTCGCATAACGCGTCCGCGGCCGTCGGCTCTTCGCCGTCCCCGCCGACCGCCTATCGGACGTCTCGAAGAGCAACTACGCCGCGATCGCGGCGCCGAAGGACGCATTCCGCAGGGCGATGGCGCTCCTGTACAGGATCGACCTCGTGGAAGCGGGGACATTTGTAACGGAGGTCGATAATCTCGGCAACCGCCATGCCCACAGCTACCAGTTCAATACGTGGTCGCTCAGCGTCCATTACGAGGCTGCGACCGTGTGGGATGGAAACGCGGAGGGCCTTCGCGTGCTTTACGCCGCGCTGACCCACGAGTACCTGGCAACGGGCGACGGGAAGCCGCTGGCCGTGGCGATTGACCGCCTTGGGCGCGCCTGCGGCCGCCCCGACGGCATCGACACGAACCTCGATCTTTGCATCGCGTCGGAGATCGCGGTCCTCTTCGGCGTCAAGCGGAACATCGCCAACGGGATGATCGCAGAGACGGTCCGCGAGAACGCGTGCGCGTTCTTCGGCGAGAATGAGTTCTTCTGGAGCCGCGACGAGGTCGCCGAGATCCTGCGCAACTCCTACAAGGAGCGCAGCGCGACCGTGCACGGCCGGAAGTTCGGCGACGCCGAGCGTCTCTCGCAACTCGCCGCGCTCAACGCGCGCTTGCGGGAAGTCCTCAAAGCGGCGCTGCGTGCCTATGTAGAACGTCGACCCGCGAAGCTGGTCGCCCGCGCGGCTTGGGCCGCGTGCCAAGAGGCGCTGCAACGCTGCGAAGCGCTGGGACCGATCTTCACTTAAACGATGCTGCGCATTGAAACTTACAACCTGCGTTGATTCGAACGCACGTTCGTGCTATACTTTCTGCAGCGATTCATTTCGCATTCAAGCACTAAGCGGCCCGACCGGTGCTAGTAACACCGGCCGAGCCCGTCACCCGATGGGGTAAACATCGAATGACAATCTACGAGTTCGGCGCGTCGGCGTCGAGCCCTCGGCGCGGCTTTTCCGGCGCCGAACCGTCCATTTCATCATCGCCGCTGGGCGGCTGCATGATGGCGTCGCCTACCGAGTTTCACGCCGCGATCGCGGACGTGACGGACGAACACCACCAGAACATGGCCGGGCTCGTGCAGCCGGACGACTTCAATGCGGAGGTCGTCGTGCGGTTCCTGCGCGAGAACGGGATCGACGCGTGCGTCGACGAGTCTACCGGCGGCTTTCGTTACATGCTCGCCGATGCTGCGCGCGAGTCGCACGTGCGCTTCGCTTGCGTCTGTCTGCGCGCGTCGATCAGCTACGCGCTCGAAGCCGCCTTCTGGTGCATCAAGGCGAAGCGATGATCATCATCATCAAGCAATCGCCGCCGTACCGGAACGGGCACCGGAACCTCGTGCTCGTCGAGCCGCTGTCGGCGCGTGTCTTCCGCCTTCGCATTGGACTCGGCTACAGCGTGGACGAGCTGGCCGAGGACTCCGGCGTATTCGTCGGCACGATCAAGCGCCTCGAGGCCGGCAAGCCCGTCGACAAGCGAGAGTTACCTGCGCTGGCAGCGGCGCTGCACGTCCCTCTTTGCGAACTGCTCTGTGGGCACCACAGCTGCGCCGAACGAGTCTGCGTTCCCGCGCCGTTGGTCGGGGCGCCGCCGAAAGGGCCGGGTGAGATCGAGTCGTCAGAAAACCACGTAGCAGGCGAGGACTAGCTAGCCAGCGGGCCGAACTGCCGGGCTTACGATCGCCGAGGGCGTCACTGAGGACGCCCGCATCGCCATTCGTTCGCGTCAGCAGGGAGGCTCTCATGGTTGAACATTTCGTCGTCGCGCCGTCGGTTCAGGCCACGGTGCTGGCGCATTACGAGCGCGTCGCCGACCTCATCGCGGCGAACTTCCCGCTCGCGCCGGTCGTCCCGGTCTACTATCCCGACGGGCTCGACGCCGGCGCCCACTACGGCGGCTGCGTCCACGACGATCACCCGCTCCCCGCCACCGTCCCCACGGTGCAAGTCGCCTTTCCGAACCACCCGCGCCGTTATGTCGCCGCAACCGCCGACTCGCTGCTGTGGCTGGTTCACCGCGGCGCGATCGACGTCGGCTCGTGGACGCCGAGTCCGCATGACCCCGACCGGCTCGGCCATGCGCGCATCATCCTTAGCCCGCGCGGCGGCGCGACGCACGAGCACGTCGCCTTCGCGATGCTCGCGTTGCGCACGGTGCTGCTGCACTACGGCGTCGAAGCGATTCCGGTCCTCGATGGCTTCGCGGGGGCTGCGCTCTTCATCCCGTTCAACGATGCGCCGGCGTATGATGCGGTTCGCGCCTGGCTGCATGTCGTCGTTAACGCCGCCGTTGCCCACAGCCCGAACCTCATCACCGCCGATCCGCACGATCAAAAGAGCCAGCGTGTCCACGCGAACGTCGGCTCCAACGCGCCGGGGCGCTTCAGCTCGCTGCCTTATGCGCTCATCGGAAGCACGCATCTCGGCATGGTGACGCCGATCCACTGGAACGAGCTCGGCACGGTCGACAACGGCCATTTCACCGCGACCAACAGCAACGAACGACTCACCGAAGGCGACGTCTTCTACCGCCTCGCGCGTGAGCTGCACGCGCAGCGCTTCGGCGACGGGCCGCGCTGAGACGGCCGCTCGCGATGAAGCTGCACCACGAGCACGACGATGCCGCGTCCCGCGCCGCCGGACGTCCGCACGCGAACCCGAAGTCGTTCCGCGCGCAGATCATTGCGATGCTCGGCGACGGCAAGCCGCGCGACGCGCAGACGATCCTCGACGAAGGGCTCGCGCGCGGCCTGTTCTCGCCCGCAACCACGAAAGGCTCGGTCTACGAGAACATTCTGCTCTACATCCACCAGGAAGCCGCCGGCGGCCACAAAGCGGCGATCGTCGAAGACCCGATCACGCGCAAGTTCCGCATCAACCGCCCTGTCGACGACTGGCCCGACACCACGCTCGCGCCGCACCCGCGCTACATCAGCGCGAACGCGCTCGAAACGATGTCGGTGAAATTGCGCGCTACGGGCGACGGCGACGACTCCACGGCGTTCGAGCAAGCCGTGTGTGAAGCGTTGGCGCTGCTCGGCTTCGTCACGCAGCACGTCGGCGGGATGTATGCGCCCGACGGCATCCTCGACGCTCCGCTCGGGCCGTTGGCGTACCGCGCAGTGTTGGAATGCAAGAGCGCACCGAACGTGAAGTTGTCTCGCAGCCGCGCGCGGAAGAAGCGGCGAAGTTCCGCAAAGCGTGCAAAGCCGACTTCGCGGTTCTGGTCGGGCCGGATTTCCACGCGGGCGAGTCGTTCTCGCAAGAGATCCAAACGCACGCGATCTCGGTGTGGACGATCGAGGACGTCATCACGGCATTGCGCATCGACGTCGACACGTACGAATGCCGTGAGCTGTTCACCCCGGGCTTCGTCTATGATCGATTAGCGGATCTGGAATGGAGCCGCACGCACGGCGAAGAGAAGCGCGCACACGTCGTCCGCGACATTCTGCGCCGTGAAGGCTATGCCGCGCAGAGTACACTCGCAGGCCATATAGCGCCGACGGACGCGCCGGTCTTGACGCTGGATGCCGCAATGCTCCTCGTCGAAACGGCGTTGCGCCGTGCGGGCGCAGAAGCGTGCGCAACCCGAGAAGAAGTCCAAGACGCGATGGACGACCTGGTTCGATCGCGGGAAGCACTCCGCATCCCTGACCGCAGCGGCATCATCATCCGGCGCGGTCCATAAGCGCCAGAAGCGAGCGCTAGGCCACCAGTATGTTGCAAATGTGGGTAGGTTGCAGAATTCTGCAACCGCTGCTATACTGCAACCGTGCGTCCGGCATCCGAAGTCCTTACAGAAGTTTTGGGCCAGCCGGTCACGGAGCTGCGACGGAATCCCCCGCCGGCCGGATCCAGGAATGGCTCCGCTGGACCGGATCTCGTGATGAAGGCTGCCGGCCGAACGTACGCCGTGCAGCTCAAAAAGAGCGGGCGGAGCTCGTCCGTAGCCGCCGCTGTCTTCCAGGTAGAGCATTACCGGAACTCACTGGAAACCGACGTCGTACCGCTTCTCTTCGTGGACCGAATGAGCCCGAATGGCGCGGCGCTTTGTGCGGAACATCGGATCGATTGGATCGACGCCGACGGCAACGCCGAGATCCAGCTACCAGAGCTACGCGTGCGAATTCGCGGCGTTCGGCGGAGCCTTCCGAGCGCCGAGCCGGAAGGCTTCAACGCATTCAGCCGGACCGCTAGCCGCGTCTCGCACGTGCTGCTGCTCGCCCCCGGCCGAAAATGGACGAGGGCCGAGCTCGAGCGGGAAACGCAGCTCGACAAAGGTTCGCTAAGCCGAATCATCCGCGCGCTCAGCGACGAGCGCTATGTCAAGGTGGCGCACCAGCGCCGTGCTTCGATCGTCACGGTCGCTTCCTGGAGCACTCTGCTCGACGCGTGGGCAGAACAATACCGCGCAGCAAAGCCCGTTGCGTTCGGCTTGATATCTTCGCGCTCGGGTGAACAAACTCTCCACGACGTCGAGCAGCGGTTGAGCGAGCAAAACGTGACGGCAACCTTTACCGGCTTGCCGGCAGCCGCGCATTACGCTCGGTTCGGTTCATTTCGCCGCGTCC
>JAQBPK010000329.1 GCA_028287565.1 Vulcanimicrobiota bacterium
CACCCGAAATGGAAAACCGCGCCATGGCGCGGTTTTACGTCGTTTGGTGGTGGGCCATCCTGGTCTCGAACCAGGGACCTCATGCTTATCAAGCATGCGCTCTAACCAACTGAGCTAATGGCCCCAGGGGTCGGCGCGTCGTTTAAGGCGAGCGCGGAACCTTGTCAACGACGCCGTCTGCAGCGAGAACAATCGGTCTTCGTGCGGTACGATACGACCGTGAAACCGCTCGCCGTCCCGCTCGCCACGCTCGTGCTGGCAGCCGTGCTCGGGGGACCCGGATCCGCTCAGACGGCGCCGCCGGCCGCGACGCCGGTGCCCTGGCAGCCCCGGCCGGTGATCATCATCGACCCGCGGCCGTATCTCGCCACGCCGTCGCCGGCCGCGACGCGCCGCCCGGCGGTGAAGGGCCGTGCGACGCCTCGTCCGAGCGCGAAACACCGGCCGGACACGGCACCTCGACCGGGCGCCACGCCTCGGGCGCACAAGACCACGGCGCCGGGCGAGCTCCCGGAGACGTTCGAGCGGCTCGATACGTCGCCGCCGCCCGCGCGCCCGCCTAGACGCCCAGCACTTTGACGAGGAACGCGTAGCGGTCGGCCACCTCGTCGATCAGCTTCGCGGTCGGTTTGCCGGCGCCGTGGCCGGTCTTCGTCTCGACGCGCAGCAAGATCGGTTCGTCGCCCCCCTGCGCGTGCTGCAGCGCCGCGGCGAACTTAAACGAGTGCGCCGGGAACACGCGGTCGTCGTGATCGCCCGTCGTGATCAGCGTCGCCGGATACCGAATGCCCTCGCGTACGTTGTGGTACGGCGAGTAGCGCAGCAGCAGCTCGACGTCTGCGGCCTCGTCCGAGGAGCCGTAGTCCGACGTCCACGCCCAGCCGATCGTGAAGCGCTGAAAACGCAGCATGTCGAGCACGCCGACCGACGGCAGCGCCGCGCCGAACAGCTCCGGACGCTGCGTCATGCACGCGCCGACGAGCAGCCCGCCGTTGGAACCGCCGTGGATCGCGAGCTTCGCCGTCGTGGTCCAGTTCTCGGCGACCAGAAACTCGGCGGCCGCGATGAAGTCGTCGAACGTGTTCTGCTTGTTGGCCTTCATGCCGCCCTGGTGCCAGCGCTCGCCGTACTCGCCGCCGCCGCGCAAGTTCGCGACGGCGTAAATCCCGCCCATCTCCAGCCACACCAGCACGGCCGACGAGAACGCCGGCGTGAGCGAGATGTCGAAGCCGCCGTAGCCGTACAGGATCGCCGGCGCGCTGCCGTCGCGCGGCGTGCCCTTCTTCCACGTCACGATCATCGGGACGCGCGTGCCGTCCTTCGAGGTGTAGAACACCTGCTCGCTGGCGAACGCGCTCGCGTCGAAATGGATCTGCGGCGTGAACACGCGCGTCGAAACCCCGCGCTCGACGTCATAGCGGTAGATCGACGTCGGCTCGGTGTAGCTCGTGTAGCTGTAGAACGTCTCGCGATCGGTGCGCTTGCCGCCGAAGCCGGCGACGCTGCCGAGGCCGGGGAGCGCGACGTCGGACCGGAGCCGTCCGTCGAGGCCGTAGACGACGGCGCGTGCGAGCGCGTCGTGCAGGTACGCCGCGACGATCCGGTCGCCGAAGAACGTCGCCCCGTCGAGCGCGTCGTCCGACTGCGCGACGATCTCGCGCAGCGTGCGGTCGCGCAGGTCGATCGCGACGATGCGGCCGCGCGGAGCGTCCTTGGTCGTCAGGAAATAAAACGCGGTCCCGTCGTTGGCGAGATAGGCGTAGCGCGCATCGTCGTCCGGCACGAGCTCGATCACGGGCCCGCCGGTCGACAGATCCTTGACGAAGACGCCGTTCTCCGGCGCGCTGCCGCGGCTGACGTCGAGCACGAGATAGCGCCCGTCCTCGGTCGTGATCGCGCCGAAGTTCCAGTCCTTGTGATCGGGCCGCTCGTACACGAGAACGTCGGTCGACTGCGGCGTACCCAGCCGGTGGAAGTACACTTTGTGGAAGTAGTTCGCGTCCTTGTACTTGCTCTCGGACGCGGGCTCGTCGTAACGGCTGTAGTAGAACCCGCTGCCGTCGCGCATCCACGACGCGCCCGAGAATTTCGACCAGCGGACGACGTCGGTCAGATCGCTGCCGGTCGCGACGTCGCGGACGTGCCACTCCTGCCAGTCCGAACCCGACGCCGAGATGGAGTATGCGAGCCGAGACCCGTTGTAGCTGAACACAACGCCGGAAAGCGCGACGGTGCCGTCGGGCGAGAGCGTGTTCGGATCGAGGAGCACGCGGCCGGGCTCGGCCAGGTCGCGCGTGACGTACAGGACGGCCTGGTTCTGCAGGCCGGCGTTGCGAAAGTAGGCGTAGAGCTCGCCGGCCTTCTCGGGCACGGAGCGGCGCTCGTAGTTCCAGACTTGCGTGAGCCGGTCGCGGATCGCTTCCCGCCGGGGAACGGTCGCGAGCACGGACTCCGCCAGCTCGTTCTCTTCCGCGATCCAGCGCTGCGTCTGCGGGGAGTCGACCTCCTCGAGCCAGCGGTACGGGTCGGCAACCCGCGTCCCGAAGTACTCGTCGATCTGATCCACCCGCGGAGCGTCCGGGTACGGCATGGGCGTCGTGGCAGCCGGGGACATTAGGCCATAATGCTCTACGAAGGCCGCGCCGCACCTCCCCGGCGAAGCAGAAAGCGCCCGGGGACATAGCTCAGCTGGTAGAGCGCCTGCTTTGCAAGCAGGATGTCGGGGGTTCGAGTCCCCCTGTCTCCACGTTTCGGAAACCCGTGCCGCTACTGGGGGCGCGGGTTTCTCCGTAGTACAGATTTGCGCCGAAGACGTCGCTAGAATTGCGCACGAGTGACAAATCTACACGAGTCGGACCGGCGGACATACCATTACGCATGACGGCGTGATTGTCGCGAAGAGGTCTGCCCCGTGAATGACCGTTCACCGGCAATCAGCGGCGGGTTCGGTTTCGCTAGCATGGTCCACCACGATGGCGAGCCGATCCCTCGCTCATAGCATGCGACAAGCAGCTGCTGAGTTGAGTTCACAGAGAACGCTCGCAAAAGGGTTTTTATATAGCCCTTCACGGTGTCTTCCGAAAGGCCCATGACCGAGGCGATCTCTTTCGCATTTCTCCCAGTCAGCAAGTGCCGCATGACTTCGCGCGGTCGCGCGCGCAACTTCACCGCTATCGGGTCCCGGTGCGCTTCCATCCACGGCCCTATACGACGCGCGACAAAGGAGCGCGGGAAATGCTTTCGCACAAGTAGTGCAGCCGATTGCAGGTAATGCTCACCGCGAGGGCGAGCACCGATAGGCGTCGCGTCCAATTCAACGAGCGCCAAGACCGCGCGCCATACAATGCCGGACCGCATGGCCGCGCGGTGTACCGCCTTGAAGTGCTCCCACGCTTCGGTGACGTCGCCAAGAATGCGGCACATGAGACCGCGCACGTACGTCTCGAATATCCACATTCTGAGGTCGTCACCGTAGAGAACCGCACGATCGACTGCCACGGTGAGCTCGTCATAACGGCGAAACGCTTCTATGGCCGCGGCCGGGTCAACACGCGCGAGGCTTTCTGCAAGGTGAAGCAACCCTACGCGCTCGTGCTCCCTCGTCTCGTTCCACGCGATCGATTTCATCAATTCGAGCGCTTGCTGTGCGAACTCGCGCGCGATGTAGTGCTCTTCGAATGCGTTTGCAATCTTCGCGCGGTTCGCTAGGGCAAAGACTCTCCATGCGGGAGCCGGCGAAAGGTCTTCGGCAACACGCGCCTTTCGATATGCATTGTGGTAGTCGTCGTCGAACGCGTACAGCCACGCGTCGAATATCGCGACTTCCATGCGAAAGACGCTTGGCACGTCACCTTCGACGTCGTCGCCCAGACGACCGAACTCGTCCGGTAGGTTATGCGTTCCTGTGATCGTGTCCGATCGCAGGGCGACTTCAAGTCCGGCGATCTGCGTGACGATGCGCTCGACGAGGTCCGTATCCCGTTCTCTGCACGAGCGGTACGCGTGCAGCGCGAACCGGAACAGCCGAAGTGCCTCCCCGTATCGTTCGTTCGCTATAGCGACGTAGCCGCGCAAAGAAGCCGCGCGAACTGATATAACGTCCGCGTGCGCTTCCTCAGCGACGATCGCATAGTGCAGCGTCATCGCGTTTCATCCAATGGACGAATGCGAGCATGTACGCGATTTCCGCCCGAATCGCACGATGCGCTCCCAGCGACTGCGCTGCTTTCGCGACATCTTCTAGCAGTTCACGGCCGCGCTCGACGTTAGCCGGATCGTCCGGCGTGCGCGCGACCGCGGTACCATGCAGCATCCGCGCGGTACAGGCTTCGTCGACAGTAACGAATGAAGCGAGAGCCGGCGCGAGGAGCGCGACCGCTTCCAAAAACCGGCCAGTTCGCAAGAATGTGCGAGCGCGTAGTAAAGTGGCCTCGCGCTGCTCCACAGGTTCTGACGACGCGACATCGTCGAGCGCGCGCAGACACGCGGCGAAGTCGCCGCGCAAGAACGCGTCGCGCGCGGTCGCCAAGAACGAGGGATGGAAGACGTCGCCGCCGACGTCGTGACGGATCGGCTGCACCCGGCAAATCCTGAGGCGAACGTCGCGGCGACGAACCGCGCCGCAACGTCAGTCGGACTTCACGGACGTTGCGCTCGTCCTCCTCCCTCGCGGCGGCTACTTCGTGCCGGGACCACCGGCCGACGTGTCATCAGCGACTGGAGCCGTGCTCGGGGCGACGATCGCCGAGGCGGCCACCGCTCTGCCCGGTCCGCCGGTGGAGGTATCGTTTGGTACTGCTATGCTACCGCCGAACAGAATCAACAGCGAGACAAAGATCGACATACGAGGAGGCTCCTTCTGGCGCGGACCACCCAAATGGGTCACCCGACGGTATCCTAGCGCGTCGGGCGGACGAGGTCACGGAGCGGGGCAGCAATAGGGCGCGGTGATTGCGCGCTTTTGCATGACGGCTGGCGGGATACCGACGCTTGCCCCGTTCGCGGGAATGGACGCTTGCCACGCGACGCCGCATGATAGTGGCGATCTTTGCACGTCGGAGGGCGTAGGGTGTCCTGGTACGCGACGCGTCACGAATCATCGGAAGCCCCGCGGGCAATACCGCGGTCGGGGCAGCACTGCCTGAACTGCGGTCATCGTGAACGGGCGCATGCCGGTTCAGGGTGCGAGCATTGGCACCGGGGTACGAACGCTCGTGCGCCATATCGATGTCAGTGTCGCGCCACTGCGGCTGAGCTTCGTGCGAGTCGGCGCGACTCACTGGACGACCACGTCGTCGGATGAGTGAGCTGAAGCCGATTCCTCGGCGCGAAGTTCTCTTGACCGAGAATCAGAGCGCAATCGTCCAACGATTGCTGGCCGGCGATAAGGCGCCGGCGATTGCACGCGCGAAGAAACGCAGCGTCGGTACGTCAAACCATTCGCGCGATCTATTCGAAGTTCGGTGTACGCGATACGGCGGAACTCGCAACGGGAATAGCCGAAGGCCGCTTTAACGTTCGCGTAACCGATGGAAATGGACGGGAGCATAACCTGCGCTCAGCGGTGACCGCAATGCACCGCGCAGTGACCAATATGCGAAGTGAGAACCTGCGAAAGGGAACAAGACGACGTCGGGTTCCGGTGCATCTGCACGAAGACGAAATCGGCGCTATCCTGGTCGCGCTTGGTGAAGCCCACCCTGGTGAATGACGCTCAATGAAGAGGTGGACGGTATCGCACCCTGGACGTCGGTCGAGGCACGCGCGACGCGGGATCGGAATACTGGTCCATGATGATTGCCGGCGAACGCACGGTGCTGCGGCGCGTCACCCCAGACGATCTTCCGCTGCTCGCAGGCTGGTTCGCGGATACCGAGTTCGTGCGCTGGTGGGGCGGCGTGGCGAAGTCCAACGACGAGGTCGCTCTCCAGTATCTCGGGCGGGAGGACGGCGATGAGGTCGTGCAGGCGTTCATCGTCCTGCACGGCGACGTGCCGATCGGCTATATCCAGGCGTGGAACGACGAGCCGCTCATCGGCGGGATCGACATCGTGCTGCTTCCTGCCGTGCACGGGCGAGGTTACGGTCCCGACGCGGTCGGTGCGCTTGCACGCTATCTGCGCGACGAGCTGGGCTGGAAGCACATTACGATCGACCCATCCGTGCGCAACGTCCGTGCGATCCGCGCGTTCGAGAAAGCCGGGTTCGTGCCTGAATCCGAGCTGCTCGATCCCCGCGATGGGCCATTGCTCGTCATGACGTTCGCGCCGGATGCGGTGCGTTAGGAGCCCGCCTTTTTGGCGGGCTCCTTTTGTTCGCTTACAGCTTGATCAGGCTTGCGGCCGGGAACTCTTGTTTGCCGCGGCCCAGGATCGACATGATCGTCGTCACCAAGTTTGCTGATTGCACGCGCCGTGCTTTCGACAGGTCGCCGATTGCGTAGATGCCCGTCGATTGCAGCGTGAACGTCGCACCCGAGGCGGCGACGAATTGCGTGATGCCGCAGTATGGGACGACGGAGAGCGTCCACGAACCGTTGCCGGCTACGTCATAGCGCACTTTCGCGCCGTCGCGCGTCGTTCCGCAGGCGCTCTCGCCAGGCTGCGGGCCGACGTTCAGTACGGTTTCCGTCACGCCGGGATACGGTGAGCTCACAGCTCCTTCTATCAGGGAGTTGCCGATGAAGAGCGGGGCGCCCGGGAACGACGCAAGGCTTCCCGCCGACACCTCGGCGAGCAAGTGATAACCGTCGCCTCGCAGCACGAGGTTCAGTCCGCCGACCGCGTTGGTTTCGGCGGTGTTGTGATCCGTTAGCACCGTGGTGACGTAGCCGAGCACCGCCGAACCAACGAACACGACGGAGCCGTCGCTGAACGGCGTCGGATCGACGTACGTCGAGAGGGTTATGCCGCCGCCGAGCGGCGACTGGTAGTTCCAGCCGTGGCTCGACGCGAGCGCGAGCATGTCTCCGAACACGCTCTTCGAGAAAAAACGCCCGGTGTTGTAGTCGTAGAAGAAACGCGGGAAGCTGAAGCTTTGGAAGTAGACCATGAAATGGCCGCTTCCGAAGTGATAGAAGTATAGGTAGTTCGCCGCGTCCGATCCGAAGCCGGTCGCCGTGTAGATGAAGCCGAGCTCCTGATCGTAGAAGTACACGTCGGACGAGCCCGGTGACGAACTGCCGAGGTCGTACAGCCAGCCGAACCCGTACTTGTAGAGCCATCCGGGAATGGGCCGCTGGCCCGCGACCGTGCTCACGTACGTGTAGTAGCCCAGCGCCGGCAGATAGTACACGATATAGCCGTTGGCGTCGGGTCCGAGAGCCACTTCGTTCGCGAAGAATCCCGTGGCGCGCCCCTCCGGCGCTTTCGTCGAGCGCTGCGCGGAGAGCGCTTGCGCCCGCTGCGGCGTCAGCTCCGGCGTCTTCATCGCGGAGAGCGCAGCGGGAATCTGCGGTTTCGCGAACGCAGGCAATGCGGGCGCATTCCTCAGTGATTGGGGCATTGCCGGAGCCTGCATCGCGGGCGCCTTCTGCGCGTCCGTCGTTCCGGGAACCGTCGCCTGCTGCACGCCGCCGCCGCATCCGGCAATGGCAATCGCGAGGCTGACAAAGATGATCAGCTTCCGCATGTCTGTCGTAATCCTATGTGGTGCGTTTGGGTGAGCGATTCTGCTCGGCCCGAAGGTCGCACCTTTCGTCGAAGCGGGCAGGCGTTCGCCGCTGACGGTTAAGAGTTAGCGGAGCGAAATGTGCGGTCGGCTACGCTCGATTTCCCACCACGTCGATCATCGCGTCCACGATGTCCGGGTCGAATTGGTCGCCGCGGCCTTCCACCAAGCGTTCCAGTGCGACCGACGGTGCGAGCGGCGGGCGGTACGGGCGGCGGCCGATCATTGCGTTGAACGCGTCCGCGACCGCGACGATGCGCGCGATGTGCGGGATCGTGTCCCACTTCAGGCGGTCGGGATAGCCACCGCCGTCGAAGCGCTCGTGGTGGTTCCGCACCGCGGGCACGAGGTTCGCGATCAGCGGGACTTGCGCGACGATCTCCGCGCCGGCGCGCGCGTGGTCGCGCATGATCGACATCTCCGCGTCGTCGAGGCGGCGCGGTGCGCACAGGATCGCGTTCGGCGTCGTCACCTTTCCGATGTCGTGCACGAGGCCCGCTCGCGTGAGGTGGACGATCTCGCCTTTGGACGAGCCCAGCCGTTTGCCCAAACGCGAGCACCACGACGCGACGGCGCGCGAATGTTCCGCGGTTAGCACGTCGCTCTGGTCCAGCCGGTGCAGCAGGCCGTCCAGCACTACATCCACTTCGTCCACCGCTTCACGCAGCGCCGTGCCCGAGACGGCGCGAGGCCGTGCGAGCACTGTTTCCACGTCGGCGCGTGCCGTTGCGAACGCCAATCGCATGCGCATGTTTCCCGAGCGGTCGATCGTGCGCGACACGCCGTCGAGCGCAGCGGAGATCACTTCGGTCGCGGGCATGACGCCGGCATACCGCTCGCACGCGGTGTCGACCCACTCGGAGAGCAGCGACCAGTTCTCCGCCGCGGCCGACGCTGCGCAGCGCTCCACAAAGCGTGCCGCCACGACTTTCGCCGCGACCGTGCGCTGCGCCGGAGCGAGCCGGTCGACCGCATCGTTCATGATCGCCCACGCGCCGACGTTCACGCTCGCCGCGAACGCACCGGCGCCGGAATCGCCGCTCGTGCCGACGCCTCTCATGACGCCGCCATCACGATCGGCGCCGAGTCAAGACCGGCGCGTGCGCCGCGGCGGCGCCGGGCGCGGTTCGCA
>JAQBPK010000014.1 GCA_028287565.1 Vulcanimicrobiota bacterium
GCATCGCTCGCCGCAGCGCCAGCGCGGGCCGTGGACGCGCAGTCCGTGCCGGTCGCCGGCGCGCCGCCCGCGACGATCGAGGACGTCGTCAGCGCGAACCGGATCCTCGCGCACGAGAACGTCGTCGACGGCTTCGGCCACGTCAGCGCGCGCAATCCGCAGGACCCGAACCGCTACTGGCTCGCGCGCAGCATGGCGCCCGCGCTGGTCACCGCGCCAGACATCCTGACGTACGACCTCGACAGCAACGCGCTCGACGCGAACGGCCGCACGAGCTACGCGGAGCGCTTCATCCACGGGGCGATCTACAAGGCGCGTCCCGACGTGAAGGCGATCGTGCACGCGCACACGCCGTCGGTGATCCCGTTCGGCATCTCGCCCGTTCGGTTGCAGCCCGTCTTCCACATGAGCGCGTTCCTCGGCGCCGGCGTTCCCGTGTTCGAGATTCGCGACACCGGCGGAAGCGCGACGGACATGCTCGTGAAGACCCAGCCGCTCGGCGACGCGCTCGCGCGCACGCTCGGCAGCGCGAACGTCGCGCTGATGCGCGGCCACGGGATGGTCGCAGTGGCGGGCTCGATTCCCGAGGCGGTGTTTCGCGCGTACTACACCGGCCAGGACGCGCAATTGCAAGCGGACGCGCTGCGCCTGGGCGGCACGCCGGCGTATCTATCCGCGGACGAGGCGCGCAGCGCGACCCAGACGCAAGCCGGGTTGGTACAGCGTGCGTGGGATTTGTGGAAGCGCGCCGCGACGACGCCCTGACGGATGGCTGGGCGCCGACGCCGGCCGCCAGCCGCCGCCCGACCGTCCTGTACGACGTCTACACGCCCAACCGCACGGACTTCGAAGAGCAGTACCGCGCTGCGCTGCTAACCGTCGTCGTACGTGAACATCGCCCCGCTATCACCGGCGGTCACCACCGATAACCGCTTCGGGCCCTCGCGCGTACGCGCCGTACACGGGAACGAGTCGTCTTCTCCGATGACGACGACGGGCTGGCGCCCGCAATCGACGCGCACCGCTTCGGGTTTACCGCTCATGCGCAGCCGGCGTTCGTAGAGGCGCTGCACGAACGCGCGCGCGACCGGTACGATGACGACCTCGTCGCCCGGTACCGCAAGGAAGCCGCGTCCCCGGCGAAAGAGAAGAGAATACGTAAGCCAGCGGTTTCCGACACGCACGCGGCACGCGACGTGGTTCTTCGGCGTCAGCCTGACGCGCGGCGGACAATGCGCCGCGCCGAGCAGTCCGCGTTGGACGAGGTCGTCGTGCCGTGCTCCGCCGGTTAGCACGCGCAGGTACCGTTCGGCGACCGGTCCGGGAATGTCGGCGCCGCCCGTCCGCCGCGTCGCGGTATTCCGGCCGAGCATGCGGACTTCCATCGTGTCGACGCCGGCAAGCTCGATCGGGGATAGATCGCCGTCGCGATCGGCCGGCGTGACCGTGATCCGACGCGGTGGGGTGCCCGGCGCGCGAACCTCGCACGCGATCGGCGTCTTCAACGCCACGACGCGCACCGGCGGCCCGTTGCAGCTAGCAGTGAAGCGCACCCCGTACCGGAAGTCCAACTGCCGAGCGATACGGCGCTCCGTCGCGTGCTTCTCGATCAGCGCATCGACATCGCTCGTGATAGGGATACGCACGATCATCATCATCCGCACGTCGATGCGCATTGTCTGGCCAGCGACCGGAATCGTGCATTGCGCTGTCCGCTCGCCGGTGAGATCGAGGAGATAGCCGCACTTCGACCGTCCGACCGGTACGCCGGGATACAGCGCCGCAAGCATGTCGCCGGCTCGGCTGTCGATCATCTCCTGTGCCTCGCTGCCGGCGAGGAACACCGGATGCATCGCGTCGTGGAGCGTCCAGCACCCGGTCAGCGTGATAAGGAGAACGATCGCGATAGCGGCGAGCCGGTACACGATTGTTCTCTAGTGAGAATTGCCGGCGCGCACCTCCTCACCATGCGCCGTATGCGGTTCGCCTGCCGTAAAGCGATCGAGCGTCCTGACGCCGAAGACCGTGCGATGGTAACCGGCCAACCTGTTTGCGACGTGAGCGGGACGATTGCGGAGATGGCGCGCTCGGGGATCCGTGAAATCATGGACGCCGCTTGGCAGATACCCGATGCGATCGTGCTCGCGGTCGGTGATCCGAATTTCCCGACGCCGCCGCACGTCGTCGACGCGGCCGACGCGGCTGCGCGCGCCGGTAAGACGGGCTACGTCTCCAACGCGGGGATCACCGAGTTGCGCGAAGCGCTCGCCGACAAGATTCGTTCGCGCAACGGTTACGACGTGACCGCCAACGACGTCGTCGTGACGAACGGCGGTGTCGAAGGCATCTTTGCGGCGCTCGCCACGGTGCTCGATCCCGGCGACGGCATCTTGCTGCCGGACCCCGGCTGGCCGAACTTCGCGATGGACGCGATCATGCTGCGAGCGCGTATCTTGGCGTATCCGCTCGCGGCGGAAAACGGCTTTCTACCCGTGATCGCTGATCACGAACGGCTCTGCGACGCCGGCACGAAAGCCGTCCTGCTGAACTCGCCCTCGAACCCGCTCGGCGCGGTGATCGACCGCGCGCGGATGCGCGAGATCGCCGCGTTCGCGGCGTCGCGCAATCTCTGGGTGATCTCGGACGAATGCTACGACGCGACGGTGTTCGACGACCGCTTCGTCAGCGCCGCGGCCGCCGGCGATCCGGAGCGCACGATCTCGATCTACACGTTCTCGAAGACGTACGCGATGACCGGCTGGCGCGTGGGCTACGTCGCCGCACCGCCGCGCGCGATCGCGCAGATCGCCAAGCTGCAAGAGCCGCTGATCTCGTGCGTCAACGTGCCGGCGCAGCATGCCGCGCTCGCAGCGCTCACCGGACCGCAGGACGTCGTCGCGCAGATGGTGTCGGCATATCAGGAACGCCGCGACGAAGTCTGCCGCCGGCTCGCCGCGGCGAACGTCCCGGCCCTCCCGCCGAGCGGCGGGTTCTACGTGTGGGCCGACGTGCGCGCAAGCGGACTGTCGAGTCGCGACTTCGCCTTTACGCTGCTGCGCGAGCGCGGCGTCGCGGTCGCCCCGGGCACGGCGTTCGGCCCGAACGGCGAAGGCTTCGTGCGCATCTCGCTAGCCACGGAACCGGCCGCGTTGTACGAGGGTATCGACCGCCTCATCACCGCCCTGGCGTAGACGCGCCGTCTTGCGCGCGGGGCTCCGGGAGGATGTCGATGTTTCCTTGCGCGTCGAGCAATTGGAGGAGCACGACTTGCAACCCGGCGGCGGTTGCGACGTTGCAGGGAAGCGCCTCGCCCGGCTCTCCGATGAACACCGGTTCGGACGCGCACCGAACGCGCACCCTCTGCGGCTTCCCTTCGACGCGCAGCGCGTGCTCGTACGCTCGCCGCACCAGGTCGCGCGCCTGTGACACGACCATCACCGTTCCGCTCGGCTGCGCGATGAATCCGCGCCCTTCGTCAAAGCGAAGGTCGAACGTGAGCGCTTGTTCGCCGAGCGCAACGGTGCACGTCCCGTGCTTTCCGGAGACCAGCGCCACGCGCGCCGGGCAGTGCGCCGCGCCGAGCAGCTTGCGCCGCACCAGCTCGTCGTGCGCCGCGCCGCCCGCGATCGCACGCACATAGCGTTCGGCGACGGCTCCTCCGATCGTGATGCCGCCCGACGTTCGGCGCGTCACGGCTTCGCCGAGATCGAGCCAGGCTGAATTCGGTGCCGCACCTCTCCCAAAGTCGACGACGTGTCCCGTGCGATCGCTCACATAGACATGCTCCACCCGCCGAAGCCCACCGGGCGGCGCAACGGCGCAGTCGACTCTCGTCCGCAGCGCGACGATAGCGATCGCCGGGCCGTCGCAACGCACGGTGAACCGGGTGTGGTACCGGTCCTCGAGTTCGCGCGCGACGTCACGCTCGGCGTCGCGCATGATGAGGATCGCTTCCACGTCGACGAAGCTGGGATGGCGTACGTCCCCTTTGACTCCGATGCGCAGCGTCTTGCCGGCGACCGGAATCGTGCATTCCGCGACGGCACCGCCGCTAAGGTTCAGCAGCGTCGGGCACTGCGTGCGCCCGACGGACACGCCGGGATGTTTCATGGCAAGGATGCCGCCGGCGACGACATCGATGAGATCGGCGGCCTCCGCTCCCGCGAGAAACACAGGATGGGCCACAGTCTGGAGCGGCTTACCGCCGCATCCCGCTATCGCGACACTCAGCAGTAGCACAGCGAGAAGCAACCCGGTACGCACGCCGTAATCTAGTGAAAATTCCTCGCGCGTACCTTCTCGGCTGCGCCGTGGGCGTCCAGCGTCCAGCAGCGTTTCATGATCACGTCCACGCAGCCGTACTCTTTTTGCAGGACGCCTTCCACGATCAGGCACTGCGAGCCGCGGATCGTGCGGCGGTTGCGTTCGTAGACATCGGGGCGCACGATTACGTTCACCAGGCCCGTCTCGTCCTCGATCGTCAGGAACACGAAGCCTTTCGCCGTGCCCGGGCGCTGGCGCGTGATCACCAGGCCGCCGATCTTGCAGACCAGGTTCTTCGGCATCGCGGGGAGGCGGCTTGCGGCGAGGACGTTCTGCGCGTCCAGGAACGGGCGGACGTGCGCGATCGGCTGCACGTCGCTCACGCCGGTCGCGTGGATGTCGAGCGTCGTCTGCTCGATCCCGGTCAGCTTCGGAAGCGCCGGCTCGGGCTCGTGCTCGATCTCCATCGCGCGGCCGAGCTCGCCGCGCGTCTCGCGCTCGTCCAGGCCGCGCAGCGCCCACATCGCCTCGCGCCTGGTGGGGTACCACGGGGCGAACGCGCCGGCGGCGGCGAGGTTCTCCAGCGCGTCGCGCTCGAGGCCGGTGCGGCGCGCGAACTCGACGAGGTCCTCGAACTCGCGCGGCCGGAAGTGCGTTCCGGCGCAGCCGGAGTCCAGATCTTCTCCGTACGCCAGCGTACGCTCGAGGCGATTGCGCTGCACCTCGCCCATGCCGCGCACGAGGTGGAACCCGAGCCGCAATGCGCCATCCTGGTCGACGAAGCTCCACCACTCGCTCTCGTTGACCACGATCGGCTTCACCACCACGCCGTGCCGGCGCGCGTCGTTGACCAGCACCTCGGTCGAGTAGAAGCCCATCGGCTGCACGTTGAGGATCGCCGCGCAAAAAATGGCCGGGTGGTGGCATTTGACGTACGCCGAGGCGTAGGCGAGCAACGCGAACGACGCCGCGTGCGATTCCGGAAAACCGTAGTCCGCGAAGCCTTCGAGCATGTGGTACAGCTTGTCGGCATCCTCGCGCGGGATGCCGTTATGCACCATTCCGTCCACAAGCCGTGGATAAAGTTCGATCATGCGCTCGCGCGAGCGCTTGTGGCCCATCGCGCGCCTCAAGCGATCGGCTTCCCCGGCCGAAAATCCGGCGGCTTCCATCGCCATGCGCATCCCCTGCTCTTGAAAGAGCGGGACGCCGAGCGTCCGTTCCAGGATCGGCTGTAATTTGGGATGCGGGTACGTCACCGGCTCCAGGCCGTTGCGCCGGCGCAGGAACGGGTGGATCATGTCGCCTTGGATCGGGCCGGGGCGGATGATGGCTACCTGCATGACCAGGTCGTAGAAGCAGTGCGGCTTCAGGCGCGGCAGCATCGACATCTGCGCGCGCGACTCCACCTGGAAGACGCCGATCGAGTCGGCGCGCTGCAGCATCTCGTACGTCGGGCGGTCGTCAGGCGGGATGTCGTTCAGCGATAACGCCGGGCGGTCCGGATAGCGCCGCGTGTGAAGCGAGAACGCGTCGCGCAAGAGCGAGAGCATGCCCAGGCCGAGCAGGTCGATCTTGATGAGGCCGAGGTCGGAGAGGTCGTCCTTGTCCCACTGCACGATCGTGCGGTCGCGCATCGAGGCCCACTCCACCGGCGCAACCTCGATCAGCGGCGAGCGCGTGATCACCATCCCGCCGCTGTGGATCCCCATGTGCCGCGGAAAGCCGTCGATGCGCCGGCAGATCTTCATCAGCAGCGCGCCGAGGTCGCCGCCGACCGGCCCGCGCAAGTGCGTGTCCGGATCGGCTCCGAAGTCTTTCGCCTTGAAGCCGTAGAGCGCGCGTTTTTCGTCGGCGTCTTGAAAGCCCGGCGTGTGCGCGCGGCCGGACGTTGCGGCGGGAGCGTCGTCGCCGCGTGACAGCATGATGTTCGAGCCCGCGTCGAGATCGCGGCGCTTGGCGATCGACGGCGGAAGCTCGCCGCCTTCGGCGTGCGGCGTGCCGAGCGCGCCGGCGAGCGACTCGCGCGCGTCGTACTCGCGCACGATCGCGTCGACCTGGCCGAGCGTCAGCCCGAGTGCCTTGCCGACGTCGCGAATCGCCGAACGCGTGCGGTAGGTGATGACCTCCGCCGCCATCGCCGCGTGCTCGCGCCCGTAGCGCTCGTACACGTACTGGATCACCTTCTCGCGGTCTTCGTGCGCGAAGTCGATGTCGATGTCAGGGACCTCGCCGCGCTCTTCGCTCAAGAAGCGCTCGAACAACAGGCCGCTCTTGATCGGGTCGATCGCGGTGATCCCGAGCGCGTAGCACACCGCCGAGTTCGCCGCGGAGCCGCGTCCTTGCGCGAGCACGCCGAGCCGTTTCGCGGCGGTCGCGATATCCCACACGACGAGGAAATAGCCGGCGAGATCCATGCGCGCGATGATGCCGAGCTCGTATTCCAGCTGGCGCTCGACCTTCGGATCGAACGGCTGCGCGTACAGCTCCTTGGCGCCGCGGTAGACGAGCGTGCGCAGGTACGACTGCGCCGACGTCTCGTCTTCGGGGACCGGGTACAGCGGAAACTCGCCGCGCAGCTTGTCGAGCCGGAACGCGCACTGTTCGGCGACCGCGAGCGTGTTGCGGATCGCGAGCGGAAACTCGGCGAACAGGCGTGCCATCTGCTCGGGCGTCTTGAGATGGTGCTCGTGGTTGGGGCGCAGCAGCGTGCCGGCGTTCTGCAGCGACGCCGTGTACTTCACGCACGTGAGCACGTCGCACAGCTGCGCGTCCTCGCGCGTCGCGTACGCGACGCCGTTGGTCGCGACGTACGGCACGTCGAGCTTCATCGCGAGGCGCACCATCGCGCGCACGAGCGCCGCGTCCTCGGGCCGCACGTGGTGCTGCACCTCGAGATAGAAGCGCCCGGGGAAGAGATCGCGTAGCCGCGCCCCGAGCGCGACCGCTCCGTCGGTGTCGCGCCGCAACAGCGCCTTCTCGACCAGTCCGTTGCGCCCGCCCGAGAGCGCGATCAGCCCGCCGGTGCGGCCGTCGAGATCCTCGAGCCGCAGCCGCGCGTCGCGCTTGCGCCCGCGCAACTGGGCGGTCGAGATGAGCCGGGCGAGGTTGGCGTACCCGTCCTTGTCGGCCGCGATCAGCACGAGCCGCGGCGTGTCGGTCGGCACCTCCTTGGCGGGCCGCGCCGGCCGGCTGGCCCGGATCGGCTCCGAAACCTCGGACTCGAGCGTTAGCTCGGCCCCGCACAGCGCGGCGAACGACGGCACGGGCACGGCCGCCTTGGCGAAGCGGACGGCGCCATAGAGCCCATCCCGGTCGGTCAGCGCGATCCCGCGCAGCCCCATACGAGCGCCGTGCTCGACCAGCTCCTCGGGGTGCGAGGACCCTTCCAGGAAGCTGAAGTTCGACCAGCAGTGGAGCTCGGCATACTCGGGAGCGGCGGCCATTCGGCCTCAAGACTACTCGAACATACGTTCGATACCCGTTTGCGGCTGCTAGATCAATCTATGACAGGACGCAGTCTTCTCGAACTTGCGAACCTGCTTAGGGTGAATGGAGAACTTGCAGATCGCTATTCGTTATAAAGAATGAAAGTTCGAACTGCTTCATTACCATTATAGGACGGCATGGATTTCATCTTCCATTTAATGGGGACGATTTCGAATCGAAAGATTTTCGATCTTTCGAAGGTTTACTGTTTGAACGTATTGACTGAATACAACCAATCTTGTAGAAATTGAAATGCGGCATTCGTATTATTGTGCGTCCCCAGCCGTAAGAAAAAAGAGAGGCCCCAGGTCGCCTTTTGCGGGGAAAACCTGGAGCCTTCACCGAGAACACGACCGGTTTCCAATCCCGGATTTGGAGTTCCGGAAGTGTGCCACCCGCGAGGATGATCGCGATCATCCTTGTCGTGAACTCGCTCGCTAGTGTACGCGGTCAGCGCGAGATTTGACAAGGGGAGGCTACGAAATTCCGTGCCTTCCCTTCTCGATGTCCCCTACTCCGCGACGACCGGGTTGATTTCGCCGAAGCGGCCTGCGCGGAAGTCTTCGAAGGCGCGCTGGATCTCGTCGACCGTATTCATCACGAACGGGCCGTAGCGCACCATCGGTTCGTTGATCGGGGTGGCGCTCAGGAGCAGTGCTTCGAGCGGTTCGCGGCCCGTGTTTTCCAGTGCGATCGTGTCGCCGTCGTCCGCGAACACCGCGTAGTCGCTGCGGCGCACTTCGCGGGTGCCGATTCGGCCCGTGCCTTCGAAGACGTAGGCCGTTGCGGTCCAGCCGCGCGGGACGGGCTGCTCGATGCGTGCGCCCGGTGCGAGCGTCACGTGCACGTACGTCCACGGCGTCACCGTGTGGACCGGGCCGCTCACGCCGAACGCGCCGCCGGCGAGCACGCGCGCCGTCGCGCCTTCCGACGGGTGCACGACTGGGATCGACGCCGCCGGGACGTCCTTGTACCGCGGCGCGAGCGCCTTGTCGTTCTTCGCGAGGTTCACCCAGATCTGGAAGCCGTGGCGGTGGCCGCCCGTGCGCTGAAACTCCGCGCTCGGCATCTCCGAGTGCACGAGGCCGGCGCCGCCGAGCATGTACTGCGCGTCGCCCGCGCGCAGCAGCCCGTGGTTGCCGTGCGAGTCGAGGTGCTCCATCTCGCCCGCAAGCAGGTACGTGATCAGCTCGAAGCCCTTGTGCGGGTGGTCGGGCGCGCCTTCGGCTTCGCCGGGGGCGTGGTCCATCGGGCCCATCTCGTCGATGAGCAGGAACGGATCGACCTGGTCGACCCCACGGGTCGGAATCGGCCGGTGGACGAGGAACCCGCCGCCCTCGAGCGTCGCGACTGCGGGGATGACGCGAGCGAGGGAACGGGTGGTGTGCGCGGTCTGGGTGGGCATTTCGTACTTACTAACAGTAGCCGCATTCCGAAGGATGCACTCTGAAATTCGCCCGCAGCGGTAAACGGTGCGTCCATTCGCTTGTACGCTTTGGCCCCGTGCGCTATCATCAACGGCAGGGGTGTAGCGAACGCGGGCGGTTTATCGCCACCCCGTTCCCTGCTGCACGCGAACGCATCTCGCAACATCGTGCAGCGGCCGGCTCCCGGTCAGCATGCTGCACGATTGCTGCACACTTCGATCGAGGCGAGCGATGTTCAAGCGTATTGGTCCAGTTCTGGCGTCCGCGTGCGCGCTCGCCGTCGCTCTGACGGCATGCTCCGGCGCCCGGCACGATGCGGGCCTCCCGTCCGGAGCGGGCGGTGCCGAGCCGCGCGGCGCCGGATCGGCGCCGGCGAGCTTCCACCTCGTCCCGACCAGTCCGGTCGCGGGCAGCGGACCGTCGGGGGCGTCCGGACCGTATCGCGTCGTCATGAGCGATCTGCCGCGCGAGGTCCGCGGTGCGCGAGCCAAGCCGCATCCCGAGCACGACCGCGACCAGGTCAACCTCGATTCGTCGAAGTGGGGTCTTCAGCCCACCCTCGTCCACTCGCGCGGGGTTTCCGTTCGCGAAGGGGACGTACCGCGAAAGAACGCCGCGACGGGCCGCGCGGTGACGTCGCAGTCGCGGGCGCCCCTGAACGCCACGGTCTTGGGCGGTACCAACATCGACGGTGAGATCGACGTCACCGGCGGCTACAACGGCACCTATCTCATGACGATCTCCGATGCCGGCTACGTCGACGTCTTGGGCGCCGCGGGGCTCGTGAAGCGCGTCTCGCAGCACAACTTCTACTGTTCGACGGGTCTGCCGGCGTGCTCGGGTCCGGGGCAAGGCGCGGTGGACGACCGCATCACGTACGACCCCATCGGTCAGCGCTGGATCGTGACGGCGATGTATCTTTCGAGCGGCACCGGGAAAACGCCGGTGATCCTGGCGGTGTCGCAGACCAGCGATCCGACGGGCGCGTACAATTTGTACCAGTTCTCAGCGTGCGGCAACACGTACGTGGGCGACACCGATCAGCCGCACACCGGTTTCAACAACCAGTGGATCGTCGTCAACGCGTCGTGCGGCACCGGCTACCCGAGCACGACCGTGTTCAACAAGAGCAACGTGTACGCCGGCGGGGCGCTGAACCTCAACTCCACGTACTGGCAGTTCGTCGACCCCGTCAGCAGCGGCGGCAACAATCACGACAACCCCGCCTTGACGTACGCGCCGTCGGAAAGCCGTGAGTTCTTCACCGCCGGAACGATCGTGAGCGGCAACGCCGCCGTGTTGTACTCGTATCTGACCGGGCCGGTGAGCTCGCCGACGTTCTATGCGGGCGTGCTGCAGGTCATGACGTCGTTTCCCGCAACCGGACCGGTCGCCGTCGACGCACCCGGATGCACGGGCTGCATCAACACGTTCACCAACGGCGTCATCCACTCGTCCACCGTCGCGGCGCTCAACACCGGTCCGACGGCCATCATCTCGACGGCGATGTACGGCGACCCGGCCAACGCGAGGTCGACGCAGTCCGTCCAAGTTTCCCTGAACACCACGACGGTTGCCGCGACCTCGCTGCAATTCGCCGGTGGGATTCCGGGCGCCGGCGTGCTGGGCTCGGAGATTGCGATGCCGGCTGTGCCGAACACCGCGTTCAACGCCGCGATTCTCGTGTACGGCCGGAGCCGGTCCGATTACTATCCCGGCGTGCGCGTCGCGCAGTGGAACATTGACGGCAACTACATGGTGTACGTCAACGAGCTCCAGCAGGGGACGATGTTACCCTCAGCCTACAACCAGGGCCGCTGGATGGATTTCATGAGCGCGATCTCGCCCGTGCCGGGTACCTCGCAAATGGTGGCGGGCGGGCCGGTCGCGATTCCATCGACCTCGGATCCCGACCGTTCGGACTACTTCGCCATATTCACGCCGTAGCGAGAGCGGGGTCTACGGCTGCGAGTCGCGGAGCAGCTTCACGGCGAGCCGGACGTCGTGGGGCCGCTCCGCGCCGGCATCGTTCGCGCGCACTTCGCCGCTCGCGTCGAACGCAATCGGCACGACCTTGAAGGCGTCGTAAAGCAGGCGGCCGTGATAGTCGGTGCGCTCGTCGCTCAGCGCCAGCTTGCGCGTGAACGCGATGTCGAGGCGGCCGTTGGCCGGCGTTTGAACGACGCGGAAGCGCGTGCGGTGCTGCGCGCCGTCGCCGGTCGCGCCGTCGGCGCCCCATTCGTCACCGCGGCCGAGTCCGGTCATGTTCTGCGCGCCGAGCGCGAAGAAGTACACGAGCAGCTTCGCCTCGCGCGACAGCGGCGCGCCGCGCTCCAGCGTCGCGACGCCGTTCGCGTCGACGCGAACGCGCACCGGTTCGGCGGCGTCGGGCTCCGCGATCTCAAGGCGCACGCCGCGCTCGGCGGTCGTTCCGACGAGCTCGAGCACGAGCCGCGAGCTCGAGGCGTGGCCGTCGACCTGCGTCGTGACGGCGTACTCGACGTGGCGCAGCGACTCGCCGGCAGCAGCAGCCGATGCGGTGAGACACAGAGATGTCAGAATGCAAGTGATGACGCGCACGACGATCCTTCCATGGATGCACAGAGCGTGTACTTCCTTATCGGCACACGCGTGTGATTGCGCTACGTCGTGTCTGCGTGCGAGCCGAGCGCGGCGCCGATCAGCGGCCGGATGCGTTCCAGCGGATCGGGTTCGTCGAACGTCTTCGCTGCGAACGTGCACGCGAGGCCGAGCGCCGCGATCGTGCCGCGCGACGCGAGCGCGCGCAGCGCATCGGCGACGGTGATCGCGCTCGGGCCGCCGGGCGCCGGAAACCGCAGCGGCGGCAGCTCCGCCGGATCGATCACGTCGACGTCCAGGTGCACGTACCACGGCGGCGGCGGGAGCGGCGCATCGCCAAGCATCGTGACGTCGTCGACGCGCCGCACCGCTGATGCGTCCAGCAACTCGCGCTCGCCCGGATCGATGTCACGCGCACCCGCGAGCACGCAGACGTCTTCCGCGATTGCGCTCAAGCCGATCGCGCTCGCGAGCGACGTGCCGGCGTGCCCGGTGAGGATCGCGAGCGCCATGCCGCCGAGATAACCGCTGCGCGTGGTGCGCGGCGTGTGAAAGTCGCCGTGCGCGTCGAGCCAGATCACGCCCGGCGAAAGCCCGCGGCGCTGCAAGCCGGCGACGGTTGCGAGCGCGGTCGTGCAGTCGCCGCTCGCGACGACGGCCGGCTCGCCGCTCGACGCGACGCGCGCCGCGACTTGCTCGTACAAGCGCGTCACCATCGCGCCGGCCGGGCCTTTCGACACGATCACCGCGTCGTCGCACGCGAACGTCTCCGTCATCTTCGGCAGCGGCTCGGCATGGTGGTACGGCACGAGAATTCGCCTCACGGTGGCGCCGCGTTCGGCGAGCGGGATTCGTTCGCCGCCCGGCCGGGGTACACGCACCCGTATGGCCAAGCGCGTTCTTCTCGCGGTCAATGCACGTGCCCGCCGGGGCCGCGAGGCGCTCGCGACGACGGCGCAGGCGTTTCGCGAACGCGGCCACGAGGTCATCGAGATCGCGCGCGACGCCCCGCCCCAGGAGCTCTCCTCGGCGATCCTCGCGCACAAGGACAAGGTCGACGTGGTGGTTGTCGGCGGCGGGGACGGCACGCTGCTGACCGCGCTCAAAGGCCTGGTCGACTCGAAGCTGCCTCTCGTGATCTTGCCGCTCGGTACGTTCAACGAGCTGGCGCGCACGCTCGGCGTTCCCTCCGATCCGGACGCGGTCGCGGCGCTCGTCGACGAAGGCGAACCGCTTGCGCTCGACGTCGGCTGCGTGAACGGCGTCTACTACTGGAACGAGGCGTCCGTGGGGCTCTCGACGCGCGTCACGCGCCTGCAGACGGGCGAGGTAAAGCGGCGGCTGGGGATGCTCGCGGTCCCCGTCACCACGCTGCGCGCGCTGCGCTTCGCGCGTCCGCTCCACTTGGAGATCGAGTCCGAGGACGGAAGCAAGCGCGTGGTTCGCGCGATCCAGCTGACCGTCGCCAACAGCTACCGCTTCGGCGGCGTCGTCGACAATCCGGAAGCGAGCTTGGAGGACGGGCAGCTCTGGCTCTACTCGATCGACGTGCGCCACTGGTGGCACGCGATCGGAATCCTGGCCGCGATCGCCGTGCGGCGCTTCCCCCACGCGCCCGACACGCTGGCGGTCCGCGGAAAGCGCTTCGTCGTGCGCTCCCTGCACGGTCACGGTCATCCCGTGTACGCCGACAGCGAGCACGTCACGAAGCTCCCCGCCGAGTTCACCATCCTCAACCACGGCGTAACGGTGCTCGTCCCCAAAGACCGGGTACCGAACATACGCTAATGCTTGGGTTCTTTCGGCCGCAGCTCTACTCCACCGCGATCAACCGCATCGATCCGCGCGAGCTTCGGTTGCGCGGTATCCGAGGGGCCATCGTCGACCTCGACAATACGCTGGTGGGATTTCGCACGCTCGCGCCGCTCGAAGAGGATGCCCTGTGGGTGGCGCGCGCGAAGCAGGCGGACGTGCGCGTGCTCGTTCTCACCAACAACGGCACGCCATGGGCGGCGCAGGTCGCCAAAGACCTCGGCGTGCCGTGCATACCGCGCGCGCGCAAACCGCTGCCGCACGGCTTCCGGCGCGCGCTCAACGTGCTCGAGCTGGAGTCGCACGAAGCGGTCGTGATCGGCGACCAGCTGTTCACCGACGTCTTGGGCGCCAAGCTCGCCGGGCTCGAAGTGATTTTGGTCGACCCGCTCGTGCGCCACGATCCGTGGAACACGCGCCCGCTGCGCTGGCTCGAGCAGATCGTCATGCGCGGCGTCCCGCGGGTCTAGTGAGCGAGCATTCCGGGCGGGAGCGGCTGGCGAAAGCGCGCCTGCTGCTCGACACCATCGCCGCCCAGGAGCGCGCCGATCCGCAGGTCGCGCACGGCTCGCGCTGGTGGCTGCACGACGACGTCGTGCCGACGGCCGTCGTGCTGCTGCACGGGCTCACGAACAGTCCACCGCAGTACGACGTGCTCGCACCGCAGCTGCACGCGCGCGGGCACGCGGTGATCAACCTGCGCCTTCCGTACCACGGCTACCGCGACCGCATGACCGACGCGATCGCGAAGGTGCGCGCGAGCGATCTGGAGGCGGTGGCGTTGCAGGCGGTGGTGATCGGCGCGCTGTGCGGCGAGCGCGTCGTCGTCGCGGGGATCTCGGTCGGCGCGACGCTCGCCGGCTGGCTCGCCGCGCGAACGCGCATCGACCTCGGCATCGCGATCGCGCCGTTCTCGGGCATTCGCGAGCTGCCCGCGGGGACGAACGATGCGTTCGGCGCGCTCATGCGCACCGGTCCGAACATGTTCGGGTGGTGGGACCCGCGCGTCAAACACCGCCAGCCGCCCTCGCACGGGTACCCGCGCTTCTCGACGCGCGCGCTCGGCGAGTCGCTGCGGATCTCGTCCGAGATGGAACGCACGGCATCGCTCGAGCACGGCCGGCGCGTCGTGCTCGTCGAGAACGCGAACGACCCCGTGGTGAACAACACGCACGCCGACCGCCGGTTCCGCGCGCTGCAATCCCGCGGGCTCGCGTACGAGCGCGTCATTCTGTGCGGCCTGCCGGCGATGCACGACATCGTCGAGCCGGCGGTGCCGCAAGCGAAGCCGCACCTCGTCTATCCCAAGCTGATCGAGATCATCGAGACGGCGTAGCGCGCGCCGTGCGCGTGCGGTGCCGTGCTACGGTGCCGCGGGTGCCGACGCGAAGCGCATAATCACCGCAAGCGCCAGGCACAGGAACGCCGCACCGAGCAGCAGCCCGCCGATCACGTCGGTGAGATAGTGCGCGCCCAGCGCGAGCCGCGACCACGGTATTCCGACGACGCACACGAACAGCAGCGCGGCGATCGGGATCGTCACCGGCCGCGGCAGCGCCGAATGCCATGCGAGCAGCGCTAAGCCGAGAAAGAACACGACCGCGCTGACGGCATGTCCGCTCGGAAACGACAAGTCGGTCTCTTTGATCAGCAGCCACGTGTCGGGCCGCGTGCGGTGGAAGGCGAGCTTCACGAGCGCATTCGACGCCTGCGAGACGACTTGCGCGCCGTACAGGATGACGACCGCGCTGAGCCCGGTGCGCAGCGTCATCGCGACGCCGAACGCGAGGACGCCTAGGCTGAGCAGCACCGGCCAGCGTCCGAGGCCGGTGAAGAAGGCCGCGAGCGGGAGCGCGGTGCCGCGCAGCGCCGCGCTCGCCGCGACATCGATACGCGGCGGCGGGCGGGACGCGACGTACGCGCCGAGCGCGAGCGATGCGAGCGCGAAGACGAACGCCGCGGTCAGCAGCCGCGTCTCCATCGTGCTAGCCGAGCGCAACGCCGTGCTCGGGGACGAACACGCGCAGCGCCTCGGGCGCGACGCGAAAGCGCGCCGGCGTCTTCTCGAGCAGCGATCCGTCGATGCTGATCATCTGCTTGGCTCTCGTGCGAATCTCGAACTTCGCGGCGTTGACGACGTGCGCGTGGCGGAGCTTTGTCTGATCGTGCATGCCGAACGCGATGTACGTGCGGATCGCGCCGATCCGCGAGGGATCGTCGGTGGTGAACAGCGACAAGCGCCCGTCGACGATCGTCGCATCGGGCGTGACGGGATTGGAGCCGAAGAAGCGTCCGTTCGCGACGATGATGTCCTGCGTGCGCAAATCGAGCTTTCCGCCTTTCCAGCGGATGCGTGCGCGAAAGGACTTGTGCGTGAGCAGCGGCCGCACCGCCGCGAGCGCGTAGGCGATCGGTCCCGACCAGCTCTTGACCGAGGCGGGCGTCGCGCCCGCGATCTCCGAGGAGAGTCCGATCGTCGCGAAGTTCGCGAAGTACGTACCGTTCACGCGGCCGAGGTCGATGCGCGCGACGTTTCCGCGCGCGACGACTGCCACCGCGGCGTCGAGGTCGTGCGCGTCGAGCCCGATCGACTGCGCGAAGCTGTTGCCGGTCCCGAGCGGCAGCACGCCCAGAATCGCCTCGCGGTGCGCGAGCGCGTCGACGGCATGCGCCATCGTGCCGTCGCCGCCGCCGACGACGATCGCCTGCGCGCCGGCCTTCGCCGCGCGCTTGACGTGCCGCCGCAGCTCGTCGTGATTGGGCGCGACGTGGAACGCCGCGACCGGCACGCCGTGCTTGCGCAGCAGCTCGTGGATGTCGTCGAGCTTGTGCCGTGCTTGGCGCGAGTGCGTGTTGATGACGACAACCACCTCGCGAGCCGGAGCGCGCTCAGGTGTCGTCGCTCAAGCCTCCGGGCAGGCCGCCGACGTCCGAGGCGCCCGCCGTCGGATCGGGGTCGTTCTCGTTGATGTTCACGGTGGCGCCGGCCGGTGCGTCGGCCTCGCCGTCGCCGTAGCCGCCGGCCTCATCGATCTCCTCGACGTCGTCCGCCTCGTCGGCGACGTCGTCCGACTCGTCGAGGACCTCGTGCTCGCTCTCGTCCAGATCTCCGCCGCCCGTCATCCGTCGTTCGCGCCTCCGTCTGCGGTGTTGCCGAGGCCGCCGCCGAGCTCGTCGCCCGGCACGTCATCGTCCTGCTCGTGGGCATCGGCGAGGACGTCCGCCGGCCGCTCGTCCCGATCGTTCATACCGGGTTCGTTCCCACTTCCGCTGCGCTCGAAAGGAGCGCCCGTTCCGAGTGGGTACGAACCGGCGTGCGATATCGAAACCTCGGGCGCTGGGGCGTCAGCATCTCAGCGGTCGGCCTCGGTTCCTGGCTCACCTACGGCAGCAGCGTCGAGGAAGACGCCGCGAAGGCGTGCATTAAGCGCGCATACGAGCGCGGCGTGAACTTCTTCGACACCGCGAACGTGTACGCGCGCGGGCGCGCCGAAGAAGTCGTCGGCCGCACCATCAAGGAGTTCGCGCGCGAATCCATCGTGCTCGCGACGAAGGTGTACTTCCCGATGGGCGACGGGCCGAACGACCAGGGTCTTTCGCGCAAGCACGTGCGCGAGCAGATCGACGCCTCGCTGCGCCGGCTGCAGGTCGACTACGTCGATCTGTACCAGTGCCACCGGTACGACGTTCGCACGCCGCTGGAAGAGACCGCGCAGATGATGGACGACCTCGTGCGCGCCGGCAAGATCCTGTACTGGGGCGTGAGCGAGTGGAACGCCGACCAGATCGCGGCCGCGGTGAACCTCGCCCGCGCGCGCGGCTGGGCGGAGCCGGTGTCGAACCAGCCGCAGTACAGCGCGCTGTGGCGGCGCGTCGAGCCGCGCGTGTTCCCCACCTGTGCGCAGTACGGCCTCGGCAACGTCGTCTGGTCGCCGCTCGCGATGGGAATTCTCACCGGCAAGTACGCCGACGCCTCGAACCCGCCGCAGGGAACGCGCGCGGCGGGGCGCGCGAAAGACATGATGGAGGACTACTTCACGCAGCCGGTGCTCGACGCCGTGCAGCGCCTGAAGCCGCTCGCGGAGCGCGCGCACTGCACGCTCGCGCAGCTCGCGCTCGCGTGGTGCCTGCGCAACGACGTCGTGTCGTCGGTGATCGTCGGCGCGACGCGCCCCGAGCAAGTGGACGACAACGTGGCCGCGGCAGACCTCGACGTGGATCCGGACATCTTCCGCGCGATGGACGACATCCTCGCGCCGGTCGCGCCGTTTGAACCGTACACGTCGTAAGCGCGCGAAGTCTCGCTTTCGCGAGCTAATTCTCGCTCGGGCGCGGGTGCTCGCTGCTTTCCGGGATCAGCGTGCCCATGAACGCGCCCAGGATGTCCTGCGGCGCGTTGTTCTGCTCGCCGCCGATGACGCTCCAGTCGAAGTACTCGTTCACGTCGGAGCGGCGCAGCGTGCTCTCGAGCGTCTCGAGCGCTTCGTCGGACGTGATCATCCACAGCAGTACGACGGCGTCCACCTCGCGCGCGCGCTCCATCACGTGATAGCGGTAGGCCCAAATGACGCCCTCGTCCTCTTCGACGAACGCTTCGTTGAGCTGCGCGACGCGGTTCTGCAAGAACGCGGTCGCTTCGTCGACGCCGAGGTCGTACCAAGCGGGCCGCGGGATGAACGTCGTGAGGTAGAACTGCGGCGGTGCGAGATCGTCGTCGTCATCGTCGGCGTCTTCGATGTCGTCCAGCGGGTCGCGCGGGTCCAGGGGGTCCATCCCGTTCCCTGTACCCGTTCGCGCGCGCGGGCCCTGTTGAGCATTGCGGTCGCCCGCTGCGGCCCGCTGCGCCGCCGCCGCGGCCCGGGGTCAGTACCGCGAACGGCGCAGCCACACAACGATCCCGGGCCCCGCGCCGCGCGCAAAGCGTTCCGCTTGGACCGCGCGTTCGCGCTCGATGCTCGCGCGCAGCGCGGCGCGGTCGGCGTCGACGCGGATGGGCGACGCGAACTCGCCGCGCACGACGGGCGCGCCGGCGTCGATCGGCAGGACGTTGCGCGTCGCGGAGTCCGGGATGCGGATCACCGCCGGCGCCGGGAGCGGCGTTACCGGGTCGGCCGCGGCGGGCGCCACGGCCACGACGACCGCCGCGACGGCTGCTGCGAACGGTAGGCGGTGCGTCATTAGATGTACCCCAGCTTCGGATAGCTGCCGCCGACGATCGGCGTCGGATCGGCGCCGAGCGCGCCGACGAGATCGGAGATGTGGTTGCGGAAATCTACTTGGATCACCGGGTTACCGTTCGTGTCGAGCTTGGTGAGATCGGGATACTGCCCGTAGACCCCGGGCTTGACGAGATCGCCGACGATGAACGCGACCGACGCCGTGCCGTGATCCGTGCCGGCGGTCGAGTTCGCTTGGACGCGGCGGCCGAAGTCGGAGTACGTCATGATCACGACGTTCTGCGAGAGGCCGTTCGCCGCGAGATAGCCGTAGAAGTCGTTCACCGCGTCCGACAGCTCGCCGACGAGATCGGGATGGTGGCCGGGCGAGTTCTGCTGCGAGTGCGTGTCGTAGCCGCCTTGCGAGGCGAAGTACGCGCGCGACGGCGAGCCCGCGCGGATCAGCCGCGCGATCTGCTTCAACTGGCTCTTGAGCCCGCTCTTGCCGATCGCCGGGTAGTCCGCGCCGGTGACGGCGGTCGCGTACTGCTTGACCGTCGCAACGTACGACGTCGTGTCGAGCGCGACCGAGCGCGCGAAATCCGCCGCGATCGACGGCAGGCTTTGCGCGTCGTTCGTGGTCAGCGCGTTCACGCGCGCGGTGCAATCCGCTCCGCTCGCGCCGCACGCGACGTTGAACCCGCCGATGTCGCCGCCGAGCACGAGCGGCGTTCGCTTCGCGCCGCGCAGGATCGTCGGCGAGCTATAGTTCATCGACACCGCGGGCGGCAGCGCGCCGGTCGCGCCGATCGCGTCGAACGTCTGGCCCAGCCAGCCGAGGTTGGTGTAGCCGAGCTTGTTGATGGAGCCCGTCGCCCAGTCGAACTTCGCGACCTCGTGGCTCGTGCGGTTGCGGTCCGCCGGCGGCAGCCCGACGCCCAGCAGCACCGCGACCTTGCCTTTGCCGTAGAGGGCGCGCAGCGCCGTCATGTTCGGGTGGAAGCCGTAGCTGAGCGCGCTCGACGACGGCACGGTGTAGTTGGGCTCGAACGCCGTGCCCGCCGTGGCGACGTCGGACTCGAGCACGCTCAGATACTGCGTCGTGCCGGGGATCTTGCGCAATTGGCTGTAGATTCCGTACTGGTTGAGCGGCACGACGGTGTTGAACCCGTCGCAGCCGCCGTCGAGCAGGATCGACACGAGGATCGTGTTTCCGGAAGCCTCGGCCGCAAGGCCGCGCGCGAACGCGGGCAGGGCCAGCGCGGCCGCGGTCGCGCCGCACAGAAACCGGCGTCGCGTGAACATCAGTTGACCTCGTATTCCGGTGAGGTGAGCACGATCCACACCGCGCCCGGCGTGAGCGCGTGCACGTTGTTCGCCAAGTAGTTCTGCAGCAAGCCCCGCAGCTGCGGTGTCCCGCCGTCGACCAGCGCGTCGAGGACGTAGCCGGCCGCGGACTGCGCGTCGGAGCCCCCGGCCAGCGCCGTCAGCGACGTGAGATCGAGGTTGACGTCGCACGTCGGGCACAGCGTCGTCATGCGCGTCGCGTTGCTGAGGCTTGCGCCGTCGCTCCAGCGGCTGAGCAGCAGCGAGTTGGTGAGCAGCGATTCCTTCTCGCCGGGGCGGTAGAACGAGAACACGCTCGGCGGGTACCACTGCTGCTGCTGCATCGCGCCCAGCACGGTGTTAACGCTGCGGTACGGCGTCTGCATCGCCGGCGTGAACGGCGTCGCCTGTGCGCCGTTCAAGCCGCGGATTGCGTCCACCGCGAACTCGATGGGCTCTTTGATCATCGTGCCTTTGCCCGCGTAGAATTCCGGATCGGCGGCGATCGCCGCCATCACCTTGGCGAGCTGCTTGGGATCGTCCGCGTTCGCGTTCCACACCGGCACGATGCGCGCGACGTAGCCTGGCGACGGCGTCTCGGTGACGAAGCGCTGCAGCAGCTCCTTCACCTCGAACGGTGCGGTCGCGGGGTTACTCGCGATCGAGGCGATGACTTTGCCCACGATCGTCGGGTCGCCGGTGTCGGTGACCGTCTGGCCCATGATGGTGAACGGCCCCTTGGCGTGCCGCGCCGGGTAGAACTTCACGCCCTCGACCGTGCGCGGATCGACCTTGCCCGGATTCGGCGATGCCGTGCGCTGGAATCCGGTCAGCGCCTGGGCGACCTGCTTCACGTCCGTGTCGGTGTACGTCTGCAGCGCGTTGCCGGCGACGTCCACGACGGCGCTGCCGTCGGGGTTGAGCTGCGTCGTGCCGAGCACGTACAGCTGCATCAGCTCGCGCGCGAAGTTCTCGTTGGGCGGGTTCTGCACGACGTTCGAGCCGTCGTTGTTGTTGTTGTCGAGCCACAGCAGCATCGCGGGCTCGACCGACACGTCGGACACGAGCTGCTTGAAGTTCCCCAGCGCGTCGGTGCGCACGGTCTCTTCGTAGCGGATCATCGCGGCGGCGCTGTTGACCTTGTCCTGGCTGACGGCGAAGTGCTCGAGCCAGTGCAGCGTCATCTTTTCCAGCAGCTGGCGCTTCGAGGCGATCTCGCGCTGCACGATGCGGCGCTGCAGGATGGCGTCGTAGTTGTCGTAGCCGTCCTTCGTGCTCGGACCGGTGCCGTAGAGCGGGATCGGCTCGACGTACGTGTTCAGGGCGGAGTCGTCGATCGTCTCGGGGCTGAGCTGTTGCGCGATCCACGCCGCGACGCCGCTGTTGGAGACGGCGGTCACGTTCGCCGGCGTGTCGCCGAAGCCGAAGCGGCGCATGGCGTACTGCACGTCGGAGCGCGTCGGAAGCTGGCTGGGCAGCGTGCGCGTCCCCGGAAATCCCCGGCGGTAATATGTCGCGTCGCGTACGGCCGAATCCGCCGCACCATCGGCGGATCCGACGACGTCCGCGACGACGCGGAACGCGCCGAACTCGTATCCAGTGGTACCGTTGATCCGCAGCACCATGCGCGCGGCGTCCGGCGGCACTGCGACGTACGCGGCGAGGCCGACCGGGGACCATGCCGTGAGGAGCATCCCGGATCGCGAGACGAACGCCGCGATGAGCGATCCGGTCGCGGCGTCCGGCGCCGAGCGCGACGGCGACGACACCGCCGCGCAACCTTCCGCCGTGGTTGCGCGGCACGCGCTGTATCCGGGCAACGCGATCGTGCCGCTCGCGGTGAGGCGCACGTAGCGCCCTTGAGAGACGTCGACCCCGGCATCGAAACCGGTTTGACCGCGCGGAACCGCGCTCGAAACGTACGTCGTCGCGAACGTCGCCGGCGCGGCGTGGGCGATCGCCGGCGACGCAACGAACGCCGCTGCGATAAACGCGCGGAGCCCTCGTTTCATGGTACTCCTACATCGGCTGCGGGACGGGAAACTGCGAGGGCATGGTAGCATGCGGCCCGTGCAGTCGCAAACTGCATGAGATGAGAATGTGATGACGAGCGCTCGCCCCTCAAGCGCGCAGGGCCGATAGAACGAACAGGATGCGAAACGCCTGGGCCGGCGGCTTTTTCGTCATGTCGGCGTTTGCGCTCGCCATAGCCCCGGGGTGCGCCGGCGGCACCGCCGCGCCGCCGGCGTTTTCGACGGGCACGGCGGCGCCGGTGCCGTCCCGCTCGCCCGCGGTGAATCCGACCGGCGTCCCCACGACGGCGCCTAGCCCGCTGCCGAGTCTCGGTGCAACGGCGGCCCCGCTGCCGTTCGCGCTGACGTTCGCCGCGGGCAACGTGTACGGCGAGACGGTCGCGAGCGGCCTGAGCGCGCCGCGCCAGCTCGTCATGCTCCCAAACGGCGATCTGCTCGTGGGCTCGAACGACCCGCGCGGCATCGTCTACATCGTCCCGAACGCCGACGGCGCGGGCGGCGCGGGCGCGCCCAGCGTGTTTTTTACGATCCCGTCGCCCGCGAGCCAAGGCACGGCGCAAGGCATCGCGCTCGACGCGAGCGCGACGAACGTATACGTCGCGACCAATCAAAGCGTGTGGAGGGTGCCGTACCGTCTCGGCGACCGCTCGGAGCCTACGCCCACGGCAGAAGTCGCGAAGGTGCGGCGCGGTTCCATCGCGCCGAACAGCGACGGCGACGTGCACTACACCAGCAGCGTCGCCGTCGTGGGCAACACGCTGTACGTCGGCGTCGGATCGTCGTGCAACGCGTGCGTCGAGACGGATCCCACGCGCGGCACGATCCAGCGCGTCGATCTCGGTACGCTCGCGATGAGCACGAAAGCGGCGCGTTTCCGCAACGCGCTCGCGCTGACGGTGAACCCCGCGACGAACACGCTGTGGGCCGGCGGCGCGGGACAGGACGTGCTGCTCCCGATCAGCGGAGCGATCGTGACGGGCGTGAACGATGCGCTGGGCGGGCACCCGTACGAGTTCTTCGACGCGGTGACGGCGCACGCAGAAGCCGTGCCGGATTACGGCTGGCCCGACTGCGAGGAGAACAACCACCTCTACAACCCGCTCGGAAAGCCGAACGCGAGCTGCGACTCGACGACGGCGCCGAACGCGAAGGACGTCGTGCCGGCCGTCGCGCTGTTCGCGTACTCCACGATCATCGGCGCGGCGTTCTACCCGGCGAACCAGACCGGGGCGTACGCGCTGCCGGCGCCGTACCGCGGCGGCGCGTTCTTGTCGATGCACGGTTCGTGGCACGAGGATATGAACGGCAGGCCGCTCGCCGTGCCCGAGATCGCCTACGTCCCGATGAGCGGCGACAGGCCCGTTCTGCCGGCCGACTGGAACAACTCGGGCGCTCAGTGGCAGTCGTTTCTGTACGGTTTCCAGGACACGACGAACGGCACGCGCATCGGGCGTCCCGTGGGTCTCGCGGTCGGACCCAACGGCAGCCTCTTCATCGCCGACGATTACGCCGGGACCATCTACCGCGTCCGGGCCGGCGCCGGTCCCGCCTCGGTGCGCCGAGCGACGCACATCCGCCGTTAGAGCCGCCGGCCGAGGATCACGACGTCGCGCAGGATGCCTTCCACGCGCGCGACGCCCGGCATGAC
>JAQBPK010000042.1 GCA_028287565.1 Vulcanimicrobiota bacterium
GCGCACGTGTGCCTGGCCACCGAGGATGCCTTCGGAACCGACTTCGCGCGCGACGCGCGTCACCTCGCCGGCGAACGCGTTGAGCTGATCGACCATCGCGTTGATCGTGCGCGCGCTGCGGAGGAACTCGCCCTTGAGCGCGCGGCCGTCGGCCTCGAGCGCCATCTGCTGCGAGAGGTCGCCGCGCGCGACCGCACCGAGCACGCGGCTCGTCTCCGCGATCGGGTGCGTCAGGTCGTCGATCAGGCGGTTGACCGCGAGCAATTTCTCGCCGTACGAGCCGGGCGCTTGATGCTCCGCGCGCTGGCCGAGCCGGCCGTCCACGCCGACGACGTTCGAGACGCGCTCGATCTCGCGCAACACGCGCGCGTTCCAGCCGACGACCTCGTTGAACGCCTCGGCGATGTCGCCGTCCAGGCCGTCGAGCGACGTCGGGAGCTTCACCGAGAAGTCGCCGCGCGCGACTGCGCGCAGCGCGTTGAGCAGCTGGCGCTTGGGCGCGTCGCCCGCGGTATTGCGACCGCCTGCCACACGCGGGCCGGCGGCCCCGTTTTTCACGGCGGGACGCTTCCCGTTGCTCTTGGGTTTTCCGGCGACGGCCGCAGGCGGCATACGCGATCTCCTCGGACGAAGGACGAGCGGAACGGCGAAACGCCATCGGCCTTGCTATTATCGGCAAGAGCGACGGCGGACCGGACTACTGACGAGCAAGCTACCCGTCGTTCGCGTGCACGAAACGTGCACGCGCGCATTACACGGAGTGTACGGAAATGCGGTGCGTTCCGTCACCGGTCGAGCGAGGGGGTACTCCTGCTGCCCCGACGGCATGGTGCGTGAGAAACGTACACTACCGAGCAATAGAGGGATAGCGTGCGCACACGAGCGACCAGATCGCGTTGACTTCGAACGACGACGAGCTTGCCCGGATCGAGCACGCGCTCGCCGCTAGCGAAGCGCGCTACCGGCGCCTTGCCGAAGCGATGCCGCAGCTGGTGTGGACGCTCGACCGCGACGGCACGCTCGATTTCGTCAACGAGCACTGGGTCGCGTACACGGGCCTTTCGTTCGAGGAAAGTGCCGGCGAGGAACGCGCCCGCGCGCTGCACCCGGACGACCGCGTTGAGATGGCGCAGCGCTGGCGGGAGGCCGCGGTCTCGCACGAGGCGTTCGAGCTGCAGAGCCGCATTCGCCGTGCCGCCGACGGCGCGTACCGCTGGTTTCACCTGCGCGCGGCCCCCGCGTTCGAAGCGGACGGCACGCCGGCGGGCTGGGTCGCGACGGCGATCGACATCGAGGACCGCGTGCGCGCCGAAACGACGCTGGCGTTTTTGGCGAACGTGAGCGACGTGCTCGCACAAGCCGTGGACGAGCAGCGGCTGTTCGAGGAGGTCGCGCACCTCGCATCGCGCACGATCGCGGACTGGTTCGCGGTGTACTTGCGCGAGGGCGGCGCGGTGCGCGTGGCGGCGCTCGCGCACGCCGATCCGGTGCTGCTCGCGCGCGGCGTCGATGCGGCGCGCCGCTACCCGGTGCGCGCGGACGATCCGATCGTGCGCATCATCGAGAGCGGGCACAGCGTGCTGATGCCGCACGTAGATCCCGAGGCGGTGCGCGCGGCCGCGCACGACGAGCGGCATCTTGCGCTCACGGCGCAGTTCGATCTCGCCAGCGCGATGGTCGTCCCGCTGGTCGTGCGCGACGAGCGCGTCGGCGCGCTGCTGCTCGTGCGCGGCAGCGAGACGGCGCCGTACTCGCAGAGCGATCTGCGCGTCGCGGAAGTGCTCGCCAAACGCGTCGCGCTCGGCTACGAGAACGTTCGCCAATACCGGCGCCAGCAGCGCGTCGCCGACAGCTTTCAGCGCGCCGCGCTGCCGAAATCGTTGCCGCGCATGGACGGCCTCGTGCTCGACGCGCTCTACGCCGCCGCGTCCGACGAGCTCAGCGTCGGCGGCGACTGGTACGACGCGTTTCCGCTGCCGGACGGACGGCTCGCGATCACGGTCGGCGACGTTGCGGGCAAGGGACTCGACGCCGCGGTGCTGATGGCGACGGTCCGTCAGTCGATCCGCGTCGCCGCGCTGCAAGGCCTCGAGCCCAGCGCGATCCTGGCGGCCGCGGAAGCGGCGCTGGATCTCGAGTACAACGACCGCCTCGTCACGGCGTTCGTCGCGCTGGTCGACCCGCGCTCGTGGACGGTGGCGTACGCATCGGCCGGGCATCCGCCGGCGCTGGTGCGGCGTCCCGACGGCACGCTGCTCTCGCTCGAAGGCGCGGGGCTTCCGCTGGGCGCGCCGGTCGACGCCGGCCGCAAGACGCGCCAGCTGATCGGCATCCCGCCCGGCTCGCTGCTCGTGCTCTACACCGACGGTCTGGTGGAGTCGACCCGCGACGTGATCGAGGGCGAGGCGCGGCTGCGCGCGGCGCTGACGCACGACGCGGTGCTGCACTCCAACTCGCCGGCGAAGCTGATCCACGATCTCGTGATCGCCGAGCGCGCGCTCGACGACGTCGCGATCCTCACGCTCGCGCTCGGCCGCGAGACGCACTGGGCGTTCGAGTCGGCCGACGCGCTCGCCGCGCAGAGCGTGCGCTCGTCGTTCGTCGCCGCGCTCGCGCGCGAGGCGTCCGCGGACTCGGATCTCGGCGCCGCGGAGCTCATCTTCGGCGAGCTGATCGGCAACGTCGTGCGCTACGCGCCCGGTGCGATCGACATCGATTTGGAATGGATCGGCGCCGTGCCGGTGCTGCACGTGCTGGACCGCGGCGGCGGGTTCGACTTGCGCTCGACGCTGCCCGAGGACGTCATGAGCGAGCGCGGCCGCGGCCTCTACATCGTGTCGGTGCTGGGTACCGATCTTCGTGCCGACAGATTACCGGGACGCGGAAATCACGTCCGCGTCGTGCTGCCCGTCCGGAGGCGTCAGGTTTGAGCCCGAGCAAGCGAGGGTATTCCCGCCTTCAGATGGAGGGCCCGGTTCTGGCCGTACGGACGGGGCGGTGAGCGCGATCGAAGAGCGACGTTTGGCGGCGTCGCTGCGGCTACTGGTCGCAGCGAGCCGCGAGCTGGCAACTTCCTTCGACTACGCGCAGACGCTGACCGCGGTCGGGCGCCTCATCGTGCCTGAGTTCGCCGATGGTTTCTCCGTCGAGGTCGACGAGGGCGAGATTCGCACGACACTCGCGCGCACCGGCCGCGTCGGCCCCGGCGCGCACGCGTACCCGCTCGTCGCTCGCGGCAAGGATCTCGGCGTCATGCGCGTCGCCGGCGCGACCGCTTCGAGCGACGCAGAGAGCGGCCTCGAAGTGTGGGAAGAGCTCGCGTTGCGCGTCGCCGTGTCCGTGGACGCAGCACAAGTGTACACGCGCGAGCACCACGTCGCCGACACGCTGCAGCGCGCGCTGCTGCCCGAGCGCCTGCCGGTCGACGACCGGCTCGCGTTCGACGCCGCGTACCTGCCCGGTGCGCAAGAGGCGATCGTCGGCGGCGACTGGTACGACGCGTTCCGCTTGCCCGACGGCCGCATCGCGTTCTCCATCGGCGACGTCGCGGGGCACGGCTTGCGCGCGGCGATCGTGATGGGCGAAGTGCGCCAGGCGTTCCGCGCCGCGGCTCTCAACCCGAACTCGCCGTCGCTCGTGCTCGAGCGCGCCAACACCATCGTCAACATGCGCGCGAACCCGGTGATGGTGACCGCGATGTTCGGCATCGTCGACCCGCGCGAAGGGACCGTGACGTACGCGTCGGCCGGGCATCCGGCGCCCGTGCTCGCGCTGCCGTGCGGTTCCGTGCAAGTGCTGCCCAAGGACGGCGTGCCGCTCGGGATCGTCGATGCGATCGACGCGAGCGACTGGACGTTCACGCTTCCGCCCGGCGCGCTGTTCGCGGTCTACACCGACGGTTTGATCGAGTACTCGCGCGACGTCCTCGACGGCGAGCGCCGCTTGCTCGAAGCTGTTCGCGAAGGCGTCGCGCGCCACGACGCGGAGCCGGCGCGCGCTCTGGTGCAGCGCGTCTTCGCGCGCACCGAGAACACCGACGACGTCGCCACGCTTACCGTCAGCGCGGCCGACGTGCGGGGCACGTCGTTCTCGTTCACGTTCACCGCGCTGCCGCTCGCCGTTCCGCTGGTGCGCCGCAGTCTCGAGCGGTTCGCCGAACAGCTCGGCCTCGATGCGGACCACCGCTTCTCGCTGCTCACCGCGAGCGGCGAGGCGATCGCGAACGCGGTCGAGCACGCGTACTTGGGGCCGCCCGGGATCGTGCGCGTGCACGCGACGCTGCTGGACCAAACGCTGCTCGTCACGGTCGAGGACGACGGGAAATGGAAGCCGGCGCAGCGCCGCGACGAGCGCGGCCGCGGTCTTCCGCTGATGCGCGCGCTCATGGACGGCGTTGAGATCCGCACGCACCAGGCGCGCACGGAGGTCCGGCTCACGATGGCGCTGCACGCGGGCCGCGTCCCGGCCTAGTACGAACGTCCCATGACGGGGCGCGGGCCCCGCTGATCCGGCAAATGTGCGGGTATGACATTTCCATGCTCGCTGGGACTGCCGAGAAGAACCGATTCCTGAACGCGCTCGCGCCGCTGACGCGCTCGCTGTTCGAGACGCGCATGACGGCGCACGGCGGCGGAATCGGCGACGTCTTGCAGCCGCCGAACGCGGCTATCGACGCGGTGTGGTTCCCGCTCTCGGGCATCGTCTCGACCTTGCGCCCGCTCGAGGGCGACACGAACGTGGAAGTCGACGCGGCGGGCGCCGAGGGCTTCCTCGGCATCGAGCTCGTGCTCGGGATGCGGCGAACGCCGGACACGTGGATCGTGCAGTCGCCCGGCCGCTTCGCGCGCCTGGACGCGCAGGTGTTCCTCGACGCGCTCGAACGCGACCCCGGCCTGCGCGACGGTGCGCGGCGCTACGTCTCCGCGGTGCAGGCGATTCGCGGCCAGTGGGTCGCGTGCAACGCGCGCCACACGATCGAGCAGCGGCTCGCGAAGTGGCTGCTCACGACGCGCGACCGCGTCGGCGACGAGATCCAGATCACCCAGGACATCGTCGCGATGATGCTCGGCGTGCGGCGCGCGAGCGTCGTCACGGTGCTTGGGCGCTTCGTCGACGACGGCTTGGTCGCGCACGGCTATGCGCGCGTGCGCGTTGTCGACGGCCCGCGGCTCACCGGCGTGTCGTGCGCGTGCTACGCCAGGGCGGCGGAGTTCTTGCGCGCGGGGCTTGCCGCCGCGTAGGAGATCCCGGCCGCTTCGAGGTCCGCGCGCATCGCGCCGGCGATCGCGTCCCACGTCGCGGCGCGCGTCTTCTCATCGCCGCGCCGCGCGCGCTCGGGATCGTCGGAGCGCGCGCGCTCGACGTGCGCGACGAAGTCCTCGTGCCCCTGCGCGACGTAGACGACGTCCGCGTGATCGGCGACGACGTCCGGCACCGCGGTGCTCACCACCGGCAGCCCCGCGGCGAGGTATTCCAGCGTCTTGGTCGGCGAGATGTTCGCGGTGTGCTCGTTGAGCGCGAACGGCATGAGCGCGACGTTGAAACCGGCCAGCAGCGCCGGCAGCTCGTCGTAGTTTCGCTTGCCGAGATACGCGATGTTCGCCCGGCGCGGGAGGGTTGATTCGTCGATCTTCACCACGGGTCCGACCATCGCGACCGTCGCGTTTGGATGCGCCGCCGCGAGCGCGTCCACCAAGCCGAGATCGATGCGTTCGTCGATCACGCCGATGTAGCCGAACACCGGGCGGCCGCGGTACGGTGCGAGCGCGGGATGCGGGTCGGCGGTGCGCGCGCGCTCGAAGTGGTCGACGTCGACGCCGCTCGGGTAGCAGCGCGCGTTGCGCGTGCGCCCCTCGACGCTGCGGAACAGCGAGCGGCCGCCGCTGAACACGACGTCGGCGCGCGCGAGCAGCTCGTGCTCGCGCGGGACGATGCGCGGGTCGGCGTGCGCGAACTTCGCGAGCTCGTCCATCTTGTCGAACACCAGCGGCGCGTGCGGGAACGCGTCCGCGAGCGCGAGCATCATCGGCGTGTAGAGCCACACGAGTGCGCGCCGTTCGCCCGCGAGCGCGCGCACGGTTGCGATAGCGCGCGCGTCGACTGCATCGCCGGGCGGGACACGGCGGTGCGGTGTAACGACCGTGACACCGTCGTGCTCCGCGATCGCATCCTCGTCGTGCTCCGCGGCGAGCGGCTCCTCGAGCACGAGCACGGCAGCATCGCGTGCGATGCGCGCGAGCACGTGATTCGGCCGCTGCCACACGCCGCGCCAGCGAAGGTGCAAACCGACGATGACGAGGTCGGCTGGATCGTACGGAATGGGACGTTCTCCTTAGGGAAGAAGCAAGCTAGCATAACCGGCGATTTTGCGGGGGTATAGGCGATCTACCCCTCCGGGGCACTCTTGAACGACCCTGCGGTTACGCGGGTGGGGAATTGACGCGTAGGTGTACGACTTTCTCGTAGTGGGCGCAGGTCTCGCCGGCAGCACGATCGCCGAACGGCTCGCAAGCCAGCTGGGCGCAACCGTTCTGATCATCGACAAGCGACCGCACGTTGCGGGCAATACGCACGATCCGCTCAACGCGGACGGACTGCGCTACCACCAGTACGGCCCGCACATCTTCCACACCAATGCAGACCACGTCGTCGAGTACCTCAGCGCGTTCACCGAGTGGATTCCGTACGAGCACCGCGTGCTCGCGCGCGTCGACGGTGTGCTGGTCCCGATCCCGATCAACCGCACCACGATCAACCGCCTGTACGATCTCGATCTCGACCCCGCCGGCGTCGAGCGCTTTCTCTCCGCCCGCGCCGAGCCGCTGCCGCGCATCGAGAACTCCGAGCACACGATCCTCTCGCGCGTCGGGCGCGAGCTCTACGAGAAATTCTTTCGCGGCTACACGCGCAAGCAGTGGGGGCTCGATCCGTCCGAGCTCGACGCGACGGTCTGCGGTCGCATTCCGACGCGCACGAACGACGACGACCGCTACTTCACCGACAGCTTCCAGGCGATGCCCAAAGACGGCTTCACCGCGATGGTCACCAAGATGCTCGCGCACCCGCGCATCGAGGTGGTGACGGGCTGCGACTTCGGCTGGATCCTCGACCGCGCGCGCTTCAACCACGTGATCTACACCGGACCGATCGACGAGTACTTCGAGTACAAGTTCGGCAGCCTCCCGTACCGCTCGCTGCGCTTCGAGTTCGAGACGCGCGACGTCGCGTGGGTGCAGCCCGTCGGCTGCGTCAACGAGCCCAGCGAAGTGGTGCCGTTCACGCGGACAACCGAGTACAAGCACCTCACCGGCCAAACGCATCCCAAGACGATCCTCAGCCGCGAGTACGCGACGTCCGAGGGCGATCCGTTCTATCCGATCCCGCGGCCCGACAACCGCGAGCTGTACCGCAAGTACGCGACGCTCGCCGCGGCGCAGCGGCACGTCACGTTCGTCGGCCGGCTCGCCGAGTACAAATATTTCAACATGGACCAGGTCGTCGCTTCGGCGCTGGTCACGTTCGAGGAGCTGGCCCGCACCGCGGCCGTCGCTTCATAAAGAAGGCCCCGTGCAGCAGCTTCCCGAGATCTGGGCGTCGCCCGAGCCTACCGTCGCGCGCATCGACCGCACGCGGTCGCGCGACCAGTTGTCCGAGACGGGGCACGAGGCGCGCGAAAGCGACGTCGACCTGCTCGCGAGCCTCGGCGTGCACGCGACGCGCTATCCCGTTTTGTGGGAGAAGGTCGCGCCGCAGCACCCGCACGTGCGCAACTACGGCTGGGCGTCGCGGCGCCTGAACGCGCTGGCGGAGCGAGGCGTCGAACCGATCGTCACGCTGCTGCACCATGGCAGCGGGCCCGCGTACACGAGCCTGGTCGACCCGCACTTTCCGCGGCTGTTCGCCGACTATGCGGCCGCGACGGCGCGCCGGTTTCCGTGGGTGAAGCGCTGGACGCCGATCAACGAGCCGCTCACGACGGCGCGCTTCTCGACGCTGTACGCGGCCTGGTATCCGAACGCGTTCTTCGACCACGCCGCGTTCGCGCGCGCGATCGTCAACGAGGCGCTCGGCATCGCGCTCGCGAGCGAGCGCATCCGGGACACGATTCCCGACGCGCGCCTTCTGCTGACCGAGGACTTGCAGGGGTTCACCGCGGCGGACGAGCGCGTCGAGGCGTACGTCGCCCACAAGCGCGAACGCATGTTCCTCTCGTGCGAGCTGCTGCAGGGGCGCATCGTGGACGGGCATCCGATGCACGCGTATCTCGTCGAGAACGGCATCTCGCCCGCCGAGCTCGCGCTGCTCGAACGCCGGCCGGCGCCGCCCGACGTGATGGGCTGGAACTATTATCCCAACTCCGAGCGGTGGCTCGAAAGCGACGGCGCGGGTGGACACCGCAACCTCGGCGTGGTCGACCTCGCTCCCGAACGGCTCGACATGCGCGCGCTGCTGCGCGCCGCGCACGCGCGCCTCGGCATGCCGTTCGCGCTGTCCGAGGTGCACGTGCTCGGCAACGAGCGCGAGCGCGCACGGTGGATGCTGCACCGTTTCGCGGACGCGCTCGCGGTGCGCGACGAAGGAATTCCGGTCACCGCGTTCGGCGCGTGGGCCGCGTTCGGCATGGTCGACTGGGTGTCGCTGCTGTGCCGCAACGAGCGCTTCGTCGAGGACGGGGTGTTCACGTTCGCCGGGCCGCACCAGCGTCCCGAGCGCACGCTCGTGGCCGCCGTGATCGAAGAGCTCGCCGCCGGGCGAATCCCCAGCGCGCCGCCCGAGCCGGCGTGGTGGGAGCGTGACCGCACCGCCGTCGCCTGAGAGCGTCCGGCTCACCAACGGCGTGGTCGAGCTGCGCGTGCCCGCGGCGTTCGGGCCGCGCGTCTCGCACTACGGCTTCGCGGGCGGCCCGAACGTCTTCGGCGACGCACCGGACGCGCAGCGCGAGACGCCGCACGGCACGTGGCGCGCGTACGGCGGCCACCGCCTGTGGGCGGCGCCGGAGAGCTTCCCCGCGACGTACACGATCGACGACCTGCCGCCGGAGATCGAGTCGTCCGAGCGGCGCATCCTCGTGCGCCGCGCACGCGATCCGCGAACCGGGCTCGTGGCGAGCATGGACGTGGAGCTCGACGCGGCCGGCACCGCCGTCACGGTGATCCACGCGGTCGAGAACCGCAGCGACAACCCGCAGCGCCTTGCGCCCTGGGGCCTGACCGTCGTGCGCCCCGGCGGCGTCGCGCTGATCCCGAACCCGGAAAGGCGCAGCCAGCGCGAAGCGCTGCTGCCCGCGCGCACGATGTCGCTGTGGAGCTACACCGATCTGTCGGATCCGCGGTTCGCCTTCGGGCCGGAGTTCCTGCGGCTGCGCTGCGATCCGGCCCGCACCGCTCCGAACAAGATCGGCGTGGCCTGCGAGCGCGGCTGGTTCGCGTACGTCGCGGAGCGAACGGCGTTCGTCGTGCGCACCGCATACGATCCCGCGGCGGACTATCCGGACTGCGGCTGCTCGGTCGAGATCTACACCGAAGGCGCGTTCTGCGAGGTGGAGACGCTCGCGCCGCTGACCACGCTGGCGCCGGGCGAGATCGCGCGCCACACCGAGCGCTGGTCGCTCCTCGGCGAGGTCGGCGCGGACGACGATGATGCGTCGCTCGCGCGCATCCTGGGCAAGCACGTCGCAGAGTGAACGACGACACCCCCGAGCCGGGCATGGTGAAAGAACAGATCACCCTCCCGGACGGCCGCTACCTGATCTATTACACGTTCCCCGAGGACGGCGAAGGCGAGTTGCCCGCGTGAGCGAGCTTCGCTGGCATCCTTTGCTGGGCGAATGGGTTGCGACTGCGACGCAGCGGCAGGACCGGACGTTCTTTCCGCCCGAGGACTACTGCCCGCTGTGTCCCACCAAGCCCGGGAAGTTTCCGACGGAAGTGCCGGCGGCGACGTACGACATGGTGGTGTTCGAGAACAAGTTCCCGTCGCTGCAGCGCAATCCGCCGCCGCCGGGGGTCGAGGGGACGGAGCTCGAGCCCGTCGCGCCGTCGCGCGGCGAATGCGAGGTCGTCGTGTACACGTCCGACCACCACGCGACGCTCGCGGGCGCGTCCGTGACGCGCATCGAGCATCTCGTGCATGTGTGGCGGGACCGCACGCGCGCGCTCGAAGCGCGCGATGACGTCGTGCACGTGTATCCGTTCGAGAACAAGGGCGCGGCGATCGGCGTGACGCTGAGCCACCCGCACGGGCAGATCTACGCGTACCCGTTCGTGCCGCCGGTGGTGCTGCGCGAGATCGAGCGCGCGAACGCGTACCGCGGAGCGACGGACCGCTGTCTGTTCTGCGACGTGCGCGACCGCGAGCGCGACGACGGCCGCCGCATCGTCGCGGAAGAAGACGGCTGGCTCGCGTACGTTCCGTTCTTCGCGCGCTACCCGTACGAGACGCACCTCGTCGCAACGCGCTGCGTGCGCGCGCTGCCCGATCTCGACGAGCGCGAGGTGCGCGGGCTCGCCCGTATTCTAAAGCGCGTGCTGTCCGGCTTCGACGCGCTGTTCGATCTGTCGTTCCCGTACATCATGGCGGTGCACCAAGCGCCCAAGACGGCCGATCCGTACCACCTGCACATCGAGTTCTATCCGCCGATGCGCAGCGCCACGCGGCTCAAATATCTCGCCGGCTCCGAGGCGGGTGCAGGGATGTTCATCAACGACACGCTCGCGGAGGAGAAGGCCGCCGAGCTGCGCGGCAAGATTCCGGCGCTCGCAGCCGGTGAGCCGGGCCGAGCGGAACGCCGGTGATCGAGCTGAACGGGCTGCGCGACGCGTTCGCCGAGCTGACCGATCGCGCGCCGCGGTTCTTCCGCGCGCCGGGGCGCGTCAACCTGATCGGCGAGCACGTCGACTACAGCGAAGGCTTCGTGCTGCCGCTGGCGATCGACCGCGCCACCGTCGCCGCCGCGGCGCCGCGCGGCGACCGCCGCGTGCGCGTGCGCTCGCTCGACGAGAACGCGACCGCGGAATTCGATCTCGACGATCCCGACCCGCAGCCCGCCGGCGCATGGAGCGATTACGCGCGCGGCGTCGCGCTCGCGCTCGCGCGCCGCGTTCCGCTGAGCGGCGCGGACGTCGCGCTGCGCACGACGGTGCCGATCGGCGCTGGGCTGTCGTCATCGGCGGCGTTCGAGCTGGCCGTCGGGCTCGCGCTGCTGACGGTCTCCGGCGCGGCACTGTCGCCGCACGAGCTCGCTCACGCCGCGCAGGAGGCGGAGAACGGTTTCGTCGGGTTGCGCAGCGGGATCATGGACCAGCTCGCATCCGCATTGGGCGTGCGCGACCACGCGCTGCTGATCGACTGCCGGACCGAGGAAGTGAGCACCGTGCCGCTCCCCGCGGGCGCCGCGATTCTGATCGCCGACTCGGGCGTGAAGCACGAGCTCGCGGGATCGGCGTACAACGACCGGCGCGCGCAGAGCGAAGAGGCCGCGCGGCGCTTCGGCGTGCGAACGCTGCGCGACGTGTCGGTCGCCGACTTCGCGCGGCGCTCGGCGATGCTGCCCGAGCCGCTGCGCCGCCGCGCGCGGCACGTCGTCGGCGAGAACGCGCGCGTCCTCGCGACGGTGGTCGCGCTGCGCGAGGGCGACCTCGCGACCGCCGGTGCGCACATGTACGCCTCGCACGACTCGCTGCGCGACGACTACGAGGTCAGCGCGCCCGAGCTGGATCTGCTCGTCGACACGGCGCGGCACGTCGGCGGCGTCTACGGCGCGCGCATGACGGGCGGGGGATTCGGCGGCTCGGTCGTCGCGCTAGTGCGGCGCGACGCGGCCGGCGCGCTGTCGGCGGCGCTGGAGTCGGCGTACGCCGCGCGCTACGCACGTAAACCTTTGATTACAGAAGTTCGAGCGAGTGACGGCGCCGCGCCGATTGGGTAAGGTCATGCGTTTCTAGCTCAAGTTGATCGGTCTTGCAGCCGATTCCATCATTGAGCGAGTACGTGGCAGTTTCTTTTCCGAGGCCGCTCCATGCGGCATTCCAAGGAAAGTATCGTAATCCGGTCCGCCCCGGAGACTTTCCCGACCCCTCCGTCATTCGCGTCGGCGAACGCGGCTTCTACGCCGTCACGACGTCGACCGATTGGGCGCCGTTCTTCCCCATCTTCCGATCGACCGACTTGGTCGACTGGGAGCTCGTCGGACACGTCTTCGCCGAGCGCCCGGACTGGTGCGCAGGGAATTTTTGGGCGCCCGACTTCGCCGAGAAGGACGGGCGCTTCTACGTTTACTACACCGCGCGCAAAAAAGAAGGTGCGCTGTGTGTCGCGGTCGCGACCGCCGACCGGCCTGAAGGGCCGTACACCGACCACGGCCCGCTGATCGGCCAGCGCTACGGCTCGATCGACGCGATGGCCGCCGACGACGCGGACGGCTCCCGCTGGCTCCTTTGGAAAGAGGACGGCAACGCGCACAACCGCCCGACGCCGATCTGGGCCCAGCGCCTTTCGGACGACGGTCTGGTGCTGCTCGGCGAGCCCGCCGAACTGCTGCGCAACGACGCGCCCTGGGAAGGTCGCCTGGTCGAAGCGCCGCACGTGATCCGGCGCAACGGCTGGTTCTACATGTTCTACTCGGGCAACGCGTGCTGCGGCGAAGACTGCGCGTACGCGGTCGGCGTCGCGCGCGCCCGCGCGCTGGCTGGGCCGTGGGAGAAGTGCCCGCACAACCCGATCCTCGCGAGCAACGAAGCGTTCCGGTGCCCCGGCCACGGCGCGCCCGTCGACGACGGCAAGGGCAACTGGTACTACCTCTATCACGCCTACGAGCAGCGGCCCGACGCGATCTACGTCGGCCGCCAGCTTTGCTTGGACGCGATCGACTGGAACTTCGACGGCTGGCCGTCGATCAACGGCGGCCACGGACCGAGCCGCGTGGCGGACGCACCGTTTCCGATCGAGCGCCGCACCCCGCAACGCGACCGCTGGAACGCCGACTTCACCGTGCCGCTCGACCGCGGCTGGCAGTGGCCGCAGTCCGGCACGCCGAGCATGGTGCTCGACCGCGGGGCGCTCATGCTGACCGCAAAGCATCCGCGGCGCGCGCCCGATCCGCTCGCCGCCGTTGCGGCGCGCACGGTGACCGCCGGGGACTATGCCGCGACGGCCGTGGTCGACGCCCGCGCGCAGGCGCCGGGCACGCTCGCCTCGCTGTGCGCGTACGGCTCGCACCGGGACGCGCTCGGGATCGGCGTGCGGGACGGGATCGTCAGCGTGTGGCGCCGCCGCGGCGGCCGGTTGGTCGACCTGGCGCTCGCCCGTGTCGGCCGCGAGAAAGTCCATCTCCGCTGCACCGCGCTGGAAGGCCGGGCGTACCGATTCGCCTTCAGCCGCGACGGCCGCAGCTGGCAGACGCTCGGCGGCCGGCTCGACGGGTCATGGCTCCCGCCGTGGGACGCCGGCGTGCGAATCGCGCTCACGGTCGGCGGCGCGACCGGCGCGTCGGCGCGCTTCACGGCGTTCAAGTTCGTCCCGGCGGCCGCGCCGGTGACGCGGATCGAAGGGCTCCAACCGCGCCGCGTCCGGTTCGCCGAGATGCTTGCGAAGGTAGCTCCCAACCGGGCGCAGCGCCGCGAACGTTTGAGCTAAACCGCGCGTTTGCCGGTTGGCGGCGCGGGTACCATGCGAGCAAGCGCGCCGCGATTCGAGGAGGCAGACTGCATGGAGAACCTGGTGCTTTGCCCCTGCGGGCACTCCCTCGCGAACCACGACTACGCCGGCTGCTCCGGCGATCGGCTGCGCGACTGCACGTGCGCGCGCGACCGCCATGCGGCGCTGGAAGCCGCCGTGGACAGCGTCCGCACGAGCCCGGTGTTCGGCGGTTACGCCGTCTCCCGCAGCGACGACGCCGCGTAGCGGTCCCCGCAGGGCGAGACCCTGCCGATGTGAGCCCTTGACGCCCCTGGACGCCCGGTGATAGGATACGGCCCTATGCCCCTCGGCGGATAGCGGCATACATGAGCGAGCGAGGACCCTCACTCCGGTGGGTCGGTCCTTGCCTTTTCGCGTTTACCGGCCCCGAGCGCGCGTGAGACCACGCAGGAAGACCCCCAAGAACAGAATGGCGACGAAGACGACGGCGGACAAACCCAAGACCACGCGCAGCCGCAAGAAGACCGATGCGGCCCCCGCAGCGCCGAACGGTTCGGGTACCGCGGTCAAGCAAGAGAACATCGCGAACGCTAGCTTCCACGTGCCCGAGGAAGCGTTCACCGTCGAGCTGCC
>JAQBPK010000155.1 GCA_028287565.1 Vulcanimicrobiota bacterium
CGGGTTGAACGAACCTCTGGTGAACCGGTTGTCGTGCCAACGGCATAGCCGGGTAGCTACGTTCGGATCAGATAAACGCTGAAAGCATATAAGCGTGAAACTGACTTCAAGATGAGATCTCAATCCCCGCAAGGGGTGAAGGGTCGTGGGAGACTACCACGTTGATAGGCCGGAGGTGGAAGGCGAGCAATCGCTGGAGCTGACCGGTACTAATCGCCCGGACACTTAATAAGTACGCTACGAACGAACGCAATCGTTTGGCCCATGAAAGTTCTTCTCTGTGCAGCTTTCGCCCGCGACTAGCCTCGAGCTCAGGCTCGGCGTCGCGGAGCGGATCAAGTTTCTGGCGGCCATAGCGGCGGGGCACCACCCGTTCCCATCCCGAACACGGCAGTTAAGCCCGCCAGCGCCGATGGTAGTCGGACCGCAGGGTCCCTCGAGAGTAGGTCGTCGCCAGATTAATCCGTAGCAAGAGCCCGCCGGTCACCAATGACCGAGCGGGCTCTTCGCGTTTGGGGCGTGTCTCGCGATTCAGGCGCCGGTCAGTACTCGCGGACTGTTTCCGCGTTCACCCCGATACGTTCGCGCGGTTCGCCGGCGGTCCGCGTTTCACCATACATGGGTGGCGCTGCGTCGACCGACGCATCCGTGCCAACGCGCGCCGAGAGCCAGCGGTACCCGGCATACGCCCCGAGCGCGAACCCGAGCAGCGCCGCACGGCGGCGCCAGCGTGGGGGACGCCGGCCACCGGCCACGTCTGCGCTCTCCGCGAGCTGTTCGAGCTCGTCCGTCGCATTGCCGGCGACCGCGAACGAGTGCGGGTCGTAGCGGTTCAGCTTCACGTTGACGTGCCAGCGTTCGCTGTCGGGAATCCCGAGCGCCTCGATCAGCACGTCGGTCAGCCGGTTGCGCAACGCGAACCAGCTCTTCTCATCCACCTCAGGCGCGCTGATCTCCAGATGCGTGTCGGGGATCGCGCCGTCGGCGACGAGCCGGCCCGCGATCGCGAAATCCCCGGGCTCGAACGGCGTGAAGTGTACGCTCGTCCACTCCGGCTTCTGGTCCGTCAGGATCTCCAGCACGGTGACGGTGAGCTCGTCGGCGAGATGACGTTTCGTCTCGGCGTCGAGCGGCAGCGAGGACAAGCGTAGATACGGCATACGGCTATCGTACCCGCTCGGTCGCTGCGCGCACGCCACGCGACGGAATCCGCGGCGGCCTCCCGTGCAATCGATCGCGTGGGGCTACGAAGCCGGCACGTCCACGCCCCTGGCTTCGGCGATCGAGGTTTGATGGTCCGCTCAACGAATATTCGCTTGGCTGTACCGCCGGGTGCGCGGGCCAAGCAGACTTTCGATCCGGCGGGGCATCGGCAGTGGAGGGCTCGTGATTCGGCGTACGTTTTCCTTGCTCGCATTTGCAGCACTTGCGACGGGAACCGGATGCAACGGCGGGGGTACGAGTCCGCCTCCATTTCCCACGGGACGCGCGCTGTTGCCGCAGCATCTCTACGTGGGCGGTTCGCATGGTGTCGCGCAGTTCAACATTCCTTTGACGTCCGCCTCGACTGCAAATTTCACCGCCATGTCGGGGTACGAATATTCGATCGCGGTTGATGCCGATGCTAACCTCGTCGTGAGCACCGGCGCGAGTCTTGCTTTCTTTCGCGCGCCGCTCTCGGGCGCAAGCACGCCGAACACCGTCCTAACGACGGGGAGACCCGAATATCAGCTCGCCTTCGCCGATTCACACGACCTGTGGATCGCCGACGGATTGGGTGGCGTGAGAACGTTGAAGTTCCCGTTCAGCAGCGCTGACCTTCCGCCGGCAGCCATCGGCAATGCTGCGATCGTCGGGGCGTCCGGGATCGCCTTCGACGGCGCGCAGAATCTCTACGTCGTGAACGATCAGAACAACCAAGGTTTCCGTGGTGCGCGGAACAGCAACCTGCTCGTCTACGCACCGCCATATACCGGTTCCCCGATCGCGACGCCAAATGTTCCGACCAGCTACGCCGGAGTCGCGGTCAGCGCGACGCAGCTCTTTGTGGCTTGCCTTAACCGCTTCGACGTGTACGATCTCCCGATTACCTCAACGAGCAGCCCTGCATTCTCAATTTTCATCGGGAACTCCGCGCCGTTGCTGGCAGTGGATGCCGGCGGAAACCTTTACGCCGGAAATTTTACCGCGCAAACCATCGCCGTTTACCCGTTGCCGCTATCCGCGGCCAGTAAACCGACGGTGACGCTGCAGCTGGATCACACCTTCGGCCTCAATACCTTCGCGATCGGGAGGTAGGCGCCGCCGGGGGACGGCGCGTCCGTTTGCGGAAGGTTTCAAGGTGGCTTTCTACATTCGCCAGGGGCGTCTGCCCGAGAAACGGCACACGCAGTTCCGGGCTCCGGACGGCGGCCTGTATGCCGAAGAGCTGATGTCGACCAAGGGGTTCGAGAGCGTCTACTCGCTCGCGTACCACCTCCGGCCGCCCACCGCCACGCTGGACGTGCAGCCGTGGGACCGCCCGATGATGCGCTTCCTCCCGAACGATCCCGTGCGCAACCGTCACTGGTTCACCGGCCGCACCGCGAAGACGGGCGATGCCGTCGAAGCGCGCGTCCCGCTGGTCGGCAACGACGACATCGTGCTTTCCACCGCGGTCGTCACCGAGCCGATGGACTATTTCTTCCGCAACGCGAGCGGCGACGAGATGCTGTTCGTGCAGAACGGCGACGGCGTGCTCGAATCGTCGTTCGGCCTGCTAGAGTACCGCGCGCACGATTACCTCTACGTGCCGATGGGCACGACGTACCGGCTGACGCCGCGCACGCCGACGACGCTGTTCGTCGCCGAGTCGTCCGGGCAGATCACGATCCCGCGCAAGTTCCGCAACGAGTTCGGCCAGCTCGCCGAGCACGCGCCGTACTACGAACGCGATTTCCGCGCGCCGGTGCTGCCGGACCCGGTCGACGCGGTCGGCGAGTTCGACGTGCGCATCACCGCGAAGGGCCGCCACGCAAAGTACGTCGTCGCGAACCATCCGTTCGACGTCGTCGGCTGGGACGGCTACTGCTACCCGTACGCGTTCAACGCGCACGACTACATGCCGGTCACCGGGAAAATCCACCAGCCGCCGTCGTCGCACCAGATCTGGGACGCGCCGGGCGCCGCGTTCATTCTGTTCGCGCCGCGCATGTTCGACTATCACCCGCTCGCGGTGCCGGCACCGTACAACCATTCGTCGGTCGACTGCGACGAGATCATCTACTACGCGTCGGGCAACTTCATGTCGCGCCGCGGGATCGAAGAAAAGTCCGTCACGCTGCACGCCGCCGGCGCACCGCACGGCCCGCAGCCGGGCGCGGTCGAGGCATCGCTCGGCAAAGCATCGACCGACGAATTGGCCGTCGCAATCGACGCCTACGGCCCGCTGCGCGTCGCCGAAACGGTGACCGGCGTGGAAGACCCGAGCTACTTCAGAAGCTGGATCGCCCAGCCGGCGGGGACGTAGTTCCGTTCGCTTCGCCGGCGCCGTCGTTTCTGATGTGGTCGGTGCCCGGCCGCGCCAGATTTTGTCGTGATCAAGCTCGTTCAATGCCCGGCGCAAGCAAAAACCGCTCGACCGCTTCGTACCGTGGACCCGTTCGCTCGGTGAACGACTCGTAGAGCGTCAGCGCCTCGATCCGCAGCGGCGGGATGAGCGGCGGCTCAACGACCGGTAGTGGCGAACGCCCGTCCGAGCGCGCGAGCGTGACGTGCGGATCGGCGCGCGCGTCGAGCTCGAACCCCGCTGCGGCAAGCGCGCCGCGAACCACGCCGCACATCGCGCCGAATGCGGGCACCGTCGCGCTCGGACCGACCCATGCGACGCGCGGTTTGCGTTCGCTCGCGAACGCACCGACCGTATCGAGCGGAACGTCCACCGATGAAATGCGCGGCGCCACCGCTGCGACGGCAGTGATGACATTGCCGACGCGATCGGCGTCCACGCTGCCGAGAAACGCGACGGTAAGATGATAGTTCTCCGGCGGCACCCACTTTCCGAGCCATCCCTTCGCGCGCAACCGCTCGGCGACGTTCGCGCATGCCGCGCGCGCCGTGTCGTCGAGATCGGCGGCGACGAAAAGCCGGCGCCGCCTCGGACGCTGCTCGCCGAATACCGACATCGCGTTAGCGCGGTGCTCCCCGAACGCCGGCATTCCGTTTAGCGCAGCAACTTGCCGGATACCGAGATGCGCTCTAGCGAAGCAGCTTGTCGAGCGTGATCGGCAGATCGCGCACGCGTCGGCCGGTCGCGTTGTAGACCGCGTTGGCGACCGCCGCGCCGACTCCCACGATCCCGATCTCGCCGATGCCTCGAGCGCCCATCGGCGTGTGCGGATCGGGGATATCTGTCCAGATCACTTCGATCCGGGGGACATCCGTGTGCACGGGTACGCGGTATTCGGCAAGGCTCGGGTTCATGATCCGTCCGGTCCGCTCGTCGAACTCGGTTTCCTCCATGAGCGCGAGGCCGAGGCCCATGATGATCCCGCCGCGGAACTGGCTGATCGCGGTCTTGGGATTGAGGATTCGTCCGCAGTCGTAGGAGCCCAGGAACCGCTCGATGCGCGTCTCGCCGGTGATCGCGTTGACGCGCACCTCGCAGAACAGGGCGCCGTAGGAGTGGATGGAGCGGGCCTCCAACTCCTTCGGCATCCCCGCCGTTGCCACGACGGTCAGCTCGTGGCGCCCGGCGCGCTCGAGCATCGCCGCGTAGCTCTCCCAGCGCTCGGGATCGGCGAGTTCGCACAGGCCGCCGTCGCGACCGCCGACCTCGTCGGCGGTGAGGCCGGCTAGCGGCGAGTCCTCGCCGGCAAGGGTCAGCAACTGGGTGACGAGGCTACGGTGGGCGGCGATCACCGCCGCGGCGACCGTCGCTGTCTGCGAGGAGCCGCCGGCGAGCACGACGCCGGGAAACTCCGAGTCGCCATAGGCGACGGTGACCCGCTCCAGCGGCAGGCCGAGTCGCTCCGCGGTGATCAGGGACTGGGTCGTGGCGGTACCCATCCCCATCTCGTGGGCGGGGACCTCGACGGTCG
>JAQBPK010000158.1 GCA_028287565.1 Vulcanimicrobiota bacterium
GGCGGATCGTCTGCTCGATGACGCGCCGGCCGGCGAAGCCGATCGCGGCGCGCGCCTCGGCGAGAATCACGTCGGCTTGGAACGCGAACGACGCGGACACGCCGCCCGTCGTCGGATCGGTGAGCACGCTGAGATAATAGCCGCCGTCGTCCTGGAAGCGCCGTACGGCCAGCGTCGTCTTCGCCATCTGCATCAGCGCGAGCATGCCCTCTTCCATGCGCGCGCCGCCGCTCGCGGTGAACACGACGCACGGAACCTTGCGCTCGCGCGCGCGCTCGAAGAGCTGGGTGATGCGCTCGCCGACCACGGTGCCCATCGTGCCGCCACGGAAGTTGAAGTCCATGACGCCCAGGGCGACGGGGTACCCGCCGATCGAGGCAAACCCGCAGACGACGCCTTCGGTGAGCTTGGACTTCTCACGGTCGCGCGCAAGCTTCTGCGGATAGGGGACTTTGTCAGTCCAGCCAAGCGGGTCGCCCGGCACCATCTCGCCGCCGATCTCGGTGAAGTCCGCGTCGACCAGCATCGAGATGCGGTCGAAGGCGTGCATCCGGAAATGGTGGCCGCAGGTCGAGCAGACCCACGCGTTCGCGGCGAGATCGGGGCGATAGATCATCGTCGCGCACTTCGGACACTTGGTCCATTGCGCGGCGTCCTCCGCCGGGACCGGTTGCGCCCGCCGCAACCGCAGCCACTCCGGCATCGGCATGGCCTATTTTCTCCCTCGCAGGCGCGCGCCGTAGATGCGGCCCAGCTGCCGGAGATAGTTGAAGATCTCGCGCTGGTTGAGCTTCGACTCGCCGGCGACGCGGTCGGTGAAGACGTACGGCACCTCGAGCGCGCGGCCGTAGTGCGCCTTCGCGATCACTTCGAGGCCGATCTTGAAGCCGATCGGGTCGAGATCGACGCCGTCGAGCGCCTCGCGCTTGACGAGAAAATAGCCGGACGTGATGTCCTTGATCGGCGTGAGCGGCTGCGCGAGCGCGACCGCGACGCGCGACGTGATGATGCGGCGCCTGGGCCAGTTCTCGATCCCGCCGCCGGGGACGTAGCGCGAGCCGATCGCGAGCCCGTAGCCGTCGTCCTGCAGCGCGCGCACCATGCGGGGCAGGATGTTCGCGTCGTGCGAGAAGTCGGCATCCATCGCGCCGAGCGCGGCGGAGTCGGCGCGCGCGAACTTCCAGCCGTCGATGACGCCGGACGACAGCCCCATCTTGCCGGGGCGGTGCAGACAGCGCACCGGATAGCCTTCCGCCGTAAGCCGGTCGGCGATGGCGCCGGTGCCGTCGGGTGAGTTGTCGTCCACGACGACGATCTCGCCGTCCAGAGCGTTTTTTTCGAACACGTCGCGCAGCGCCGTGACGAGCTTCTCGATGCCGCCGGCCTCGTTGTAGGTCGGCACGACGATCGAGAACTTCATCTTCGTCCCCGTCTGCGAGGCGCTTTGCGCCGGACTCGCGCTCGTCGTCACTTGAGCCTTTTCATCGTCGGGAAGCGGCTTGCGTCGAACGGCGCGAAATCGCCGTACTGGTCGGACTCCTGGCGGATCAGCTGCACGCCGGTACCGTCGACGCTCAGAACTTCCGTCGTCGGGATCGCGACCTCTTCGCCGCGCGCGTCCCAGTGGACGATCAGCAGCTCCGCCATGCGCGCATCGCCTTCGGCGTAGACGCCGCGAACCTCGCCCACGCGCGTCGCGCCGGCGTAGACGGGGGTTCCGGGTTCGAGCGATTCGAGGGTGCGTGCCATGGTCGAACCAGAGTTGTACGCCGCGGTCACGTCCCGCTCCGCTCGCTTTCGTCCAGCGCGGCAAGCGCGCGCAGCAAAGCGGCCTTCGCATCGGACTGGCCGCGGAAGTGCCGCTCCAGCGACTCGTTCAGCACCGCGTTCATGCTCTTGCGTTCGGTCTCCGACCGTCGTTTCAGCTCGTCGTACACATCGTCGACCAGGCGCGCCGGAAAGGCACGCATGGTCCCTCTATGATATCACAGTGATATCGAACAGGCAAGCCGTGGCCCGAGCCCCAGGCAAAGCTGATCGTACGCCTCGCGTAGAAGGGCGCCGCCATGGATTTCACCGCCCGCGGCACCCGCATGCCCACCCGGCCGGCCGCCCGATGATCGCCGAGGCGCGGCGCGTCGCGCTCGAGAGCGGCGCGACCACGACGGTTGAGTGCTGGGGCGACGCCGGCCCCGCGATCCTGTGCGTGCACGGCATCTCGTCGTCACGACGCGACTTCGCGCGGCTCGGTGAGGCGCTTGCGAGCACGCACCGCGTCTTCGCGTACGACCAGCGCGGCCACGGCGATTCGCAAACGCCCGGGCCGCTGCGGCTGGACGCGCTCGCCGCGGACCTGCGCGCGGTTGCCGACAGCATCGGCACCGTTCACGCCGTCGTCGGGCATTCGTGGGGCGGCGCGGTCGCGCTCGTCGGCGGACCGAAGGTGGCGCGCGCGCTTGTGCTCGTCGATCCGATGATCCGCGTCGCGCCGGGGACGTTCGACCGCGAGTACGTCGACGATCTCGCGGAGTTGCTGGCTCGCCCGCCGGGCGCCGAGCGCGACGACGCCGTGCGCGCTGCGTTCGCGCACGCGGACCCGCGCGACCGCGACGGCAAAGTGCACGCGATGCGGGCGCTCGAGCTCGAAACGCTGCGGCGGCTCGGGCGCGACAACGATGCGGACGAAGGCGGCTGGGACCTGCGCGACCGGCTGGGCGCGCTGAAGATCCCCACGGCGATTCTGGTTGCCGGCGTCGAGTCCGTGGTCGCGCCGGACGACCTCGCGGCACTCAGTCCGAAGGTGCGCGTCGAAGCGTTCGAGGGACACGGGCACACGCTGCACCGCAGCGCGTTCGACCGCTTCGCCGAAATCGTGCGCGAGGCTGTTCCAGCCTAGGGCGGCGCGGAGGGCCGGCCGCGCGATGCCCGTGCGGCACTTCCCCGGGGGTTCGAATTGAGACAACGTTGAGGACGGGCCGGCGCTTGGCGGGTTACCATGCCGTCCAGGAGGCATTTGTGGCGCGTTACCGGCTCAACGTCAACGGCGGAGCTCGCGAGGTGCGAGCCGACCCCGCCACGCCGCTCCTGTGGGTGCTGCGCGACGGCCTGGAGCTGACCGGCACGAAGTACGGCTGCGGGATCGCGCAGTGCGGCGCGTGCACCGTGCTCGTGGACGGCGCGCCCAAGCGCAGCTGCGTGCTGCCGGTGGCCGCGGTGCGCGAGGCCAAGGTCACCACGATCGAAGGGGTCGGCGCCGACGCGGTCGGGCGCCGCGTCCAGGACGCGTGGGTCGCCGGCGACGTGCCGCAATGCGGCTACTGCCAAAGCGGGATGGTCGTCGCGACGACGGCGCTGTTGAAGCGCGAGCCCGCGCCTTCGCGGCAGGCGGTGGACGACGCGCTGCGCGGCCACATCTGCCGCTGCGGCACGTACGAGCGGATCCGCACCGCGGTGGCACTGGCAGCGGAGAAGCGCGCGTGAAGCGGTCGCGCTTCCTGCTCGCGAGCGCGGCGGCCGGCGGCGCGCTGGTGATCGGGCCCGCCCGCTCGCGCGCGGCCGCGGCGTTCGAACCGACGCCTTGGGTGCGATTGGAACCCGGCGGCGGCGCGACGATCACGGTACACGTGTCGGAGCTCGGGCAAGGTGTGAACACCGGCCTAGCGATGCTGCTCGCCGACGAGCTCGATCTGGACTGGCGGCGCGTGCGCGTGGTCACCGCGGGAGCCGACGGCAAACGCTATGGCAATCAGGGCATCGGCGGCAGCCGCACGATGCGCACGTCGGCCAAAAAATTCCGCACCGCCGGTGCAGCGACGCGGTCGGTGCTCGTCGCCGCGGCCGCGCGCCGGTGGGGCGTCGAACCGGCGAGCTGCACGACGCGCGATGGAACGGTGCGCCATGCGGCCTCGGGGCGCAGCGTCGCATACGCCGAGCTGCTCACCGACGCTGCGCAGCTTCCGCTGCCGCAGAGTCCGGCGCTGAAGGCGCGCTCCGAGCTGCGCATCGTCGGGAAGCCGCGCCCGCTGCTGGAAGCGCGCGACAAGAGCAGCGGCCGCGCGGTGTACGCGATGGACGTTCGCCGGCCCGGAATGCTCGTCGCGGTGGTGGAGCGCGCCCCGCACGCCGGCGCGACGATCGCGGCCGTTCACGATGACGCCGCGCGCACGATTCCCGGGGTGCACGGCATCGTGCGGCTGGACACGAACCCGTACCCCGATCAGTTCGTATGGCCGGGCGTCGCCGTGCTCGCGCGCGACACGTGGAGCGCGCTCGCGGGCCGCCGCGCGTTGCGCGTCAACTGGGCGGACGGCCCCGATGCAAATGCGGACAGCGACGCGGTTCGCGCGCGCCTCATCGCGCTGCTCGACGCGCCGGCCGCGCTGACGTCGAAATCGTCGAAAGGCGACGTTCGTGCGGCGCTCGCGGACAAGACGATCGAGGCGACGTACGAGTCGCCGATCCAGTGCCACGCGCAGCTCGAACCGTCGAACGCACTTGCCGACGTGCGCGTCGACCGATGCGAGATTTGGGCACCGACGCAGTCGCCGGACGACGTGCTGGGCGCGGCGCGCGCGGTGACCGGATTTCCCGCGAACGCGATTCAGGTGCACCAGACGCTCGCGGGCGGAGGATTCGGCCGCCGCAGCGAGATCGATCCGGTGGTAGAGGCCCTGCAGCTCTCGAAACGGATGGGGCGGCCCGTGCGCGTCATGTACACCCGCGAGGACGACATGACGCACGACTTCTACCGCATGGCGAGCATGAACCGGCTGCGCGGAACGCTGGCCGCGGACGGCAGCGTCACGTCGGTTGCGCACCGGTACGCCGGACCCACGATCGGACTGCAGCGCGGCTACTCCAAAGCCGGAGAGCTCGACGACGAAGCGCTCGAGGGCCTGGACCGGCCGCTCTACGAATATCCCGCGTACTTGCTTGAAGCGGTGCAGACCGCGGACTTTCCGGTGCGGATCGGCTGGTGGCGCGCCGTTTCGGTGGTGCCGAACGCGTTTGCGGCGGAGTCGTTCATCGACGAGCTCGCGCACGCCGCCGGCCGCGACCCGCTGGCGTTTCGGCTCGCGCTGCTGGCGCAAGGCTCTCGCGCGCGCGGCGTGCTGACCGCCGTCGCGGAACGCGCGCGCTGGTCCGATTCGACGGCAGCCGGCGGAGTCGCGCGCGGGATCTCGCTGACGAGCTACGGCGCGACGCCGGTCGCGCAGATCGTCGAGGCTCGAATCGAAGGCGGCGCGATTCGCGTTCCGCGCGTGACGTGCGCGATCGACTGCGGCATGATCGTGAACCCGAGCAGCGTGATCGCGCAGGTGCAGGGCGGCATCGCGTGGGCGCTCGGCGCCGCGCTCAAGCACAAGATCACGCTCGCGCACGGACGCGCGCAGCAGACGAACTTCGCGACGTACCCGATGCTGCGCTTGCACGAGATGCCGCAGGTGGATGTGGTTCTCGTGGACAGCGACGCCGATCCGTCAGCCGTGGGCGAAGCGTCGGTCCCCGGCCTTGCGCCCGCGCTCGGCAACGCGTTGTTCGCGCTCACCGGACGGCGCCTGCGGAGCACGCCGTTCATCGTCTGAGCGAAGGACTGGTTCACACCACGGGCGTCTGAGCGAAGGCGGCGATTCCGACCGCCCGGGAGCGTTCAACGTTCAGTGTTCAACGTTCGGCGGCCAGGCGAGCGGCCGCGCCGAGCATCGCTACGCCGGTGACGCGGGAGGCGACGCGTGCCGCGCGCGGGTTTTTCAGCATGGTGCGCGTGTGGTGCGCGAGCGCGCCGTAGCCGGCGAACACGAGCAGGTCGCTCACGATGAACGTGGCGCCCAGCAGCGCGAACTGCGGTGCGGCGGGACGCGCGGGGTCGACGAACTGCGGCAGCAACGCGCCGAAGAACAGAATCACTTTGGGGTTCGCGAGCTGCGTCGCCAGGCCGAGCCGGAACGCGCGACGTTCGACATCGCCGGGCTGCGCGTCGACCGCGAAGGACGCGCCGCGGTCGAGCAGCGCGCGAACGCCGAGGTAGGCCAGGTACGCGATTCCCGCCCACTTCACCGCGATGAACACGCCGTGCGACGCGATGAGGATCGCGCCCAGCCCAAACGCGGCGGCCGCGACGAACACCGCGTCGCCGGCAAGCACGCCGGCATTGGTGGCGAGCGAGGCGCGAAAGCCGCGCCGCAGCGCGGTCGAGACAACGGCGATGACCGCCGGACCGGGCACGAGCGACACAAGAACCGCGACGAGTGCGAACGCCGGCCAGGAATGCGGGCCCATGCTCGCATGGACAAATCGGGATGCGGAGCGGTTTCAGCCGGCTCGATGCAGCGGTCGCGACGCTGCGCGACCACTGGGATTATGGAGCGAGCCGCCTCGTCCAGAAGTTAGGGGAGGTCTTCTGAACGAGACGGCTCGCGGAGTCTAAGGCCGGAAGTGCGCGGGAAGCTAGCGATTGCGGCTGCGGTCGTCGCGATCGTTCTGCCGGGTGTTGTTCTGGTTGTTCTGGCGGCCGTTGTTGTACTGACCGTTGTTGTACTGGCCATTGTACTGACCGCGGCTGTACTGGCCGTTGTTGTACTGGCCGTTGTTGTACTGGCCGTTGTTGTACTGGCCGTTGTTGTACTGGCCGCGGCTATATTGCCCGTTGTTGTACGCGCCGGTGTTGTACGCGCCGTTGTTGTACTGGCCGTTGTTATACTGGCCGTTGTTGTACGCGTACTGCCCGTTTGAGTTCGGATAGTACGTCTGGCCGTTCGGCATGACGACGCGGCCGTCGCCGTAGACCGTGCCGCCGTTGCGGGTGTAGCCGACGACCTGATTCGCTTGAGCCTGCTTGTGCTGATAATTGCTGTACAGGACGATCGCGCCGATCGCCGCCGCCGCGGTGATGAGCGTCGACGTCGTGTCGGCGGACGCGGGCCGCGGAATCATCGCGCCGGTGGCGACCGTCGCCGCGGCGCCCGCGGCCATCATGAACTTGGAAATTCGAGCGAGCATGTGGTTACCTTTCACGACCGGCAGCTTCGTGATGACCGGATTCGTTGGCACCATCGTACGGCGCGAAGTTTAGATGACCGTGGGTGTCGAGCTTTCTCCCGCGATTCTCATGCGCATCACAGAAATGACCGATCGCTACGGTTGCGTAAGGACCGCGCCCCGGCTTGCCGAACGGCGCCGCCATGAACTTCATCCGACGCTCTACCGTTGCGGCGTTGACCGCATCGCTCGTCGTGACCGCGCTGTGCAGCGGCTCCGCGTCCGCGCAGTTCAACCTGCCCGGCGGCCTGGACCCGAAGCGCGCCGCGCTCGGTGCCGCCGCGCGACAGCTCGCGCCGTTCATCACGGAGCAAACGCCGATCAAGCTCGATCCGGTCGAGCTGTACCCGACCGTCGACGCGCTTCCGGGCGCGCCGTTCGCGCCCGCCGCAGCGGCGTCCGCGCAGAGCGCCGCAATCGCCTCGATCATCCAGCAGCTGAAAGGCTCGACCACCGGGACCGTGTCGCTGGCGCCGGGCGACTACGCCGTCGCGGTGCGCCTGTTCTGCATGAGCCACGCGCGCCCGGCGCGCTCGCCGCTCGCGTTCGTGCTCGGCCCGATGCGCGGCAAGCGCGCGCCGGCGATCATCGCGATGAACTCGCGCGCGTCGTCGTCGGCGTTCACGTTCAGCCCGCTGCAGACCACGTCGTGGACGATCCAGGGCGGTTTGGGCTACGGCGACTTCACCGGCAACGCGCGGTCGGTCGTCGACACGCTAATCCCCGACTACAAAGGATTGCTCGCGTCGAGCACGCTGGACGACATCCAGGGCAAGTGGAGCTCGCTTTCGAGCTCGGTCGGCGGACCGTCACTCGACAGCATCCTCGGCCAGCTCGGCGGCGCCGGACAGCTCGTCGTCGAGCTGCGCGACATGCGCTCGCAGATCCAGGGCCAGGCGAACGACTTCAACGCGCTCAGCCGCACGTTCGCGCCGATCCAGGCCGCCGACGTGTCGACGCTGGACTCGCCGTGGAGCGTGATCTCGCCGGCGATGTGGATGCGGCTCGTCACGCGCGGCCACTACGGCGACGTCGGCACGCTGCAACTGCGCGTCGCGGGCACCGGTCCGGCGACCGTGCCGCTCATCTCGTCGATCGGTTACGGCCGCTGCACGCCGCAGCTGACGACGCAGGGCAATGCGTACGCGTGCACGCAGCCGCTCAGCTTCGAAGCGCTGCGCAGCGCGTCCCCGGGTGTCTGACGGCTAGAACGTCACGACGAGCTTGCCGATGACGCCGCGGTTCCACAGACGGTTCGCGGCGTCGCCGATCTGCTCGACCGGGAGCACGCCGTCGATGCGCACGTCCAGCTTGCCCGCATCGACCAGCGCCGCGAGGCGCGCGAGCGCCGGTCCCGCCGGTTCGCGCTCGAGCTCGTGGAAGATGACGAACCCGTAGATCGATTGCCCGCCGGCGAGGTAAAACGGTGCGACCTCGATCGTGCTGGTGCGCTCCGCCGAGGTTCCGAACGTCACGAGCATCCCGTCGACAGCGAGCAGCTTCAGCGCGCTCGCGAACACCGCGCCGCCGACCGACTCGAGGATGAGGTCGTACGGGCCCGCGGCGCTCGCCGCTTCGGCGGTGTCGCTCACAAAGACGTCGTCGGCGTACGGCAGGACGGCGTCGCGCTTCTCCGCGCGGTGCACGAGCGCCGCGACTCGTGCCCCGGCGAGCCGCGCGAGCTGCGTCGCGAAGATTCCGACGCCGCCCGACGCGCCGGTGATCAGCACCCGGCGCCCGAGCAGCGACCCGCGCTTGCCGAGCGCGTAGAGCGCCGTGAGCCCGGCGATGGGCAGCGTCGCGGCTTGCTCGAACGTCACGCCGCCGGGGAGCACCGCGAGCGCGTTCACCGGCACCGCGACGCGCTCGGCCCACGCTGCCTCGCCGAGCGTCCCGACGACGCGGGCGCCGGCCGGCGGACCGCTGCCGTCGCTGGCGGCGGTCTCGACGGTTCCGGCGATGTCCCAACCCGGCCGCCAGCCGTCGGCGGCATTCCGCGCGCGGCGCACCTCGCCCAAGTTCAGGCTGATCGCCGCGACGCGGACGAGGGCTTCGGACGGCAGCGCGCTCCGCTCGGCGACTTCGGTGAGCTTGAGACCGCCCGGAGCGGAGCGGTCGACGACAACGGCTTTCACACCGGCACGTAACCGCAACCGGACGCGGACGGATGCCCCTCCTGCGGAGCGATGATCACTGCCGAGCTGCTCGCGACGATCCCGCTCTTCGCGGCGCTCTCGGCCGAGCGGCTCGCTCACGTCGCAACACACGCGGCCGACATCACGCTCGAGCCCGGCGAGTACCTCGTGCACGAAGGCGAGACGCCGTCGTTCTTCGTCGTGATCGACGGGCGGCTGGAGGTCACCAAGCGGGTCGGCACGATCGAACGGGTGCTGGGCACGCGCGAGCGCGGCGACACGTTCGGCGAAGTCCCGCTGGTTCTCGGCGCGGCAACCTTCGCCAACGCGCGCGCCGCAGCACCCTCCCGCGTGACGCGCCTCGACAACGTCACGTTTCGCGAGCTGCTGCACGAGTCGCCCGTGCTGTCCGCCGCGGTGATGCAGTCGGTCTCGGAGCGCATCAGAGACTTGGAGCGCGTCACGACGGAAATCCCGTCCGCCGACGTGTTCATCGTCGGCCGGCGCTGGGATCCGGCCTGTCACGACATCCGCGACTTCCTCGCGCGCACCCAGATCGCGTTCCAATGGATCGAACCCGGCGATCCGCATTTGCACGAGCGCGTCCCCGAAGCCAAAGCGCACATCGACGAGTGCCCGCTGGTGCGCACGAACGACGGACGGCTGCTCGTCACGCCGACGCGCCGCGCGCTCGCGTGCGCGATCGGGTTGCGCGTCGATCCGGAGCACGACGCGTACGATCTCGTCGTCGCCGGCGGGGGTCCGTCGGGTCTCGCCGCCGCGGTGTACGGCGCGTCCGAAGGGCTCGCAACGCTGATGGTCGAGCGCGAAGCGCCGGGCGGACAGGCCGGCACGTCGTCGCGCATAGAGAACTATCTCGGCTTTCCCGCCGGCCTGTCCGGCGGCGATCTGGCCGAGCGCGCGTATCGCCAGGCGACGCGGCTCGGTGCGGAGATCGTCGTCACGCGCAACGTCACCGCGATCGAGCCCGACGGCGACGAGCACGTCGTGCGGCTGGACGGCGGGGACACGATCCGAGCGCGCGCGGTCGTGATCACGGCCGGCGTCACGTGGCGCAATTTGCCGATCGACGGCATTGAACCGCTGATCGGTCGCGGCATCTACTACGGCGCCGCGCGCACCGAAGCGATCGCGACGAGCGGCAAGGACGTCTATCTGGTCGGCGGCGGCAACAGCGCTGGACAGGCGGCCGTCTTCTTCGCGAACTACGCGCGCAGCGTCAACATCGTGATCCGCGGCAAGTCGCTGGAGCAAACGATGTCGCGCTACTTGATCGACCAGCTCGAGCGCAAACGCGACGTCGTGCACGTCCTTGCCCAAAGCGAGATCACGGCGGTGGAAGGCGAGGACCACCTGCGCGCGATCACCGTTCGCCGCAAAGACGGTTCGGAGGAACGCTTCGAGACCGATGCGCTGTTCGTGTTCATCGGCGCCGATCCCCAGACCGGCTGGCTGCCGCCCGAGATCGTGCGCGATCCGGACGGTTACGTGCTGACCGGCCGCGACATGCAGCGCGATCCGCGCGCGAGCTGGCCGCTCGAGCGCGACCCCTATCTGCTCGAGACGAGCGTCCCGCGCGTCTTCGCCGCGGGCGACGTGCGCCACGACTCGATCAAACGCGTCGCCGCCGCGGTCGGCGAGGGCAGCATGGCGATCGCGTTCGTCCACCAGGCGCTCGCACCCGAACCGGAGCACGCGCACGCATGACGTTCAGAAGAGCATTGGCGCTGCGCGAACGCGGCGTGTATACATTCCTATAGCTCACCGCGTGCGTACAAGATCGCCGTCATAACGACGAGCGCGGCCGTCTCGGTGCGCAGGATGCGCCGGCCGAGCGAGATCGCACTCGCGCCGGCATCGCGAGCGCGGGTTATCTCTTCGGACGAAATTCCGCCTTCGGGACCGATGATCACGAGAATCCTGCGCGCGCCGTCGAGCTCGTGCTCGAAGACGTCGCGCAGCGGGGCCGGCTCGGCGAGCTCCCACGGAACGTAGACGCGGTCGTAGCGCACGAACGTCGCGAGCAGCGTGTCCCAGTCGTGGACGTCCGCGACGTCGGGGACACGCACGCGTCCCGATTGCTGCGCGGCGGACTTCGCGATGCGGCGCCAGCGCTCGACCTTCGCGGGGCTGGTGTCGTGCCCGATGACGCGCGCGCTGCGCACGGGGACGATGGCGTATGCTCCCAGCTCCGTCGCCTTCTCGACGACGAGGTCCATCTTTTGGCCCTTGGGCACCGCCTGCGCGATCGTCACCTTGAGTGCGGTCTCCACATCGCCCCGGTCGAGCCGTTCGTCGAGCGTCGCCCGCACGTCGCGCGCGCCGACGTCGAGTGTCGCCGCATAGGCGATTCCGCCCGAGTCGACGACCTGCACGCGGTCGCCGGTGCGCTTGCGAAGGACGGTCGCGAGCTTGCGCGCGTCGTCCGGCGCGAACGCGACGCGGTCGCCGACCGCATGGGTGCCCTCGACGAAGAACCGGTCCCGCATCGCGGCAGGCGATTCGCGCCGCCTCCGCGGAAGGCCCGCGCATGGACGACGCCTTCTGGCTGCGCTACTTGCGCGCCCACGCCGACCCGCGCACGCGCACCCTCCACGCCGCGGGCACGATCCTGGCGAGCCTGGTGGGCGCGGTCGCGCTCGCGCGCCGCAGCCCAAAGCTGTTCGGCGCGGCGCTGGTCTGCGGCTACGGCCCGGCCTGGTACACGCACGCCTTCATCGAGCGCAACAAGCCCGAAACGTTCAGCGCACCGCTGCGCTCGCTGACGAGCGACTACCGGATGTGCTACGGCCTCCTCACGGGCACCCTCGACGAAGATCTGCGCCGCGCAAACGTAACGACGGCCGCCGAAGTGGGCGGCTGAACGGCGCGGCAACACCGTCGAAACCGAACGGCAAGGTATAGCATGTAGCATCTCTTTCATGCTACGATGCGCCGCCATGCCGAAGACGAGAGTCTCCGTGACTGTCGAGCGAGAAGTGCTCGATGAGTTCAAAGAGCTCGCCGGGAAAGACGCGAAGCTCTCCGCAGTTATGACCGAGGCGCTTCGCCGAGAAATCCGCCGCTTGGGGATGCTTGCGTATCTCGAAGAGAGAGAACGCGAACATCCGATCTCGCCGGAAGGCCGCGCCGCGGGAGAACGTCTGTGGAAGACCGTCGTATTGTCATTGACTCCGGAATATTATCCGCAATCGCGCAAGGCGAAGAAACAGTGCGCACCGCGATCAAGAAAGCGCTGACTGCTCATGTGCGAATAGCGGTACCGACGGCCGTGATCGCGGAATCGACGACCGGCGATTCAGGCCGCGATGCTCCAACGAATCGTGTCTTGAAGCTTGCGGAGATCTTGGTACTCGACGAAAAAACGGCCCGGCGAGCGGCAGCGATACGTTACGCCGCGCGTAGCCGCCGCGCCGGGACGATCGACCCGATCGTCGTCGCTTCGGCGGACCACGTGCAAGATACCGTCATCTTCACGACTGATCCCCACGACTTGCGACCTCTGGTTGCGGTCACTGAGCGGAGTATGCTCAAGGCGTTCTGATTACTCCGCGCGGAACGCGTCCTTTACTTTGTCGAAGAACGACTTTTCTTCGATTTGGTCGCCGCCTTCGCGGGCGTACTCTTCCAGGATCTCGCGTTCGCGTTTGCTCAGTTTCGTTGGGACGACCACGTGTACCGTCACGAGCTCGTCGCCTCGTGCCGTGCCGCGGACGCTCGGCATGCCGCGGCCGCGCAGGCGGTACTGCGAGCCGCTCTGCGTGCCCGCCGTGAGCACCAGCGGGATGTCGCCCTCGAGCGAGCGGACCGTGATCTCGCCGCCGAGCGCCGCTTGGGGGAACGAGACCGGGACGTCGAGCAGCACGTCGAGGCCGTCGCGGCGGAACACCGCGTGCGGCGCGACGCTCAAGTACACGTAGAGGTCGCCGTCGGGGCCGCCGCGGATGCCCGCTTCGCCGCTGCCCGTGATGCGGATGCGCGAGCCGTCGTCGACGCCGGCCGGGATGCGAACCTGCAGCGTCTTCTCCTGCTCGATGCGGCCGCGGCCGCGGCACGTGCTGCACGGCGTCTGCACGATTTGGCCGTCGCCCGCGCACTTCGAGCACGTCGTCTGCGTGACGAACTGGCCCAGCGGCGTCTGGCGCACTTGGCGCTGGATGCCGGTTCCGCTGCAGCGGTCGCACGGGACGATCAGCGTGCCGGGCGCGGCGCCGTTGCCGCGGCACGTCGTGCACGAGGCGAGGTGGCGGAACGTGATCTCGCGCGTCGTGCCGTGGTACGCCTCTTCGAGCGAGATCTCGACGTCGTAGCGCAAGTCGCTGCCGCGCGCGGGACCGTTGCGGCGCTGCTGCGCGCCGCCGCCGGCACGCGCCCCGCCGAAGAACATGTCGAAGATGTCGCCGAAGCCCTCGCCGCCGCCGAACGGACCGAAGCCGCCCTCGCCGACGCCGCCGTTGACGCCCGCGTGTCCGAACCGGTCGTAGTTCGCGCGCTTCTGGGCGTCGGAGAGCACTTCGTACGCTTCGTTGATCTCTTTGAAATGCGACTCGGCAGCGACCTTGTCGGTCGCGACGTCGGGATGGTACTTGCGCGCCAGCTGGCGATAGGCGCGCTTGATCGCGTTCTCGTCGGCGTCGCGAGCGACGCCGAGAACGTTGTAGTAGTCGGCGGCCATTACCGGATCTCGACGCCGCTCAGATGGTCGCCGAGCGACTGGGCCGTCCCGGACGCGAGCGCGATCAGCCGGCCGTACGGCATGCGACGC
>JAQBPK010000074.1 GCA_028287565.1 Vulcanimicrobiota bacterium
CTAGACGGCTCGCCTGTACGCTCTCGTCATCACCTTGCTCCCCGGAGATCACCATGACGAGAGCCCTGTTCAACCTGATGCCGACCCCGATGCGGTCGCGCACCGTCTTCCCCAGCGACTGGCGTCGCATCGATTACTCGAAGCTCGAGCGGATCGTCGACGAGCTCGACCGTGGACGGCTCTTCGCCGACCGCGCCGCTTGCCGCTAACTGCCGGGCAGCGGCGGGGCTTGGGGCGCGCGAGCCGCGCCGATCCCGTACATTACAGCGCGCGCGAGCTCTAGGAGCGGCAGAAGCACTCCCAAGAGCATCGCGCCGCTGCCTGCTGCGCCCATGTTTCCGCCCGCGAACAATGCGGTGAAGACGAGGACGAGCACCACGAGCGCGGCGAGCGCGACGATCCCGTGAAAGCGCAGCGACCCGGCAGCCTCGGTGCGAACGAACCCGGGCGGCGAGAACTGCCGCACGATGAGCGCGACGAGCAGTCCCGCGACGACCATGAACACGCCCGGGAAGAAAAACACGAGCATCCCGCCGCCCAAGCTGAAGATCGCGACGTAGAGCGGCAGCCCGAGCACCACCGGCGCGGCGTGCACAAGGACGGCCACCGCCCGCGCTTTGCCCGAGATCACGGCCGCACTTCTACCGGCCGCCCGAGACGGGGACGATCGCTCCGGTGATGTAGGACGCGGCGTCCGAGAGCAGCCAGAGGACCGCGTCGGCGACCTCGTCCGGCGTGCCGATGCGCCCCAGCGGAACCGTCGGCGCGATCTGCGCGACCCGCTCCGGACGCCCCCCGCGCGCGTGAATCTCCGTATCGATCAGACCCGGCGCGACGGCGTTGACGCGAATCCCCTCGCGCGAGACTTCTTTGGCGAGGCCGAGCGTCATCGTGTCCACGGCCGCTTTGGACGCGGCGTAGTGCACGTACTCGCCGGGCGAGCCCAAACCCGCGGCACGCGACGACACGACGACGATCGCACCGCCCGAACCGCCGCGCTGCGTCGACATGCGCCGCACCGCCTCGCGCGCGCACAGGAACGCGCCCACGACGTTCACTGCGAGCACGCGCTGCAGCGTCTCGGCGTCCAGATCCTCGACGCGGCCGAAGCGGCCGGTGATGCCGGCGTTGATCGCGATCGCGTCGAGCGTGCCGAACGTGCGGTCCACTTCCTCGAACGCCGCGACGACATGGTCTTCGCGCGCGACGTCGGCGCGAATCACGAGCGCCCGGCGCCCCGCCGCCTCCACGTCGGCCGCGACGCGCAGCGCCGCTTCGCGGTCGTCCGCGTAGGTGAGCGCGACGTCGTAGCCGGCGGCGGCCGCGCGGCGCGCGATCGAGGCGCCGATCCCGCGGCTTGCGCCGGTGACGAGCAGCACCGGCATCGCTACTTCGCGACCGCGTCGACGTACGCGATCTTGCGTGCGAGCGAGTCGAGCACGTGCGCCCAAGTATAGCGCGCGGCGGTCTCCGCGCCGTTCTTGCGCAGGTCATCGGCGAGGTGCCCGTCGTCGGCGAGCGCGCGCAAGTACGTCGCGAGCTCGCGGCCGTCACCCGTGTCGCACACGATCGCGTTGACGAACGGCTCCGCGTACTCTTCGCCGGTTGCGCCGCACACGACGACCCCACCCGCCGCCATCACTTCCAGCCCGACGAGCCCGAACGGTTCCTTGCCGCTGTTCGCGAGCACGACGTCCGCCGCGGCGTAGAGCGCATACAGCGTCGCTTCGTCGAGAAACGCGCGCACGTGCACGACCGGCGAATCGACCGCCGACAAGCGCTTCGCGAACTCGCGCCAGTCGGTGCCCTCGTATTCCAGCCGGCACACGCCGAGCTGCCGCTCGCGCGCGCGACCGAACACCACGTCGCCGTACGGCTCTTTGCCGCCGCGCACGATCAGCCGCGCGTCGATCCCCGCCGCGCGCACTTCGGCGAGCGCGTCGATCGCTTGCAGCCAGTTCTTGTCCGGATCGAAGCGGCCGACTTTCACGTACGCGGGGTTCTCGCCCAAAGCCGCGCGGAGCGCCGCGGTTTGTTCGGGATCGGCGCCGTCGAGCAGCGCTTCGTCGATGCCGTTCGGGATGACGAGCGCGGCGACGCCCCATTGCGCGAGCTCGAACTTCATGTACTTGCTCACCGCCGTCACGGCGGCGGCGCGCGTGAGCGTCGGCCAGTGGATCTTCTCGAAACCGTAGGTATTGTTCGCGTTCCACATGAGCGTCAGCGCGTTGCGCAGCCCGCGCTCGCGCGCGGCGCGGTCGATCGCGATCGCGACGTTCGCCGTCTGCCACTCCTCGCAGATCACGAGCACACGTTCGCCGCGCTCCGCTGCGGGAGCAAGGAGCTCGCCGACGATCCACGGCGGCAGGCTGACCTCCCAGTCGCGCACTTTCCCCGCCTCGCCGTCGTATGCGTTGCGCGGGTGCTGCTGCGAGATCCACTGCGACCAGCGCCGCAACGTGACGCCGGGACCGGACTGCTCGACCGGCGCCGCGTGCGGATCCCCTGCAAAGACCAGCTGAACGTCGTGTCCCGCCGCGCCGAGCGCGCGCGCGAGCTGCGTCACCCGCGTCCCGAGCCCGCCGATCGAAGCATACCGGTCCGGCCCCTCGAACGAGAGGATGGCGACCTGCCGAGGAATCATCCGCCCTTCCTACGCGAGAACCGCCGCGAATACTGCCCCGATCAGCGCACAGGGCGACGTCGGGTAGCCGGGATCCGAGCCGTCACACCGGCAGAATTACGGTCCGTGAAGCGTCGGCGCCGCGCCGCAATTCGACGGTGCCGGTCGTCCGGCGAAGCGCGCGCCGACCCATTCCAGCGCGTCGTTGAGCGAGGCAGGCACGACAGGGCGGTGTCCGAGCCCCTGATAGACGTCGTACCGGACCGTCGCACCATTCGCGCACAGCGCCTTGTCGAGCGCATCGCTCGAGGTCTTCGGAACCGTGGTGTCGGTGCTGCCGTGGGCGATGAACAGCGGAACGCCGGGGTGCAGCGCCGCCGCGTCGTTCTGCGCGGCGAACCGCAGCAGCGGCCCGAAGTCGGCATCGCTGCGAAATGACGACGCCGGAATCAGACCACCCCAGGAATCGGGACGGTACAGCGCGCCCGAGCAGCGGTCCGTCAAGTGCGGCACCATCGCGAGCGCGGCGGGAGCGAGGATCTGATCGAGCTTCACGGAGGGGTCGACGGATGCGGCGGCCGCGATGAACAGCGCGCCGAACGCGAACGACGGCGTCGCGCTGGTTCCTTTCGTGAGCGACGTGATGAACGGCGACACGAACGCGGCGGGCGCTTCCGCGACGCCGCCGAGCAGCTGCAGCTCGGGCGCCCACGTGGACGCGACGGCCGACGTGAACAGCACCGCGTGCCCGCCCTGCGAATGGCCCATCGCCACCCAGCGCGACCCCAGCCGCGGCTCGAGCGCGCGCGCGGCGCGCACCATGTCGATCGTGTCGTGCGCTTCCGCGACCCCGACCAGGTAGGGATGAACGCCGGGCGTTCCTTGGCCTTCGTAGTCGGTCTGCACGACCGCATAGCCTTGCGCGACCGCTTTGTCGAGCGTCGCCGCGATCGGGCCGAGATAGTCGTGCACGACCCCGGCGGGCGTATCGAGCGACGGCGTGCACGCGGGCGCGTCGCCCGTCGTGCCGTGCGCCCAGCTGATCACGGGCCAGCCGCCGGCCGGAGGAGCGCCTTTCGGGATCGCGACCGTCCCGGACACGGCGCGGTCCGCACCGGCGGCCGACGTCGTGTGGTATAGCACGAGCGTGTTCGAAGCCGCGCTCGGCAATGCCGCGGCTGTCGTAAGCGGACGCGCCCAGATCACGTCCCCGTGGGTCGCGGCAGGCAATGGGCTCGGCGGCGTGTAGAACGCGTTCCCGGCCGGCCCGCTGGGAATCGCCGCGGCGAGCAACGCGGAAAACGACAACAGCGAAGCGATCATGCGGACACCTCCGGAACTCCGGGCTTTAGGGAAGCCGGGCGAACGTCCTCGCTGCTTTACATCCTGCGGTCACGAACGACCGCTTTTGGCTGCCTTGGGCGTGCCCGCAAGGACCTGTGCGAATACGGCCGCGTCCACGTTGCCGCCCGAAACGACGGCCGCGACGCGCTTGTCCTGCAGCCGGTCGCGTTCCGCGGCGACCGCCGCGATCGCCGCCGCGCCGGCACCTTCGGCCACGTTGTGCGTGTCGGTGAAGAGCCAGCGCATCGCGTACCGGATCGCCGCGTCCGAGACGCGCACGATCCGCGCAGCGCCCGCACGGATCACCTCGAGCGCGGCCGCATCCGGAACACGCACGGCTATCCCGTCCGCGATCGAGTCTGCCGGTTCGGTCTCCACAATTTCGCCGCGCGCAAGCGAGAGCGCGTAAGCTGGAAACCGGTCCGAGACCACGCCGACGACCTCGGTGTCGAGTCCCATCAGATCGCGCACCGCGATGACGCCGGAGATTCCCGAGCCGAGCCCGATCGGAACGTAGACGACATCGAACGAACCGGCCGCGAATAGCTCGCGCGCGTACGTCGCGACTCCGAGCACCAAATCGCGGTGGTACGACGGGACGAACTCCGCACGTTCGTCCGACGCGACGAGCGTCTCGGCGTACGCCTTCGCCTCGTCGAAATCGCGGCCGTGCACGATCAGCTCGGCACCAAGCGCCCGCATCGCCGCGTTCTTCTCCGGCGAGTTGCCCTCGGGCGCGACGATCGTCGCCCGCAATCCCGCGCGCGCCGCCGCGAACGCAATGCTCTGCCCGTGGTTCCCGCGCGTCGCGCTGACCAGCCGTCGCACGTGCGGTGCACGCTCGCGCAGCGCGGCGACGTACGTGAGCCCGCCGCGCAGCTTGAACGCCCCGAGCGGCGTGTGGTTCTCCTGCTTGAGCACGAGCTCGACGCCGAGCCGCTCGCACAACAGCGGCCAGCGGTACGCGGGCGTCGGCGGAACGGCGTCACGGATCAGCGCGCCGGCGCGGTCGATATCTTCGAGCGTGAGATCGAACGGCACCGCGCGCGCGATCATGTCACGCGGACGTTGCGAGCGACCGCAGCACGTACTGCAGGATGCCGCCGTGGCGGTAGTAGTCGGCCTCATCCGGCGTGTCGATGCGGACGAGCGCGTCGAAGCGCGTCGTTACGCGCTCGTTCGCTACGGAAACGCCCGACACCGGGTCAATCCGCGACCCTTTGTCCGCCGTAACCGTCACCGTCATGCCGGGCTCCAGTTTCTCCGCGGTGCCCGTGATCGAATACGTCTCTTCTCCCGTAAGGCCGAGCGACTCTCGCGTTGCGCCGTTGACGTATTGCAGCGGCAGGATGCCCATGCCGATCAGGTTCGAGCGGTGGATGCGCTCGAACGATTCCGCGATCACCGCCTTGATGCCGAGCAGGTACGGGCCTTTCGCCGCCCAGTCGCGCGATGAGCCGCTGCCGTACTCTTTGCCGGCGAGGACGATCAGCGGCGTCCCGTCGGCTCGGTACTTCTCGCTCGCGTCGAAGATCGACATCTGCTCGTTCGTGGGAAGATAGCGCGTCACGCCGCCCTCGACGCCGGGCACAAGCAAGTTGCGCAGCCGGATGTTCGCGAACGTGCCGCGCACCATCACCTCGTGGTTGCCGCGGCGCGCGCCGTACGAGTTGAAGTCGGCCGGCTCGATGCCTTTCGACATGAGGTACTTCGCCGCAGGCGACGATTTCGCGATGTTGCCCGCGGGCGAGATGTGGTCCGTCGTCACCGAGTCGCCCACCATCGCGAGGACGCGCGCGCCCGTGATGTCCGCCACGGCGCCCGGCTGTTTGGGCATGCCGTCGAAATACGGCGGGCGCTTCACGTACTCGCTCTTTTCGTCCCACGCGTAGCGCTCGCCGGCGGGCACCTGCATCGACGTCCAGCGCGCGTCGCCCGCGAACACGTCGGCGTAGCGGCGGCGGAACAGCTGATCCGACACCGCCGCCGCGAGCGCGGCGTCGACCTCGGCGCTCGTCGGCCAGATGTCTTTCAGATACACGTCTTCACCCGCCGGCGTGCGGCCGAGCGGCTCGGTGGTGAGGTCCACGTCCATGCGGCCGGCGAGCGCGTACGCGACGACGAGCGGCGGTGAGGCGAGATAGTTCGCGCGCACCTGCGGGTGAATGCGGCCTTCGAAGTTGCGGTTGCCCGACAGCACCGCGGCGACGATCATGTCGTGCTCGGCGACCGCGTGCGCGACGTCCTCGCCAAGCGGGCCGCTGTTGCCGATGCACGTCGTGCAGCCGTAACCCACGAGGTTGAAGCCGAGCGCGTCGAGATACTGCGTCAGGTCCGCTTTGAGCAAATAGTCCGTCACGACTTTGGAGCCCGGCGCGAGCGACGTCTTCACCCACGGCGCGGATTTGAGGCCCTTCTCGACCGCCTTCTTCGCGAGCAGCCCGGCGCCGATCAGCAGCGCGGGGTTCGAGGTGTTGGTGCACGACGTGATGGCGGCGATCACCACCGCGCCGTCGGAGACTTGCGTGCGCGGGTGCGCCGCGACGGCCGTGCCGCCGCCTTCGCCTTCGAAGCGCTCCACTTGCTTGCGGTTGCCGTTGCGCGCATTCTGCCACTCTTCGAGCGCCGCGTTGAACGTGCTCTTCACGTCGGTCAGCGGCACGCGGTCCTGCGGGCGGCGCGGTCCGGCGAGATTGGGCACGACGTCGCCGAGGTCGAGCGTGAGCGTGTCGGTGAAGCGCGGTTCGGGCGACGCATCGGTGCGGAACATCCCTTGCGCCTTCGCGTACGCCTCGACCAGAGCGATCTGCTCCTGCGCGCGGCCGGTGAGGCGCAGGTACGCGAGCGTAAGATCGTCGATCGGAAAGATCGCGACCGTCGAGCCGTACTCCGGCGACATGTTGCCGATGACGGTGCGGTCGGCGACCGGAAGTTGCGAGAGCCCCGTGCCGTAGAACTCGACGAACTTGCCGACCACGCCCTTTTGGCGCAGCATCTGCGTGATCGTCAGCGCGAGGTCGGTCGCGGTGACGCCTTCGCGCAACTTGCCGGTCAGCTTAAAGCCGATCACGTGCGGAATCAGCATCGTCACCGGCTGACCGAGCATCGCCGCTTCCGCTTCGATGCCGCCGACGCCCCACGCCAAGACGCCGAGGCCGTTCGCCATCGTGGTGTGCGAGTCGGTGCCGACCACCGTGTCGGGAAACGCAACCGTCGTGCCGTCCGGGTGCGGCTCGCCCGCGCCGCCGGCGCCGAAGATCACGCGCGCGAGATACTCGATGTTGACCTGGTGCACGATGCCCGTGTCGGGGGGCACCGCGCGGAACCCGTCCAGCGACGACTGGCCCCATTTCAGAAAGGCATAGCGCTCGCCGTTGCGGTCGAACTCGAGCTGCGCGTTCTTCTCGAACGCGTCGGGCGACGCCCACGCGTCGACCTGCACCGAGTGGTCGATCACGAGCTCGACGGGCGGCAGCGGGTTGATGCGCTTCGGATCGCCGCCGAACTGCGCGATCGCGTCGCGCATCGCAGCCAGATCGACGACGCACGGCACGCCGGTGAAGTCTTGCAGCAGCACGCGCGCGGGCCGGTACGCGATCTCCTTGGACGACGGCGCGCCCGGTTGCCACGACGCGAGCGCGACGATGTCGTCCTTGGTCACGGAGCGCCCGTCCTCGAACCGCACGAGGTTCTCGAGCAGGATCTTGAGCGAGTACGGCAGCGTCGCGAGGTCGTACGCGTCGCCGAGCGCGGCAAGGCGGAAGTACGCGTACTCCCGGTTGCCTGCGCGCAGCGTGTCGCGCGCGGAGAAGCTGTTCGGATGCGTCTGCGTCATGGCGTTGGAGAGCGTTCGGCGCCGCGTGCTCGCCCTGCTCCCGCGAGACTGTCCCTCGTTCGTTGACACACGTACCGTTCTTTGGGACAATGCCCCGGCATGCGGCGCGACGACCTTCGCCCGGCGGTCTTCGGCACCGCGACCCGCGACCGGGTCCTCATCCGGCTCGCGCTCTCGGAGAACGGGCTGCACGTGCGCGAGCTGGCCCGCCAGATCGAGTCGAGCGCGAACGCCGTCCACCGGGTGGTCATCGCGCTGGAGCGCGCCGGCGTGGTCGTGTCGCGCCCGGTCGGGACGACGCGCATCGTGCTGCTGAACCGGCGCTGGTACGGCGCGGTGGAGCTGCGCGCGCTGCTGGAGCGGCTCGTCGCCGCGTATCCGGAAGTGGGCGAGCGCGCGCGCACGTTCCGCGAGCGGCCGCGCCGCATCGGCAAGCCGCCGTGATCCTCGGCGGGGACGCGACGCTGGTCGACGTGGCGTTCGCCGCATGCACTGTCCTCGAGCGCGCGGGCGAGACGGCGGTGCTGTGCGGCGGCAGCGCGGCGGCGTACTATGTGCCCGACCTGTACCAATCGCTGGACATCGACTTCGTCGTCGAGGTCGGCGCCGCGCCGCACGTGGTCGACCGCGCGCTGGCGACGCTCGGCTACGCGCGCGTTGCGGAAGGCCACTACCGCCACGACACGCTGCCGTACGCCCTCGCGTTCCCGATCGGCCCGCTCGCGATCGGCCGCGAGTACGTCACCGCCTGGCGCACCGAACGCCGCGACGACTTGCTGCTGCACGTCTACACCCCGACCGACGTCGTGCGCGACCGCTTCCTGCACTATTGGGCGTGGGGCGACCGCACCGCGCTCGACGTCGCGCTCGCGGTCGCGCGGGCGCGCGACGACGTCGATTTGGAAGCGTTCGCGGCGTGGACCACGCGGGAGCTGGCCGCCGATCCTTCTTACGACGCCTCTCGAATCGGGCGGTTCTTGCGCGCTTTAGGAAGAGGCGGGGGCCTTGGGTGGGAACCAAGCGATTTGTGACCGCTCACACACGCCTTTCCGGACCGCGCGCGCTTGCCGCTGCCATGGCGGTCGCACTCGCCGCCGCCCTGGCTCCGCTGCCGGCGCCCGCGGCGCCCGCGCCGCCCGCGCCGCCCGCGGGATCCGAGGTCGCTCCCAACCAGTACTGCAACCAGGCGCTCCAGTACGAGAAGACCGCGGCGAGCGACTCGGTGACCCGTCAGGCCTCGTACGACTCCGCCGTTGCGGGGCTGAGCGCGAACCAGCGCTGCAACGACGCGCAGATGCGGCTCGTCAACGAGGCCTACTTGCTCTCGATGCGCGCGGCCGCCGCGCACGAGCTCAAGATCGGCAACTGGCAGCGCGACATGGACCGGGCGAACATGCTGCTCACGCAGTGCACGAACTGGCCGGGCCTCAAAGGCAAGCTCGCCGGAACCAACTGCGCCACGCAGCGCCAGTACAACCAGATCATGACCAAGACGATCACGACGGTGCCGTCGCCGCGCCCCGCATCCTCCGGAGCGTCGCCGGCCGCGATACCGACGCCGCCGGTGCCCGGTCCGGCGCGCACGGCGGTCCCCCTGCCGCAGCCGGTGTCGCCTAACCCGTCGCCGTCTCCCCGGCGCTGATCTCAGCCTCGTCCAGCCGCTCGATCGTCGTTCGCGGATCCGCGTCGCGGTAGCCGCGCACGCGCAGCACCGACTCGCCGGTGAGCATCTCCCACAGCGGGTCGACGGCGAGCTGGCGCCGCCACGACGTGAGCTTCACGACGTCGCCTAGCGCCTCGGGCGTCTGCGGCGCTTCGCGCGCGATGCGCTCGAGCGCCGCGCGCGGGAGCAGCAGCGTCGTCGGGAGATCGTTCTCGGCGGCGAGCGCGCTCACGAGCACCGCCATCGTGGACACGAGCGCCTCGCGCTGCGGGCCCAGCGGCTTGGGCGCGCGCGGCGGCAGCTCCTCATCGGCGATCGTCTCGCCGCGGCGCACCGCTTCAATGATGCGGTCGCCCAGGTTGCGCCGCGTCCCGGCGTCGATGCGGCGCAGCTGCGAGAGCTCCTCGACGCTCTTCGGGCGCAGCTGCACGAGGCCGATCATCACGTCGTCGGGCAGCACGTACTTGAGCGGGATGTTGCGCTCGCGCGCGTAGCGGTCGCGCAGGTGCGCGAGCTCGTTGAGGATGCCGAGCTCGCGCCGGTTCATCCGCGCGTTCCCCGACACGCGCAGGTACAGGCGCTTGGGATCGTTGCGGTACGTGCGCAGCTCGACGAGCGCCGGCATCTCTTCCTGCGCCCACGTCTCGCGGCCGCGCGCGCGCAGCTTCTCGCGCAGCGTGTCTTCCAGCCGGAAGAGATAGCGCACGTCGTCGACGAGATATTCCACTTGCTTGGGCGTGAACGGGCGCGTGCTCCAGTCGCTGACGGTCTGCGACTTGCGCAGCGTCACCCCGCACAAATCGCGCACGAGGTCGAGCAGCGAGATCGACAGCCCGTAGCCTGCGAACGCCGCGGCGACCTGTGTGTCGTACACCTCGCGCGGCAGCGACTCGAACGCGTCCGCGAGGATGCGCAGGTCGGACGAGAGCGCGTGCCCCACGACGCGCGCGCCGGCGAGCGCGTCGACGAGCGGACGCAGGTCGCGCAACGCCAGCGGATCGACGAGCGCGACGCCGTCCTCGAACAGCAGCTGCACGACCATCAGGTGCGGCGTGTACGACTTCTCGGTGTGGAACTCGGTATCGAGCGCGACGCGGGGAGCCTGCGCGATGCGCGCGCAGGTTTGCGCGAGCGCCTCGGGCGTGTCGACCAGTGCGACGGCTTGTCCGGAGCTTGCCGGCGCGTTCATCGCGTACCCGCGGGCGGCGTGGTGTGCATGGGCGAGGCGTGCGGCCGGCGTTGGCGGTGCGGAAAGCGGATGTGATGCTTCTCCATGGACGCTTGGACGGGTACGAAGACGTGC
>JAQBPK010000076.1 GCA_028287565.1 Vulcanimicrobiota bacterium
GCACGTCTGATACAGCGCCGTGTGCGGTTCCGCCTGACGCAACGCTGCGCTCCGGAACGCCAGATTCGCTCATGCCGGTTCCGCGCCGGATGCGACCGATGTGCCCGGTGCGCTATGTGCGCCGACGGGCGCGCCGGCGCGCGGCGGCGTGCGCGGCTCGAACCGCGTGCGCAGCGCGGCGAACAGCCCGACGAGTCCTTGCGGCATGAACACGATCATCGCGATGACCGCGGCGCCGTACACCATGATGTACGAGCTCTTGAGCGGGCGCAGCACCTCCGGCAGCATCGTCAGCAGCACCGCGCCGATGATCGCGCCGCTGATCGACGACGAGCCGCCGAGGATCAGCATGACGAGGAACACGACGGACTGGTCGAACGAGTACGAGTCGGGGCTGATGAATTTAATGTCGTGCGCCAGCAGGCTTCCCGCGAGGCCCGCGTACGCGCCGGCGAGGACGAACGCGATGATCTTGTAGCGCGTCGCATCGATCCCGGTCGCGCGCGCCGCGATCTCGTTCTCTCGAATCGCGTGCAGAGCGCGGCCGACACGCGTCGTCTTGATGCGCCAGGCGACGTACGCGCAGACGAGCACCGCTGCGAGGACGAGATAGTAGTACTTGCCGTACGTGTCGAGGACCCAGGGGCCGATCTGCGGCGGGGGAATTCCGGTGATCCCGTCGCTTCCGTTCGTCACCGACTTCCAGTTGATCAGCACGAGCTGTGCGATGATACCGAAACCGATCGTCGCGAGCGCGAGGTAGTGGCCCGAAAGGCGCAGACACGGATACCCGACCGCCAGGCCGACGAGCGCGCTCAGCACGACGGCCGCGGCCATCGCGGGCCAGACCGGCCAGGCGAGATGCGTGGTGAACCAAGCCGACGTGTACGCGCCGATTCCCAAGAACGCCGCCTGCGCGAGCGACATCTGCCCGGTGAAACCGAGCAGAATGCCAAGACCCATCACCGCGATCGCATAGATGCCGGCAAGGTCGAGCAGCGTGAGGATATAGTCGGAGTGCACGAACACCGGCAGCAGCGCGGCGACGGCGATGACGGCCGCGATCCAGAGCGCGCGGTTACCACTCATCACGCCTTCTCCGCGACGCGCTCGCCGAACAAGCCGGACGGTTTGAACAGCAGCACGCCGATCAGGATGATGAACGCGATCGCGTCGACGTACGACGACGAGACGTAGAAGCCGCCGAACGTCTCGATGACGCCAATCGCGAGGCCGCCGACGATCGCGCCCGGGATGCTGCCGAAGCCGCCGACGATGCTGGCCGCGAACGCCTTGAGGGCGATGAGCCCGCCCATCTCCTTGGTGACGGTGAACAGCGGCGCGACCAGCAGCCCGGAGATCGTGCCGAGCAGCGCGCTGTAGACGAACGTGATCGAGACGATGCGCCCGACCCGGATTCCGATCAGCCGCGCGGTGGTGCGGTCCTGCGCCGTGGCGCGCATCTGCTTGCCCAGCGTCGTCCGCTCGAAAAGGAAATACTGAAACGCGATGAGCAGCGCGGTGACGCCGATGATCAGCAAGTCCTGGGGGCGGATGTGGAGCGGTCCCACTGCGATCGTGTCGACCGTGAACAAGCTCGGCATCACGATCGGCTGGCTGCCCCACGTCATCTGCGCGGCGTTGCGCAGAAAGATCGACACGCCGATCGTCGAGATGACGACGGGCAGCCAGCCGCGGTCGCGCAAAGGGTGGTACGCGATGCGGTTGAACAGCAGCCCGAAGCCCACCATGAGCACGAGCACCAGCGCGTACACCAGCAGCACCGGAAGCTGCCAGTGCACGATCGTGCCGAACACGGCCGTCGCCGGCAGCAAGAACGTCACCGCGATGTACGACGGGAACATCACGAACTCGCCCTGCGCGAAGTTCACCACGCCGACCGCGTTGTAGATCAGCACGAACCCCAGCGCCACGAGCGCGTAGATCGACCCGATCGCCAGACCGCTGACGAGCAGCTGCATGTTGGCGACCGGGTCGAAATGCATCGCTAGCCCGAGACTTTCTTGACGAGGTGCAGCTTGCCGTCCTGGTTTTGGCCGATCGACACCGAGTGCACCATGTTGCCTTCGGCGTCCGCGCTGAACGAGCCGAGCACGCCGTCCCACTTCTTGATGCTCTTGAGCGACGCGATCGTCTGCTTCGGATCGGTCGACTTCTGTTTCTTGTACGTGTCGGCGAGCATGTACACCGAGTCGTACACCCAGCCCGAGCCCGTGCCGACGTCGGGCAGATGGTGGTACTTGCGGAAGAACGACGTGAGGAAATGCGTCGCGACGTTGGAGTTGAAGCCCACGATGAAGTCGACGGCGGCGAACGTGCCGTACGCGTCCTTCCCGGCGACCTCCATCGCCGTCTGGTTCGCGAGCGACGGCGAGCCGACCACCGGTACGTTCAGTCCCAGCGAGCGAATCTGCTTGAGGATGATCGCCGTGTCGCTCGGGTTCTGAATGTACATGAGCAGCACGTCAGCGCCGGACTGCTTGATCTTGAGGATCTCGGCGGTGAAGTCTTTCGCGTCCTTCGGGTACTGCTCGTTGGCGACCGGCTTCATGCCCATCTTGTCGAGGTTCTGGACGATCTGGTCGGCGCCGCCGGTTCCGAACGCGTCGCTCGCGTGGAGAATCGCGACCTTCTTGCCTTTCTTGTCCTTCACCGCGAAGTTCGTCATGCCCGCGGCGGTGATCCCGTCCGACGCCCGCAGGCGGAACATGCCCGGGACACCGAGTTGCGTGTTCTTCACCGCGGTGCCGCCCGTCATCCACGGAATCTCGCGCGTCTTCATGACCGGCGCCATCGCCTGTACCTGCGTGGAAAGCACCGGGCACACGACCGCGACGACGTTCTCGCCGAGCAGCTTGTTCAGCGCCGAGACCGCCGACTGGTTGTCGTTGGTCGCGTCCTCCTCGACGATCTCGAAGGGACGCCCGTCGTAGACTTTGCCGGGCCGCGCGTTGATCTCTTCGACGGCGAGCGCGGCGCCTTCGTGCTCCTGCTGTCCCAGCAGCGCGTTCGATCCGGTGAGGCACGGGATCGTGCCGAGCCGAATCGGTTCCGGCGCGGCACCGACGATCGCAGGGAATCCGATCGCGGCACCCGCCGCTACGGCGCCGGTGGTGGCAAGAAAATTCTTCCGGTCGAGTTTCACAGACGCACGCTCCTTGGTTGGGGCCGCGCTAGAACGACGGCCCGATGCGGTTGATCGCGAAGTCGCGAAAGCCGAGTGCCTCCGCGGCGGGTTCACGCCCGTTTGCGGCGTCGACGATCCAGTCGAAGATCTCGTCGCCGACGTCCTGGAGCGAGCGCGTTCCGTCGACGATCGCGCCCGCGTTGACGTCCATGTTCTCGCGCATGCGCTCGAACATCGACGTGTTGGTCGCCACTTTGATCACCGGCGCGATCG
>JAQBPK010000110.1 GCA_028287565.1 Vulcanimicrobiota bacterium
GTAGCCGACCTGTGCGATGCCCGAGTACGCGAGCAGCCGCTTCATGTCGGTCTGCGCCAGCGCACCGAGGTTGCCGACGATCATCGAGAGCGCGGCGAGCACCCACAGCGGGGCGAGAATCGCGGACGCGCGATCCGACGGCAGCGCCGCGTATGCGAACCGCGCCAGCACCGCGAGCGTCCCCGCCTTCGTCGCGATCGACATGAACGCGGTCACCGGCAGCGGCGCACCTTCGTACACGTCGGGCGTCCAGGCGTGGAACGGGACGAGGCTCAGCTTGAACGCGAGCCCCACCAGGAACAGCCCCGCGCCGAGCGCGAGCAGCGGCGTGATCGCCGCGGTCGCGATCGCGGAGAACGCCACCGAGCCCGTCGCGCCGAACAGCAGCGCGGAGCCGTACAGCAAGAACCCCGACGCCATCGACGAGAGGATCAAGTACTTGAGCGCAGACTCGCGCGCGGTCGTGCGCGCGGACATCGCGCACAGGCAATACAGTCCGAGCGAGAGCAGCTCGAGCCCGAGGAACACCATCATCAGGTTCGACGCGCCGGACATCAGCATCGCCCCGCTCGCGCTCCACAGCAGCAGCGCGGTGGTGCCGGCGACTTGGTCGTCGCGGCCGACGCCGAGCGAGAGCAGCAGCGTCGCGATCGTCGCGACGATCACGATCTCGCTGAACACGATCGAGAAGCCGCCCTGCACGAACGCGCCGCCGAACGCGGAATAGTCGTGCGGGTACTGCACGCCTTGCAGAACGCCCGCGACGACGAGCCACACGATCGCGAGGCCGACGGCGACCACGCGGCGCCACGGACCGCTCTCGCGGTAGAACAGGTCGACGAACAGGATCAGCAGCGGCGCGAGCGCGACGACCGTGAACGGCAGCAGCGCGGCGTAGTCGGCATTCGACGGAAAATTACCGAGCGGCACGGACGGTCTCCGGGATCGGCGCGGCGGGCGCGCCGGTGGATGAAACGGTCGTCTTCGACGCGTCGCTGACGAGCGCGACGACCGGACCCGGGTTCACGCCGAGCAGCACGAAGCCGATGACGAGCGGCGCGACGGCGAGCCCTTCGGTCCACGTGATGTCCCGGCGTTCGGGCAGATCGGGAACCTCGGGGCCGTTCATGATACCTTGGAACAGGCGCAGCATGTACGCCGACGCGAGTACGACCGCGACGAGCGCGATGAGCGCGGGCCACACGAAGCCCGCTTTGAACAGACCCGTGAGGATCAGGATCTCGCCGCTGAAACCCGCCAGCCCGGGAAGGCCGAGCGCGGCGAGCGCGGCGAGCATCAGCGCACCCGCGAGCTTGGGATTGCGCGCGCCCAGGCCGCCGAGGCGCGCGAGGTCGCGCGTTTCCTCGCGCTGCTCCACCGCGCCGAGCACGAGGAACAGCGCGGCGCTGAACAGCCCGTGCGCGACGATGTAGACGACCGCGCCTTGGAACGCCAGCGCCGAGCCGCTGAAGATCGCGAGCAGGATCAGCCCGAGGTGCGAGAGCGAGCTGTACGCCACAACGCGCTTCGCATCGCGCTCGGCGAGCGCGGCCAGCGCGCCATAGACGAGCGCGATCGAGCCGAGCACCATCATCAGCGTCTGCGCCCGCGCCATCTCCGGCGCGAGAAACGGCAGCGCGATCACGATGAAGCCGTACAGCCCGGCTTTCGACTGCACGGACGACACGACCGCAACGACCGGCGCGGGCAGCTCGGCGTACGTGTCCGGCATCCAGGTGTGGAACGGGAACACCGGCGTCTTGATCAAGAACGCGAACGCGAATCCGGCGAAGATCCACAGGCCCCACGTCTCGCCGATGGTCACGTGCGTATTCGGGTTGCCGATGACGTCCGTCGTCCCGGCGACGACGCCGAACGCGGCGGTCGCGAGCAGCAATGCAAGCCCGCCGGTGAGGTTGTAGATGAGATACTTCCACGCGGCGCGCGCGTGCGGGCCGGCGTCGATCAGCACGAGGAACACCGGGATCAGCATGAGATCCCAGAACAGCGCGAACAGCAGCAGGTCTTTTGCGAGAAAGACGCCGTTCATCGCGCCTTGCAGGATCAGCAGCTGCGCGGCGACGTCGCGCGAACGGGGGCCGGTCAGCACCAGCGCGCCGCCGAACGTCGCGAGCGAGAGCAGCAGCACGATCCAGTACGAGATCGGGCCGAAGCCGACGTGGAACGACGCGTCGAACGGGCGCGCGAGCCAGTGCCGCGACGCGTCGGGCGCGTGCGGATCGGCGAGCGCGAGCACGAACGCCAGCGCGGCGATCACCGCAGCGACCGTCGTCGCCGTGCGCCATTGCTTGCGCGGGACCAGGTACAGCAGCAGCCCGATGACGATCGGGCCGAGAACCAGCGCGGTGACGGTCACCGGACACCTCCGGTGAACGCGAACGCGTAGTACGCGACGATGCACACCACGCCCAGCGCGAGCGTGAGGGCATATGCCCGGACCAAGCCGGTCTGGAAGCTGCGGAACAGGTGGCCGAGCCACTGCGCGCTCCACGCGGCTTCACGTACGCCGGCGTCGATGACGTGCGGGTCGACGAAGCGGTCGAACCAGCCGCCGAGCGCGCGCGCCGGTCGCACGAGCAGCGCTTCGTACGCGGCGTCGAAGTAGTATGCGTTCACCAGCACGGCCGGCATGCGGATCGACTCGGTGCGCAGCCGCGCGATCGCATCGCGCTGCGCAACCGTGGTGCCGTAGCGCCAGAAGGCGATCGCGAAGCCGATCACCACGACCACGAACACCAGCGCGGTGGAGACGATCTCGGAGATCGCCGGCGCGTGCGCGGCCGCCTCGCTCGCGTGCGGGAAGAAGCCGTCGAAGAAGCGCCCCCACGGGCTGTTCGCGCCGCCCCAGTCGAGGAAGCCGATGAAGATGGTCGGCACGATGAGAATCGCGACGGGCCCCGACATCAGCCACGACGGCGCGTGGCGGTGCGGTTCTTCTTCTTCCGGATGGTGTCCGGAACTCGCGGCGCGGCCCGCCGACGCGGGTGCGATGCCGGCGAGCTCGGGATGGCGGATGCCCAGATCGCTCGGGTCGACGTCGCCGCGGTACGGTCCGAAGAACGTGAGGAACAGCAGCCGGAACATATAGTACGCCGTGACGCCCGCGGTGATGACGCCGATCGCGTACAGCCAGGGGTGGCCGGTTTCGAGCGCGCCGTACACGACCGCGTCTTTCGAAAAGAAACCGCTGAAGCCGGGGACGCCGGAGATCGCGAGCACGCCGACCCCGATCGCGATGAACGCGAACGGCATTCGTGTGCGCAGGCCGCCCATGCGCCGCACGTCCTGCTCGTTCGCGAGCGCGTGGATCACGATGCCCGCGGCGAGGAAGAGCTGCGCCTTGAAGAACGCGTGCGTGAGGAAGTGGAACACGCCGGACTGGTACGCGCCGACGCCGACGCCCATGATCATGTAGCCGATCTGCGACATGGTCGAGTAGGCGAGGATGCGTTTGATGTCCCACTGCGCGCAGCCCAGGATCGCGCCCGCGATCGCGGTGAGCGCGCCGATCACGCCGACGAGCTGCTGCGCGTCGGGCGAGGCCGACCACAGCGGCGCGAAGCGCGCGATCAGGTACACGCCGGCCGTGACCATGGTGGCGGCGTGGATCAGCGCGGAGACGGGCGTCGGCCCTTCCATCGCGTCGGGGAGCCACGTGTGCAGCGGAATCTGCGCCGACTTCGCCGCGCACCCGATGAACAGGCCGAGACACACCAGGAAGGTCACGTGCGGTGAGAACGACGCGAGCACGGCGAAGTGCGTGAAGATGTCCGCGTAGGAGATCGAGCCGATGTGCTGCACCAGCAGGAAGATCGCGAACATGAGCCCGACGTCGCCGACCACGTTCATCACGAACGCCTTGCGCGCCGCCGCGACCGCCGACGGCTTCTCGAACCAGAACCCGATCAGAAAGTACGACGCGAGGCCGACGAGGCCCCAGCCGACGAGCAGCCCGACGACGTTGTCGCTGAGCACCAGCGTCATCATCGCGAACACGAAGAAATTCATGTAGGCGAAGAAGCGCGCGAACGCTTTGTCGCCGTCCATGTACCCGATTGAGTAGACGTGGATCAAAAAGCCGACGCCGGTGATGATGAGCGACCAGATCAGCGACAGCTTGTCGAGCTGCAGCCCGAAGCTCCAGCCCGGCAGCCACGTGACGAGCGGCACGTGCAGACCACCGGGCGCGGACGCGTCGTTCCACAGCACGACGGTCGCGGCGAACGAGACGCCGATCAGCGCGGAGCCGATCGGACCCGCCCACGACTTGAGCTGCGGACCGAACGCCCACAGCAGCACGCCGCCCAGCAGCGGCAAGAGCCAGATGAAATAAAGGAGCATGTGCGAGATCAGCCCTTGAGCGCCGAGACTTCGTCGACGTCGACGAACGGTGTGCGGCGGAAGGTGACCGCCACGATCGCCAGCGCGATGGCGGCTTCCGCGGCGGCGACGGTGATCACGAGGAAGGCGAAGATGTGGCCGGCGTTGTTGGCCCAGGCGCGCGCGTACGCCACCAGCGCCAGATTCGCGGAATTAAAGAGCAATTCGACCGCCATCAGCATGATCAGCGGGTTGCGGCGCGAGATCACGCCGACCACGCCGATGAAGAACAGAACCGCCGAAAGCGCGATGTAGTTCTCGGGTGCGACGCTCATCGAATGGTCGGCTCGCTCTTCACGATCGGTTCGCGCGCGCCGGGGCGCTTGCGGCGGCGCACCACGCCGGTCGTGGGGTCTTCGTCGCCCGCGATCAGCACGACGCCGATCACGGCGACCATGAGGATGAACGCCGTCACTTCGAACGGCAGCAGGTTCGTGGTGAAGAGCGCGGTGCCGAAGTTGCCGACGCTGCCGAACGCGTTCGCGTCCCCGGTCTGGCCGACGGGAAGCTGTACGACGGCGACCGGCGTGCGGAGCGCGCTGACCGTCATCCCGGCCAGCGCGAGCACCGCGATCACGATCGCGGGATACAGGATGTGCGGCGCGCGGTTGGGGCCGACGTCGAACGGCCGCACGCCGCTCGACAGCAGCGCGATGACGAATACGAACAAGATGAGGATCGCACCGCTGTAGACCACGATCTGAATGACCGCGAGGAACTCGGCCTGCAGTTCGAGGTACAGCGCGGCGAGACATACGAAGTTCGCCAGCAGCCCAACCACCGAGTACACCGGCTTCTTCGCCGTCACGGTGAAGACGGCGCTCGCGATCATCAGCAGCGCGAGGATCCAGAACGCGATCACGCCGCGCCGCCTCGCGTGTGGTCTTTGAGGATGTGGCCGCGGTGCGTCGCCTCGTATCCCGCGGTGATGTCGACCGTGTCCTTGGCGCGGAACACGCCGCCGAGGTCGGCCGGGATGCCGTTGGGGCGCTCGTCGGGCGGCGTGCCGACGCCGGCCTCGGGCGGCACCAGCAGACGGTCCTTCGCGTACACGAACGCTCCGCGGCGGTAGTCGGCCATCTCGAAGCGCGGCGTGAGCACGATCGCGTCGGTGGGACACGCCTCTTCGCACAAGCCGCAGAAAATGCAGCGCAGCTCGTCGATCTCATAGCGCGCGGCGAAACGCTCGCCGGGCGAGCGGCGGTCTTCGGGCGAGTTCTCCGCGCCGATCACCGTGATCGCGTTCGCCTGGCAGGCGATCGCGCACAGCTCGCAGCCGATGCAGCGCTCCTTGCCATCGGCGTAGCGGCGCAACTCGTGCAGGCCGTGAAAGCGCGGCGCGTGCTGCTTCATCACCGACGGGTACTGAACGGTCGGCTTCTTCTTGAACATGTAGCTGAACGTCGTCGTGAGGCCGCGCACGAGCGCGCCCACGTTGAATAGGTTCTTGCGATGGTCAGACATGAGTAGGCCACACGGCGACGGCGACGGCCGTCAGGATGAGGTTGAGCGTGGCGACCGGCAGCAGCACCTTCCACCCGAACGCCATCAGGCGGTCGTAGCGAAAGCGCGGCAGCGTCGAGCGCAACCAGATGTAGAAGAACAGAAAGAACCCGGCCTTTATGATGAACCACAACAGGCCGAGCAGTCCGAACGACGGCAGCCCGAACGGGCCGTTCCAGCCGCCCAGGAACAGCAGCGTCGCCAGGCACGACACCGTGATCATGTTGAGGTACTCGGCGATGAAGAACAAACCGAAGCGCAGGCCGGAGTACTCGGTGTGGAAGCCGCCGACCAGCTCGGTCTCGGCTTCGACCAAGTCGAACGGCGCGCGGTTGGTCTCGGCGATCGCGGTGATGAGGTAGATCACGAAGCCGACGAGCTGCGGGATGATGAACCACACGCGGTACTGCGCGTTCACGATGTCGCTGAGCGCGGTCGAGCCGGCGAGGATCAGCACGCCGATCACCGACATCGACATCGCGAGCTCGTACGAGATCATCTGCGCGGTCGAACGCACGGAGCCGAGCAGCGGAAACTTCGAGCCCGACGCCCAGCCTGCGAGCGAGATGCCGTACACGCCGATCGAGGTCATGCAGAACACGAGCAGGATGCCGGCATTGACGTTCCCGACCGCCCACAGCGAGCCGTCTTTGTTGGCGGAGAACGGGATGATCGCGAACGTACCCATCGCGCAGATCAGCGAGATGAACGGCGCGAGCCGGTAGATCAGCGGGTCGGCGGTCTCGGGCGTGAGATCTTCCTTGAACATCATCTTCACCGCGTCCGCGGCGGGCTGCAGCAGCCCCCAGGGACCGACGCGGTTCGGGCCCGGGCGCAGCTGCATCCAGCCCATCACCTTGCGCTCGGCGAGCATGGAGTACGCGAACACGGTGATAACGACGAACAGCACGATGATCGCTTTGATCAGGACGATCAGCCAGATCGGGACGGAGCTCACGCGGTCACCAGAGCCTTGTGCAGGCGGACGTGCGGTGCGATGCCGAGCGCGTTGAGCGGCGCGCCGACGACACCCTGCAGCAGCGCGACAGCGCCTTCGGCGACGCGCTCGTCGACGTGAACCGCGAGCGCGCGCACCATCTGGCCGTTGGCGCCCGCGACGTCGACGACGTCGCCATCGGCGAGGTCGAGCGCGCGGGCGGTGGCTCGGTGGATACTCGCGCGAGGAGTGGCGTGCAGCTCGGCGATCGTCGTGTCGAACGCGAGCGTTCCGCCGCCGGTGAACACCGACTCGTGCGGGATCACGCGCAGCGCACCGTCCGGCGCGGCGGCCGTGGCGCGCGTGTAGTACGGCACCGGGGCCGGCGGCGGCGTGCGGACGAGCTCGCGGATCTTCGCTTCCAGCTCGTCGGGAAGCGGGAGTGCGACGCCGAGCCGCTCGGCGAGGTCGACGATGATGTCGCCGTCGGCGAGGATGCCTTCGGGCGGCAGGACGGAGCCGATCACCGGCAGCACATCGCCCGCGAAGTCGGTGGTCGTGCCGCTCTTCTCGAACGCGCTGCACACCGGCAGCACGAGGTTCGCGAACTCCGCCGTCTCGGTGAGGAACAGATCGGTGACGACCACGAACGGCGCGGCGCGCAGCGCTTCTTCCACGAGCGCGCGGTCGGGAAAGCGCAGCACCGGGTTGGCGCCGAGGATCCCGAGGACGTCGAGCTTGCCGTCGCGCGCGGCTTCGAACATCTGCAGCGCGTTCAGGCCGCCGTCGCGCGGTAGCATCCCCAGCGCCTCGGCACCGCGGCCGTTGGGCGTTTCGGGGATCACGTAGCGGTCGACGCGCGTCGCGCTCGGCAGCTCGAACATCGGCGCGGTCAGCTCCGGTCCACCTTCGATGGCGACGCCGTCCCAGATCTGCACCACGTGGCCGGGGTTCTCGCCGATCGCGGCGCGCAGCTCGTCCGCGTTCGTCGCGTGCGTCTCCGGCACGAAGCTGTTCGCGTAGTGGTCGCCCACCGAGATCAGCCGCGCGCCGTTGCGCGCGACGGCCTTGCGGACGCGCAGGTCCAGCACCGGCGCGAGCTCCGACGGCGGGCGACCGAGCGTGATGATCGTGTTCGCGTTCTCGACGTCGACGTGGTTGGAGAAGCCGGCGTGGTGCGCGAGCATCTGTCCGCCCACACGGTGGTCGAGGTTCTCGACGCCGAGCGCGCGGTGCAGCGTCGCCGCGAGCAGCGCTTCTTCGTTGAGCAGGCGGCCGCCGCCGATCGCGCCGATGCGCGACGGTCCGCCCGCCGCGATCGCTGCTTTGATCTTTGAGGCCCACAGCGCGAGCGCGTCGTCCCAGTCGATCTGCACCCACGCGCCGTCTTGCTTGAGCAGCGGCGTCGTGATGCGGCGCTCGTCGTTGACGAAGCCGATGTTGTAGCGGCCGCGGTCGCACAGCCAGGAGTCGGAGATCGCGTCGTCCTCGGTGACGCTCATCGTGCGCAGCAGCGTGTTGCCGCGCTCGTCCACGTGCATCTGACAGCCCACGCTGCACTGCGTGCACGAGGTCGTCGTGCGGTGGTTGTCCCACGGGCGCGAGCGGAAGCGGTACGTCTTCGACGTGAGCGCGCCGACCGGGCACAGCTCCGTGACGTTGCCGGTAAAGTCGGACACGTACGGTTTGCCGGTCGCGGTCGCGATAATCGTGTGCGCGCCGCGGTCGTCGGTGCGCAGCGAGTCCTCGCGCGTGATGATGTCGTCGAAGCGCACGCAGCGCTGGCAGACGATGCAGCGCTCTTCATCGAGCACGATGGTCGGGCCGAGGTCGACGGCCTTCGGCTTCGCAGTCTTCGGCTCGATCATGCGCGAGGAGCCCTGGCCCCACGCCATCGCGTAGTCCTGGAGGTCGCACTCGCCGCCCTTGTCGCAGATCGGGCAGTCGAGCGGGTGGTTCAGCAGGAAGAACTCGAGGATGGCGCGCCGCCCGTCGTCCACGCGCGGGTTCTGCGTGTGCACTTTCATGCCGTCCGCGACCGGCGTGTTGCACGCGATCTGCAGCTTCGGCATCCCCTCGATCTCGACGAGGCAGATGCGGCACAAACCGGCTGGGCCGAGCTTCTCGTGATAGCAGTAGACGGGGATGTCGGTGTGGATCGTCTTGGCGGCTTCGACGACCAGCGTTCCCTTGGGGACGCGAACCTCGACGCCGTCGATCGTCAGCGTGACGAGATCCGCCTGCGACGCGGAACCGGTTTGCGAAACGGTGGCGGACACTTAGCTGGCTCTCCGGTTCATGAGCATGTAGACGATGGCGACGAGCAGCAGCGCGCCACCGGTGAAGAGAAACGGACCGATGATCGCGCGCGGTCCGCCGTACGCGCCGACGAGATTCGCGATCAGGCACAGCAGGATGGCGACGAACAAGATGCCGGCGCCGATGCGGTTCTTCTTGCGCGCCTCGGGCGTGTCGGGACTGCGGGTTCCGAACTGCCGCATCAGACGGCCACCTTCTCCGCCGGCTTCTTGATGTACGCGCGGAACTGGTCTTCGTAGCGCGTGATCACCGAGGCCAGGAACGGTTCGATGGAGTCGCCGAGCGCGCACAGGTTCAAGCCAGTGAGCTGGTGCGCGGCGGACTTGATGACGTCGATGTCGGAGTCGACGCCGCGGCCGTCGAGGATGCGCTCGAGCGTCTTCTGGATCCAGTGCCCGCCCTCGCGGCACGGCGTGCACTGCCCGCACGACTCGTGCGAGAAGAACCGGATCAGCGCGTACGCCGCTTTGACGAAATCGGTCGTGTCGTCGAAGACGACCATCGCGCCCGAGCCGAGCATCGAGCCCGCCTTCGTGACGGAGTCGAAATCGTACGAGACGTCGAGGTGCTCTTCGAACAGGCACGCGGATGAACCGCCGCCGGGCTGCACGCCCATGAATTTGCGTCCCGGGCGCAAGCCGCCCGCGCAGTCGTAGATCAGCTGCCGGATCGTCGTGCCGAGCGCAACCTCGTAGTTGCCGGGCTTCGCGACGTGACCGGAGATCGATACGACCTTGTAGCCCGGCGAGCGCTGCGGCCCGACGTTCGCGAACCACTCGGGACCATTGCGCATGATGTACGGCAAATACGCGAGCGTCTCGACGTTGTTGACGACGGTCGGTTCGCCGTAGAGGCCTTTGATGGCGGGAAATGGCGGCTTCAGCCGCGGCTCGCCGCGCTTGCCTTCGAGCGAGTTCAGCAGCCCGGTCTCTTCACCGCAGATGTACGCGCCGGCGCCGCGGTGGATCGTGAACTCCAGACGCTTGCCGGTACCAAAGATGTTGTCGCCGAGAAAGCCCGCGTCACGCGCCTGCGCCACGGCATCACGCATGATCTCGTAGCCGCGCTTGAACTCGCCGCGGATGTAGATGTACGCGTGCTCGCAGCCGATCGCGTACGCGCCGATCAGGATGCCTTCGATGATCTGGTGCGGCGTCTCCTCGAGCAGCATGTGGTCCTTGAACGTGCCGGGCTCGGCCTCGTCGCAGTTGCAGACCATGTAGCGCGTCTTGGCGTCTTTGGGCAAAAACGACCACTTGCGGCCGGTCGGAAAGCCCGCGCCGCCCCGTCCGCGCAGGTTCGAGCCGTTGCAGATGTCGGCGACTTCTTTCGGCGAGAGTTCCACGATCGCGCGGCGCAGCTGCTCGTAGCCGCCCTGCTCCTGATAGACCTTGATGTCGCGCAGGTTCAGCTCGCCGATGCCCTTGGTGAGGACGGGCGTGATCAGGTCGGTGGGCATGCTAGTGGTGGCCGTTCTCCGAGAGCTCCGGACGCAGTTGCGTCTCATGGACGAGACGCTCCGTGGAGCGCGTCTCGTACTTCGCTTTGCCCACGATGAGGTCGAACATGACGATCCCGCTCGCATCGCCGATGCCGCCGGCGTTGTTGGGGTCGGAGACGTTCATGCCGCCGGCGGACTTGCGCCCGGTGTCCTGCTCGACTTTCCAGGTGCGGCCCGGTTTCACGGTTTGCGCGAGCGGTTTGATCTCGTACGTGCCGGCGCGAATCGCGGCGATCATCGCATCGACCGACTCGCGGGTCAGGTCGTAGACGAACTCGAGGTTGACCTGCGCGCACGGAGCGCGGTCGCAGGCGGCTAGGCACTCGACTTCTTCATACGAGATCAGGCCGTCGTCGGTCGTCTCGAGGTGGCCGATTCCGAGCTGCCGGCGCGCGTAGGCCATGATGTCCTCGGCGCCGTTGAGCAGGCACGAGAGGTTGCGGCACACCTGGATCATGTACTTGCCGACCGGCTTGCGGAACAGCAGCGTGTAGAACGAGATCGTCGACTCGACGGTCGCAAGGCTCTCGTGCACGTGGTAGGCGATCGCGGCAACGGCGTTGGGGGACAGGTATCCCTCGTGCTCCTGAAAGAGGTGGGCGAGCGGAATGAGCCCGGAGCGCCTGTCCTCGTACTGCGCGATGATCCGCTCGATCTCGGGGACCAGCGAGGCATGGAGCTTGTCGAAGGGGTTCCCTGCACGCTGGACGTGCGGCGACCAGCCGGACTGCCCGTCGGCCAGAGCGGAGCCGGAAACCGGACCTGGGTGGACGCCGGTGGCGGCGTCGGTCTGGGTGCTCACCGGAAGTCCGCCTTGTAGAACAATAGAAGAGAGTAGGCCCGCGACATGGACCGGCTCCCCTTCTAAATGTAAAGCCCGTGTGCCTTTGGCCGCCGGTTGGGATCGGGCGCGTCAACTGGCGGGTTTGGCAAGCCCCAGGAGGCTGAACAGGGTGACTAAGTCCTGGCGCGACATTCAGGAGACTCATTCGAAGCGCTCGCCGGAGGAGCGCGCGGCAACGAAGTCGCGGGCACTGCGCGATCTCGTGATCGAACGAATGAACCTGGCACAGACTCGACGTGCGCGCACGATGACTCAGGCGACGATCGCTGACGTCATGGAGATTGCGCAGGGTGACTTCTCGCGCCTCGAACATCGCACAGATGCGTACATCGGCACGATCCAACGCTACATCGAAGCGCTCGGCGGCGCGTTGCGCATCGTCGCGGAGTTTCCCAATGGCGAACCAATCGAAATTACGGCGTCCGGAACATCATGTCTGAGGCGTCCGCAATTCCGACTGTACCAGTCAGGCCGATCGTCAATCCCGCCAACCCGACGAACGATCTCCAAATGAACTTCACCTGGATTACTCTCTGCCGCCGCCTGTAGATCAGGTTTGGTATGGCTTGAGGGTGTCGATCACTCCCTGCTCCAGCGGTCCGAGCTGGATGTCTTCGTAGAGATCGTTCACGGCGATATCGAGCGGAATGGATTCTAGTCGGAAGGTTGAGCCGGGACCATAGCCTTTGAACGTCCAGAGATCGCCGCCCCGCCGTAAGATTTCGACGAGGACCTGCGTGGAATCGATGATGACGTATTCCTCCAACGTTGGAATGCGCCGGTATTCCTCGAACTTCTCGCCGCGGTCGACCGCCGCCGTGCTGCGGCTCAGCACTTCGACGATGAGTTTCGGGAATCGCGTGATTTGTTCGTCAGCAAGGTCCCGCGAATCGCAGGTTAGGACGAAATCAGGATAGCGCACCGAGCGTTGCCCGGGCGGGATTATTTTCATGTCTGCGAGGTATGCTTGGCGGCCGGTCTTGCGGATAGCCGGGCGGACCAACGCCGCGAGGTTCAACGCAATCGTGCCGTGTGCGCGAGAGGCACCTGCCATCGCGAACACGTGGCCGTCTACGAACTCATGCTTCGTCGTCTCGCCGGCTTCCCACGCGAGGAATTCGTCGAGGGACATTTCAGTCTTGGCGCGGGTTTATCGCCACGGCACTCCTCAGCAGCTACAGGCGGGAGCGGTTCTCCCGAACTGATGTTCCCTTTTTCGGCGGCGGGCCGCCTTAGCCTACGTGGCACGACACCGGGAGCCTGGTCCCTGCTTGCGAATTGAGGGCGCTATGGCTGGACCGATCACCCGATCGAACAACTGGACTCCACCGAGTTGACGAGGTGATGAACCAGGCGCGCGTTCTCATTCTGGTCGTCGGCATCTCGTGCTTGGCGGTTGGCGCGATGCTGGGGTGGGTTGCATCGGTCCAAATGTCTCATGGAAATAGGGATGCGGTCGCGGCCGCTGAGGCGGCGCGTGCCGATCGGGAGGCGGCGTCGCGGGCGGCGGTCCAAGCTGAGGGATGGGCGCGTGTCGCGAACGCGGCGCAAACCCTCGCGAAAGGCAACAACGATCAAGCCCAGGCGGCTCAGCAGCACGCACAGGCCGCACGGCAGCAAGCCGACGCTGCACGGCAGCAGGCACGTGAGTTCGCCACCCGCGCCGAGAAAGCGGCGGGACGAGCGGCTCAGATTGCGGCGCAAGCACAAAAGGTTCGCCTCGCAACCGCAGGCACTGCCGCGGCTGTCGCCGTGCGGGCACCCGCTATCGCCGCTCCACGCGCCGCGGCTGCTCCGAAACCGCGTCCCAACGTTGCTGCCAAACCAGCCGCGCCACGGCATCTCGTTGCCGCCGCCGTCGTTTCCGAGGAGAGCTGTCGCCGTGCTGCGATTTTCGAGAGGACGGCCGCCAAGCCGTCGGTGTCGCGAGAAGCGGCTTACAATGCCTCCGTTTCCGGAATCGCCGTTAATGCGCATTGTCCCGAGCCGGAGCGCAGTCTCATCGGCGCGTATCTTCTCGCGCAACGCGCGTCGGCGGAGATCGCGTTGAAGAACGGCGACTGGAAGTCCGATCTCTCGCGGTCCGACCGCGTGCTCAACGATTGCGTGCGTCGTCCGCAGCACTATGGGCCGATCGGCCGCAGCTGCCGTGTGCGGCTTACGAAGAATGCGAAGATACGGCTAGCGGCTCACTGAACCGGCACCGGCGCGACGGTGCGATCGGTGCGTGGGGCGTTCAGCCAACGTCGATCCGGCCGTTCACCACGTGCTTCAGGCTCAGCGCGCCGATCTCGACCGTCATCGTTGCTTGGAGCGGTTCGCCTAGCCGCAAATTACCAGCGGCGAGCGCGTCGCGCACCGCCTTTTCGATCTCGCGCTGCGACGTGACGCCGACTTCTTTGAGGAACTTGCGCACCGAGATGTTGAACCGGTCTTCGTCCATGCGATGACTCCGATCTGTGCAGTAGCGAACCGTCGTGTTTGCGGTCGTCGCGATTGCGTTCAGCGAACCGGGTTGCCGATCATCTCGCGCCGGCGGAGCATCATTCGCGCCGGCGATCGCCAAACGATCCGTTCCCGCCAAGGCCACGGTCCTCGGGCCACGAAGCAACCGTCGTGCCGCGCTGGTCGTCGATCCTCGTGCCGGTGGTGGCGTACGTCGCCGCGGGCATCGTCGTGCCGATCTGCGTGCTGGTCTCGCTGCTCGCGCATCACCAGCCGCCCTACGTGCTGGACCGCGCGGCCATGGAAACGCCGCGCACCGCGCTCGGCGGCAACCCCGTTTCGGTACGGCCCGTGTCCGGCGTCTTCGACATCGTGGCGGACGGCGGCCGGATCGCCGTCTATGCCGACGGCAGCACGGCTACGCTCGTGCGAACCGTGCGCCCCAGCCAAGTCATCGCGAAGTACGCCTCCTCGCTGAACGAGCGCAAATCGACGTCCTTCTCCACGGGCGGGTTCACCGAGCGCAATGCGACGCTCACCGACGGACGGGTCGCGCGAACGTTCGGTCTGGACGAAACCGTGTTCGCGTTCGTGGCACCGTCGCGCCCTGCGCTCGACCGGCTCGTCGCGCAGAGCGCGGTCCGGCCCAACACCAAGCGCGACGTCGGAAACGACGTTCTGGACGGCCACACCGTCGCGGCGCTCGTCATCGGCGCCGGCTGGTTCCTCCTGGCGTCGCTGCTCGCAACGCTGGCGATCGTCCGCGCCTTCGCCGGCCCGGTCGCGGCGCCACCGCCCGTCCCGTGGTACCAGCGGCCGAGCTAACCGAAGTGCCCGCTTCTCCGATGCAACGCGACCCCTGCTTCCCGTGTTCTCCCGGCAACTCGAATGAGAACCCCGGAGGACCCCATGTTACTACTGCTCATCGTGCTCGCCACGATCGTCACCGTCGGCCTCGCGGCCATCGCGCTGGCGGAGCCGCGCCGGTACGAGATCGTCGCGTGGAACGACGACGCCGAACGGCGGCTCCTCCGTGAGCGAAAGATCGACACCGGCTGGTGGTGAGATGGCCATCGCCTGCGCCATCGGACCGCCCGACCGGGACGAACTGCTCGCCGGTGCGCTCGCGCGCGATCTGGACGCGGCGTTCGAGCGCCTCGTCATCGCCTATCGCGCGCGCATCGTGACGTTCGTGGCGCGGATGCTGCGCGACGACGCGCGCGCCGAGGACGTCGCTCAAGACGTGTTCGTGCGCGCGTATCACGCGCTGCAGACGTATCCGCCCGAGCGCCGCGCCGCGCTGCGGCTGCGCTCGTGGCTGTACGCGATCGCGCACAACCTCACGCGCAACACGTTCCGTGACGCCCCGCCGCCCAGCGATCCCCTCGACTACGACGACGGCACGCCGCGCGTCGCGGTGCTCGACCCGCAACCGGATCCCGAGACGCTCGTGCTGCGCGAAGAGGCTTGGGCGTCGGTCGGCGTCGCGATCTCGGAACTGTCGCCGGCGCTGCGGCCGGCCTTCGTGCTGCGGTACGTCGACGAGCTATCGTACGACGAGATCGCGCAGACGCTCGAGCAGCCCGTCGGAACCGTCAAAGCCTCCGCGCATCGCGGGCTGCTCGCCGTGCGAGCGCATCTGGAGAAGAACGATGCCTGAGACCAATCTCACCGACTACGGCAACGCGACGCGCTGGTCGGTCTCGCCGGACTTCACCGCCAAGGTGTTCGCGGGCATCGGCGTCGACCGCTACACGCGCGCCGGAAGCGCGCTGGGCACGGTGTGTGTCGCGTGGAACGCGGCGGGTGTGTCGGCAATTCGGCTCGCGAGCGACGAGCACGGCTTCGAAGTGTGGTATGCGGACCGCTTCGGGCGCCGCGTCGTCCCCGCGATCGAAGACGATCCGATCTCGTCTGCCGCACGCGCGAAGCTGCACGGCGAAGACGTCGACGTTCCGGTGGATCTTCGCGACTGCTCGCCGTTCGAGCAGCGCGTGCTGCACAAGGCGGCGGAGATCGGCCGCGGCAGCGCGCGCCCGTACGCATGGGTCGCGCGCGAGCTCGGAACGCCGGACGCCACGCGCGCCGTCGGCAACGCGCTCGGCCGCAATCCCGTTCCGCTGCTGATCCCGTGCCATCGCGTCATTCGCGCGGACAGCTCGGCCGGCGGCTACGTGTTCGGCACGGACGCCAAGCGCGAGCTCCTCGAGCACGAGGGCCTCGATTTCGGTGCGCTGGAGAGCGTGGCCCGCCGCGGCTTCCGCTTCATCGCCTGCGACGTCGGGTATTTCTGCCTGCCGACCTGCGGCAACGTCGCCACCCACGTCGATGAACCGGGTTACCGCGGTTTGCGCACCGCGGAAGAAGCGCACGCGTGCGGGCTCGTCCCGTGCAAGATGTGCCGTCCGATCGCCGCATAGCGGCTCTGGTCCGGCTTCAAGAAACGCTGAGCGCCGCGGCGATGTCGTGGAAGTCGGTGAACGGCTCGTACGCAACGCCGCGGTTGCGGAGATAGCGCGCGAGGCCGTCGCGCGCGAACACGCGGTCGGCGGCGAGTGCGGCGCAGCGGTCGGAATACCCGTCGCCGGCGTACGCGAACGGGCCGTCCGGCAGCGATGCGCGTTTGCACGGCTCGCCGCACGACGCGCAGTCGGCCTCGCTCAGCCAGCGGATGCGCCAGCCGTCCGGGCGCGCGTCGACGCGGTTCGCGCGCACGCGGGCGGTCACGTTCTCACGCGCGAGAACCGGTTCGATCGTCTCGTGGAAGCTCGACGAGAGGATCAGCGGATCGAAGCGCTCGACGACCTGCGCGAAGCCCGGCCGCACGCGCGCGTGCTCGAGCAGAAAGGCCACGACCTCGTCGAGCGGCGCGGTCAGCAGCGCGAACTCGCGCTGCATCACCTCGCGCAGCGTCATCGTGCCCGCCTCCAGCTCGGCGTCCAGCTCGGCCTCGAGCCGCTCGAAGATCGCCGGCTCGATGAAATGCTGCAGCGTCAGCAGCAGCGTGTCGCGCTCCGTCACCGTGCCGTCCCAGTCGATCACGAGCTGCATCCGCCTCTTCTTCAGCCCGTTTTCGCTCGAATCCGCCGCCCGGGCGTGATCAGTCGTCGTCCTCCCGTGGCGCCCGCCGCAACACGATCGACACCGGACGGTCCCGCTCGTTCGCATGCACGAACACGGAGATCACGAAGCGCTCGCGCCACGCGGCGAGGACGAGCTCCTCGATCTCGCCCTCACGGCTGCGGAACGCCCGCTCGTGCCCGGCTTCGGTGAGCAGCAGGAAGCCTTCGAAATCGCCGAAGCGGTCATAGCAGACGCCGGCGACCTTGCCGGTGCTCTCGAGCCGGTGGTCGTGTGCATGACCGCCGCCGCCCGGGATATATCCGTCGGGTGACGGCAGCACGGCGGTCGCGTTCCCGCCGAAGCCGTCGACGCGCGCGCCGACATAGTCGATGTAGCGCTGCAGCACGGGATACCAGCGGTTCGACGGCGGCATCACGCTGAGGCGCCACTTCAGGATCGCGAGCGTGTTCTCTTCGGGCAGCAGCAGCGCGTGCTTGTTCGACACCTGAATCGTGATCTGGAACGTGCCGACGCCGTAGCGCCAGTTCCGTGTCGTGGGCGACTTTCGCGCCGCGGCCGCGGTCAACGCGACGACGTTCGCATTCGCGCCGACGACCACGAACCGGCGCGTGCTGCCGCGCCGCACGACGATGTGGAACTCCTGTCCGTGCACCACCGTCGGCGGCAAGTCGATCGTGAACAAGCCCGCGAAGTTCGTGCCGGTCCCGGCCGGGATGGGCACGAAGGTCGGGCCCCGGCCCACCTCGCACTGAATCGTGTGCGGATCGGCCGCCGACAGCGCGTGCGACGAGTACTGGTACGACGCGATCCGCAGCACGTCGCGCGCGTCGACCGCGGGCCAGTAGATGCTCGCAATGCTGCCCGGCGGCGTGTTGCCCCAGTCGATCATCAGCTCGTCGGTCCGGTCGAGCAGCGATCCTATCTCTGTTGCAGGATCGGCGCTCGGGCGCAGATCGAACGTCTGCGGGATGCGGTGCGTGGCCGCCGCGCCGGGGTTGTCGGAAGCGGTGATCTGCATGTTGCGCTGCGCGAGCTTGTCGGAGTTACCGGGGCTCAGCGTGATGCCGTTGGCGTTGACGATCGGCGCGCCGTTGTACGCGATCTGCGCGACGATGCAGTGGTGCGTGCCGGGCAGCACGGCTTGCACCGAGGAGCCGCTCAGATACGACGGGTCGTACACGTTGAGGAAGCAGCCGAAGTACGCCCACGTGCCGTGCGCGCCGCCGGGCACGGTGACGTGGCGGTTGTTGACGCCGCCGGGCGCGTAGTCGTTGCTGCCCGGGTAGTTGCCGGTCGCGAAGAACGGGATCGTCACGTGATCCGGGCCCAGCAGCGGCGAACCCGGCAAGCCGCTCGCGTCCGGCGTGCTCAGATACGTCGTGTTCGGCTGGTAGTCGGTGTCGTTCGACTGCGACGCGTACAGCCGGAAGAACACCTTGACGTGATCCGCCGACGTACCGGCCGCGCCTTGCAGCCGCACGCGCGCGACCGCGAAGTTGTAGTTGATGAACGGATGGTTCGAATCACCCGGATTGGTGGAGTGCGGCGTCACGGACGAGTCGCCGGTGAACGCGCCGCCCTGCTGCGGCAGCACCGACGCGAACGGATCGGGTCCATTCGGATCGTGATACGACGCGTTGAGCGTATTGAGCACCGATTGGATGTACTGGTACCCGCCGGCGGCGTTCAGCACCGTCGGGTTGCCGCCGGGGAACGTGGCGCCCGGGAACGGCGTCGCGTTGGAGCCCGGCGTCACCGTGAACACGCGCAGGTCCTGGCTGAGCCAGAATTGGTTGTGCAACGCCGAGTTGACGTTCGTGAAGTACGGGTCCGCACCCGACACCAGCTCGAACACCGCGTCCGCGTTGAGGTTTTGCCCGGGGAACTGCACCGACGCCTCGAGCAGCAGTTCCTTGCTCGGCGCGGGCGACACCGGGAACGCCGGGATCGACTGCGGCAGCGTGAACGTGATGGTGCACGGAATGAGAATGCGCTGCGCCGCGTTGGGGCTGCCGGGAAATTCCGGCTGCGGCGCGCCGTGCGCAACGTGCATGCCCGGAATTGCCGCGAAGGGCCCGGCGAACGCGACGGCGGGACTGGCGCCGGCCTGCGCGGGCGTGAACCCGTCCAGGACGATGAAGAACGCGTCCGCGTACGACGCCGCGTCGGTCACCTCGTCGACGCCGAACGTACTCTTCTCCACCCACAGATAGCAGTTCGCGTTCGACCGCGCCAGCCAGACGACGGCGTTCTGATAATAGGCAACGATCCCGGCGAGCACGTCCGGCGGCAGGCCGAGATCGGAGCCGGTCGGACCGGCGCCCGGCGTCGTGCTGCTCGTTCCCGGATTGCCGATCAGGTTGATGTCGAGATAATGGTGGAACGTCGAGCCGATGAGGACACGGCCGACGTTGACGTTGTGGCCGTCGTACGCGCTGAGCAGACCGATCGTCTTGCCGTCGGTCGGGACGAACGCCGCCCCCCCGAGCAGCGTGGTATGACCGGCGATCTCGGTACCGCGCGCGAGTACTTTGGGCCGCTCGCGATAACCGTTCGCCGCGACGGTGGCATACTCGGTGTACGTTCTGGCGCCGTGCGTCGCGCCGTTGTAGGAGACGGTGCCGGTGAGAAACGGTGAGCCGTCCGGCAGCTCGATCGCCTCACCTTCGTGCATGTGATCCGGAAAGAACGCGATCGGGCCGTTCGGGCCTTGGAGAATTTGGTGCACGGGGCCGGGCGGGAACGTGACCGGTTGCGGCCTCGGATCCGATTGTCCGTCGAAATAGAACTGGCCGTCGGCGCTATCGGGCTGCAGCGTGTCGGCTCGCGCAATGCCTTGCGGGGTTCCGCCGACGTAACCGCCCGTGGACCAGTTCGCGGGAAAGCCCGCCGGCACGTGATCGTACTCGAACCACTTGCGCATCGTGCGCACGCGAAGGAGATCTCCGCACATGGACGCGCCGATTCCGTCGTGGTCGCCGACGGCGAACACGCCTCCGCCGCCTTCCATGAAGTCGGCGAGCACGATCTTCTCGTCATCGGTGAGTGCGCTGCCACGCTCGAAATGCTGGTTGAAGCCTTCGTCGCCGATCAGCCAGATCACGTCGTAATTCGACAGATTGGTTTGCGTAAAGACGAAGTTGCCGAAAATGGTGGCATTCGTCTCGTTGCGGTCCGCACCGCGCCGGTGCGCGGTTGCCACCGAGATGCTCGGCACGGTGCTGTTCAGGAACGCGTTCACCAGCGTCCGGATCGAGAAGTTGCCGCCGCTCGGCGGATTGTACGTGAACCGGTCACCATCGGTCACGACCAGGACCCGAATCGCCATGGCTCGTCCCACCCCTTCCGGGCCACGACAGCCCACAGCCGTATTGCGGTCGGTTGCTCACGCTCCCTCCGGCCCCAGGCCGACCGAGCTTCGGGTCGCCGAAAGCACCCGGCCGGTAACCGCAATGTAACTGGGCCGGTCCATCATGGGCGCACGAAAGGAGGGCGTCATGGCACAGGGGATCACGGTCTTCCGGAGCATCGCCGACGCGCTGCGCAACGGCTATCACATCTGGGACCGCACCGACTACGGCTACCTCGCGCGCACGCGCACGGCCGCCGGCTTCGCCTTCGCGATGGTGGTCATCAAAGGGTAAGCCCGCCGGGCTGCGACGAAACGGGCGGCGTGCGAGGCCGCCATACCGCCGTTTGACCTCGACCGCGCGCTGTGCGGCGAGCTCGGCGTGGCGGAGTCGCGCGAATGGCTCGTCACCAACGGGCTCGGCGGCTTCGCGTGCGGCACGGTGGCGGGGACGCTGACGCGGCGCTATCACGGCCTGCTCTTCGCGGCGCGAACGCCGCCCGTCGGGCGGACGCTGCTGTGCCCGAAAATCGATGCGGAGGTCGAATACGACGGCGCGACCTACCCACTCGCGACCGACCGCTGGCGCGGCGGCACCATCGCGCCGCAGGGGTACGTGCACCTCGCCGGCTTCCGGCTCGAAGGCACGGTACCGGTGTGGTCGTTCGTGTGCGGCGACGCGCTGCTCGAGCGCCGGATCTGGATGGAGCACGACGCGAATCGCACGTACGTCAGCTATCGCGCCGTGCAGGCGCGCATGCCGGTGCGCCTGGCGCTGCACGCGTTCGCGAACCACCGCGATCTGCACGCGGTGACGCACGCCGGCGACTGGACGATGAACGTCACCGCGACCGCGACGGGGATCCGCATCGTGCCGTTCGCGGGCGCGATGACGATCGAGCTGCGCGCGGACGGCGGGAGGTTCACAGCGGAGCACGTGTGGTACCGGAACTTCGACTATCCCGAGGAACGCGCGCGCGGACTCGACGACAGCGAGGACCATCTTCGCGTCGCGACATTCGAGACGGTGCTCGCGCCGGACGAGACGGTGACGATTGCCGTCGGGGATCACGAGCTGCCGGAGGTCGACGGCGCCGCGGCGCTCGCCCGCCGCGCCGCACGCGACGGCGAGTTGCTCGCGGCGTGGCACGCGCTGCGGAGCGACGGTGCCGACCGTGCGCCCGAATGGGTGCAGCGGCTCGTGCTCGCAGCCGATCAATTCGTCGTGCGGCGGCCGCTGTCGGACGATCCCAAGGCGCTGTCCGTGATCGCGGGGTATCCGTGGTTCGGTGATTGGGGGCGCGATACCGCGATCGCGCTGCCCGGGCTCGCGCTCGCAACCGGCCGGCACGCGGTCGCGGAGTCGGTTCTGCGCACGTTCGCGCGCTTCGTCGACGGCGGGATGCTGCCCAACTACTTTCCCGACGGCGGGCAGCCGGCGGAGTACAACACCGTCGACGCGGCGCTGTGGTACGTCGAAGCGGTACGCCGCTACATCGATGCGACCGGCGATGCGGACACGCTGGCGGCGATCTTTCCGGCGGTGCGCGCGATCGTCGAAGCATACACCGCGGGGACACGCTTCGGCATCGGCGTCGATCCCGGCGACGGGTTGTTGCGCGCCGGCGAACCGGGCGTGCAGCTGACGTGGATGGACGCGAAGGCCGGCGACTGGGTCGTCACGCCGCGCACCGGCAAGCCGGTCGAGGTGAACGCGCTGTGGATCAACGCGTTGCGCGCATGCGCCGCGTTCGCGCGGCGGCTCGGTGAGGAGCCGCTCCCGTTCACAACCGCGGCGACACGGGCGGAGGCGAGCTTCGAACGCTTTTGGAGCGCGCAGCACGGGTGGTGCTTCGACGTGATCGACGGGCCGGACGGCGCCGACGCGTCGCTGCGCCCGAACCAGCTGTTCGCTGTCGCGCTGCGGATCGACGTGCTCGACGACGCGCGGCGCCGCTCGATCGTGGACGCGTGCGCGTCGC
>JAQBPK010000112.1 GCA_028287565.1 Vulcanimicrobiota bacterium
GAGATCCGCGCGCAGCATCTCGAATCGGCCGCGCTCGGCACGCTGGGCGCCGCGGAAAGCGGCTTGGGCGCGAACACCGAATCCATCGCGCAACTCGCGGTCGCGGTGGACTTGCGCCGGCCCGCGGGCGCGACGCCGCGGCTCGGCGACAACCTGTGCGCGCTGGCGCTCGCCCACCTTCGCGCGGGCGATCACGAATCAGCCGCGCACGCGGCGCGTGAATTGCTGGCGCTGTACGACGCCAACCCCAGGCTCGCACCCCAGCCGTCGGAATGGCTGTGGACCGCGGCGCAGGTCGAGCTCGCGTGCGGCCGCGCGGACGCGGCGCGCATGCTGCTGCGGCAAGCCGGTTCGGTGATGCGCGCGCGCGCTGCCGCGATCGACGATGCGGCCGCGCGCGCGGCGTATCTGGCGCTTCCGTTCAACCGCGCGGTCGAGGAAGCGCTCGCGGCCGTCCCCTAAGGCCGCGCCTCGAACACGAGGTTGAACGGCGTCTCGGTCGCGCGGCGGAACCGCGTGAAGCCCGCTTCGGTGAAGATCGCGCGCATGCGCGCCTCACCCGCTTGCGCGCCGAGCCCGACGCCGGGTTCTTGCGACAGCGACGCCGGCGTGCACAGGATCGTCGATGCGGCATAGAACACGCGGCCGACCGGGTTGAGATTGTCTTCGAGCTTGTCGTTCGCGAACGGCTCGACCATCATGAACGTGCCGTCCGGCGCGAGCGCCTCGCGCATGTGCGTCGCCGCGCCGACCGGATCGCCCATGTCGTGCACGCAGTCGAAGCACGCGATGAAGTCGTACGGACCGCCCGGGAACGACTGCGCCGACGCGACCTCGAAGCGCACGCGGTCGCCGACGCCGGCTTTCTCCGCCGCCCGGCGCGCCGCCGCGATCGACTCGGCATGATAGTCGTAGCCGACGAACCGCGAGCTCGGGAACGCCTGCGCCATGACGATCGTCGACGTGCCGAGCCCGCATCCGACGTCCGCGACCGACGCACCGGCGCGCAGCTTCGCTTCCACGCCGTCCAGCGCGGGGATCCATTCCGGCACGAGATGAGCGTTGTATCCCGGCCGGAAGAAACGCTCCGTCGCAGGGAACAGTCGCGCGTCGTGCTCGTGCCAGCCGTAGCCGCGTCCGCTCTTGAACGCCTGCGTGATCGCGGGCTCGTCGGCGAACAGCGTCTGCGCGATCTGGTACAGCCCGCACAGCAGCACGGGGCTCGACTCGTCGGCGAGCACGGGCTGGTGCTCGGGCGGTAACGTGAACTTCTGCGTGCTCGGGTCGTATTCGAGATAGCCGCTCGCCGCTTGGTTGGCGAGCCATTCGCGCACGTAGCGCTCGTGCGTCTCCGTCTTGCCCGCGAGCTCGTCCGAGGTCAGCGGTCCGTACTGCGCGAGCGCGCGGTACAGCCCAAGCCGGTCGCCGATGACGACCAGCGCGCCGGTGAGCGTCGCGCCGACCTCGCCGACCATCTTGCCGACGAACGCGTTCATCTTCGCTTCGTCGAACGGCGCCGCGGCCGTTGCGGGCGTCGTCACGGCGCTCACGTGCGTTCCTCGCGCAAGCCCGAGCGCATCATATCGCGCAACTCGGGGCCGTCCTGGTGGCCGTGGCTCGCGACGGCGTGTTGCGTTGCAGCGGCGAGCACCTCTTCCTCGGTCCCGGAGATCTTCAGCGAGCAGTTGTTCTCGCTCGGATACTCGCGGCAGTCGACGTATTTTCGAACGGACGTGGTGGCCATGATTGCCTCCTTGATCAGCGTTTCGGGGTGCCCGCCACCCACGACGATAGGCCGCCGCCGTCTCAGGAGCGTCTCAAAACCGTGCCGGCGCACTTTCCTCCCCTGCGGTCAGACCCAGCGGAACGTGCGCGCGCTGATCACCGTACCGGCGATGGTCCACAGCACCAGCGCGCCGATCCACGCGCCGTAATGGGCCAGCGGCGCGCCGTGGGTAGAGACGTCACGAAAGGTGTCGATGAACTGCGTGGACGGCAGCATTCGCAGCGCCGAGCTGACCGCGTGCGGAAAACGGTCGATCGGCACGTACGCGTCCGACAGAAACGCCAGCGGGACGGTGAGGATCGACGCGATGTTGTTCGCGCTCTCCGTCGTGCGCGCAAGCGCGCCGATAATCGTGCCGAGCGAGATGAACGTCGCCGTGCCGAGCAGCAAGATGGCGAAGATCTCCAGCGGGTTGCCGGTGATGCGGACGTGGAACAGCAGCGCACCGGCGGCGACGAGGATCACCGCCTGCGCGGCGAGCAGCACCATGCGGTACACGACGAGCGAGCCGAAGAACACCCACGGCGGCATGGGCGTGAGATAGACGCGGCGCAGCAAGTGCTTCTCGCGGAACGTCGCGAGCATCACGCCCACGCCCCAAAAACCCGAGCTGAGCACTTGCGCGCCGATGATGCCGGGCACGAGAAACGTCGCCGAACCGCTGTTCGGTCCCGTCGAGAACGCGAACGAGAACAGCACGAGGAAGAACACCGGCATCGCGAGCGTCCAGAACATCATCTCGCCGTCGCGCCGGAAATACCACACGAAGTTCATCTTCGTCTGGATCGCGAACATTCGCAGCAGCGTCATTCAGCCTCTCCTATCGTCTCGCCGGTGATCGCAATGAACGCGTCTTCCAGCGTCGGCCGGTGCATGTCGAGCGAGGTGATCGTCGCGCCGATCTCGTTCGCGTGCGTGACGATCGCCGCCAGTGCGAGCCCGGGTTCGCCGCGCGTCGCGAGCGTCCACTTCGCACCGGCCAGCGTCCACGTGCCGAGGCCGTCGAGCGACTCGCCCGGCGCGAAGCCGTCGGCGACGATCGAAACGGTCGCGTCGCCGCCGTAGCGCGCGACCAGCTCCGCGGGCGGCGCTTCCGCGACGATCTTCCCGCGCTGGATCACGCAGATGCGGTCGCTCAAGCGCTCCGCTTCCTCGATGTAGTGCGTCGTGAGCACGATGGACTTTCCCGCGTCGCGCAGCCGCTCGACTTCGTTCCACAGGATGCGCCGGCCGAACGCGTCCATGCCGGCCGTCGGCTCGTCGAGGAACAGCACGTCGGGATCGTGCTGCAGCGCCAGCGCGAGCGCCAAACGCTGCTGCTCGCCGCCCGACATCTGCGCGATCTGCCGGTCGAGCTTGTCGCCCAGACCGACGCGCTCCGCCATCTCGGCGGCGCGCGGCGCGATGCCGTAGTACGCGGCGTACAGCACGAGCACTTCGCGCACGTTGGCTTTCTCCGGCAACGAGGTCGCTTGAAGCTGTACGCCGATGCGCGGGCGCATGCGCGCAAGATCTCGCGCGCGCGTCGGGTCGAGCCCGAGCACGCGCACCGATCCGGACGTCGGCTTACCGAGGCCGATGCAGCATTCCAGCGTCGTCGTCTTGCCCGCGCCGTTGCGGCCGAGCAGCCCGAAGATGGTCCCGTGCGGCACCGCGAACGTGATCCCGTCCACGGCGGGGAAATCCCCGTAGCGCTTCACCAACTGCTCGACGACGATCGCCTGGTCCACGGTGGTGTGACCGCGGACGCCCGGTCGAGGTTTCCGCGCCGGACGGCCCGGCGCGCGCGTCAGCGGCCGTCTACGGCTTGTGCCGCGAGTAGTACAGATCGGTGCTCGGGGTCCACGTCGCGCCGTCGGACGAGCTTTCGAAGAGCTGGCGCACGCGGCCGTCCGGCAGCGGCGTGAACGTCAACCGCTGGAGCGCCGAGCCGCTGCCGCTTTCGAACACGACCGCGCCGTTTGAGACCGCACCCGTCCACATCGTCCCGGCGCGGTTGCCGACATAGTACTCCACCCACTTCTGCAAGTTCGTGTCGAAGTGGTTGAAGCTCTTGCCCTCGTCGCCGTACGTGCCGGTCCAGTTCTCGTACACGATGCATTTGTCCAGCATCAGCTCGACGTGGCTCGTGCCGGCCAAACCGCCCGCGGCGTTGCGCACGTCCCAGTCGCCGAGCCAGAAATCCATCCCGCGGTACTGCGGCTCGTAGGCGCAGGGATGCATCTTACGGCGAATGCCGTCGACGATCGCGACGAAACGCGCGTCGTTTGCGATCGGCGCGAAGTCCGGCTGCTTCGTGAGCTGCTGCTCAGGGACGAATCCGGCGGCGATCATTTTCGACAGATCGTCGACCGCGGCGGCGGTGTCGCCCTTCAGTGCGGCGATACGCGCGAGCTGATAGTACGTGTTCTTCGGATCGAACTTCAGCTTCAGCGCCTGCTGGTACGCAGGCACGGCGTCGTCGTACCGTTTCAACCGCTGCAGCGAAGCACCGAGCTCGAACCACGAGCGACCGACATCGGTGCCCGACGCGATCAGCTTGCGGTACTCGGCGGCGGCGGCTTCGTATTGGCCGTCGGCGAAATACTTGTCGGCGACCGCCGACGGCTCCGGCACGACGGTCTGCGCGCCGGCGACGAGCGTGCCGTTCGCGACGACAAGAAAAGCAAGCAAGCTGCCTAAGGCCGCGACCGGCGCGAAAGAGACTCTCCGCATGGCGGCGGATTTGCCGCGTGAGCGCCGCGCACCAGCGCCATGTCACGCGCGCGTCACCTGCGCGAGCGCGTGCAAGAAGTAGCGGCCGACGCCCGGAAGAGAACCGGGCGGGCAATGAGCACACGGAAGAACGGCGTCCACGATCTCGACCTGAAGGCGTTGCGCGCCGCGACGGCGTTCTTGCGCGACGAGCGCGCTTGTGCGCCGAACGCGGCGGTGCGTGCCGTCGCGACCGCGCTGGGGCTGGACGATCAACTCGGCGATCTGCGGTTGCGGATGTCGGCGCGGCTGCGCGGGACGCTCGGTGACGACACCGGCGCGCGCAAGACCTTCGACGCCTGCACGCGGCCGCTGCCGCTCAAGTCGATCGCGGCGCAGCTGCACTTGTCGCTGCGCCAGTTCTACCGCGTGCGCGACGCGATGCTCGAACGAATCTTATCTGAGCTCCAGCGCACCGACGGCGTGCGCTACGCGGAGCGTTCCGACGACGCGAGCGACTTGCTGCAGACGGCGATTCGCATGCTCTCGCGCGGGCATCCGGAGGAGGCCGACCGGCTCACGGAGATGCTCGTCACCGCCGGCGCGCGCGCGTCGCTGGTGGCGCGAGCGCTCTCGGTGCGCGCGCGTGCGCTGTACGACCAGGGCTTGGAATCGCGCGCGCACGACGCGCTCACGGCGGCCGACGCGGCGTCCGGGAGCGATCCCGCCGCGGCGATGGACGCGTCGTTCGCGCGGTCGTTCATCGAATACCGCGACGGCCGGTTCTCCACGTCGCTGCCGATCGCGGAAGGCGCGCTGCACGCCGCCGCCGGCTTCATGCCGTCGTCGCCGGCAGACGTTCGCGCGCGCATCTCGCACCTGCACTTTCTCGCCATTCAGCACCAGGAAGGCGGCTCCAACGCGCGCTCCGTGCAGCTGTTCCTGCAGGCGCGCGCGCTGCTCAACGAGCTCAGCGATCCGCCCAAAGCCGAAGTCGCGGAGAACTTGACCTTCTCGGCGATATCGCGGCTCGCGATCAAAGGCCAGTCGCATCTCGCCTGGACCGAAGCGCACGAAGCGCTGAAGCTCGCGCGCTGGCACGGGCTCGACCGCGAGCAGATTTGGGCGCAGCTCGCGCTGGCGCGCGTCGCCGTGAGCTCGGGCGACGTCGCGCGCGCGGTGGCGTTCGCCAGAGAAGCGCTCGCGCAGGCACGCTCGTGTTTGGCCGGCGACGAGCTGTGCCGCATCTTAACGGTCAACACGCGGATCGAAGGTGCCGCCGGGAACGGCGACGTCGCCGTCGAGCGCATCGAGGAAGCGCGCGGATTGCTCGGCAAGCTGCGCCCGTACTTGCGCCCCATCGTGTTCTTGTGCGAAGCCGATGCGCTGCTCACCGCGGGCCGGCGCGAAGCGGCGTTCGACTCGGCACAGCGCGCGATCGACGCGCTCGAGCGCATGAACCAGAGCCACTACATCGGTCTCGCGTACATCACGCGAGCGCAAGCGAAGCCGAACGACCGCCGCAACCGCCGCGACTCGATCGAAGCGGCGATCGACTACCTGCGCAAAGGGGGATATACGGTCGATCTCGCGCGAGCGCTAGACATCTCCGCGGAAGCGACGGGCAACGCCGCGCAAGCCGCGGAAGCGAGAGACTTGCGCGCCGCGGCGCTGTTCTGAGAAGCGGGCGCGTCCTCCAAGCACGGCCCGTGCTCAGCGCCGTTTGAGCGCTTCCAATTCGTCCAGCGTCTTCGGCCAGTCGGAGCCCAAAAGGCGCGAGAGGCTGCGATCCGCCAGCAGCTTTCCACCCGTCTGGCACGCGGGGCAATAGTTGGTGTCGTTGTCGGCGTAGCGGATGCGCTGAACCGGCGCGCCGCAGCGCGGGCACGGTTCGCCGAAGCGCCCGTGCACGGCCATGTCCTTGCGAAACGCGGTGACCTTCTCGGGAAATCCGCGGCTCGCTTCGTCTTGCAACCGGTCGATCCAAAGCCGGAGCGTATCGCGCGTCGCGGCGAACAGCCGTTCCCACTCGTACGGCTTCAGCGAGCGCGTGAGCGCGATCGGCGACAGTTGCGCCGCGTGTAGGATCTCGTCCGAATAAGCGTTCCCGATTCCGCTCAGGATGCGCGGATCGGTGAGCGATCTCTTGAGCGTGTGGTTCTCAGCGGTGAGAGCGGCGCGGAACGCGTCGAGGTCGCTCGTGAAAACGTCGATACCGCCCGGATCGAGAGCGAGCAAACCCGCCTCTCCGCAAAGCACGTGCAACGATGCGCGGCGCTTCGATCCCGCCTCGGTGAGAACGAGCGATCCGTCGGGAAAGTCGAACGCCGCCAGCGCGTTGCGGCCGGCCAATGTCGCCTGCGGCGGGCGCCAGTGCAGCCGCCCGGCGATCATCAAATGCAGGACGAGCCAGAGATCGCCGTCAACCCCGATCGCGATGCGCTTGCCGATGCGCCGCACCTCGCGAACGACACGGGCTTCGACCTCCACAACGGGCGGTTCCGCGGTACGCAGCAGAAAGGGGCTCGCCAAACGTACGTGCTGCAGCGGTTGACCGGCAATCCGCGGCTCGAGTGCGCTGATGTAAGCGGCAATGTCCGGAAGCTCCGGCAACAGGCGTCCTCACGACCGTTCGGGCGACGACATAGTCTATCACAATAACCCGTGAAATCACGCCAACCCTCTGTGCTGCGCGCGAAATCATTGTACGCCGTGCGGTCTAAGCAGCCCCCCCCGAACCGAGCGTCGAATTCTGGCTCTCGGACCGCCGAAGCCTCGGATCCAGTGGCGTTGCCGGTGCGTCGTGCAGAACGCTGCGGAAAACGGTGGGGTTTAAACCGGCCCTCGGAAGGGCTGACCGAGGGCGATGATGCATGGGCGGGGGAAAGGCGATGACAAACGACACCGATGCCCGTGGCGTCCTTACCGACGACGATGGTAACCTGGCACAATGGCTGTTAATCCTTCGGTCACAGGCGAACGAGGACGACCTGGGGCTAGTAGTGCGCGGTCACCTCTTGCTGGAGTCGACGATGCGCTCCATGCTCGAGACGGCCTTCCTCCTCCCGCTCAGGGAAGATGCGTACAATCGCGGCTTGAACCTCGGCGTTCGCTCAGAACTTTGCGTCGCGCTGGGCATGATCGACGGCACTTGGCTCGCGCCGATCCGATTGGTTAACAAGCTGCGAAACGCGTTCGCCCACCGCCCGCTGCATGAGATGGGCGACGCCGAAATTGACGCGTTAATTGGATCTCTGCCGGATATCGGACGAGACATTTATGACGCTCTTGAGGCGACAAAGACGCCGCATACTCGTCTGGGAAACGTTTTCTTCGCCATGATCGTCGTTTTCAACGCGACGATCTCGGTGTTGAAGGACTACGCGTCCCAGGATGCGAGACGACGAAAGCGGGCTGGCCCGCCGCGGCCTCCCGATGATGTCTACCTTCGTGTCATTATCAACCTTCGGAATGAGCGATGGTTCCAAATTCCCGACGGCATCGATGTGTTCAGGAAGAAGCGCAAGGCCACGACATCGAAGCGACGCGGAGCAGCCCGAGTGCAACGGTAAGCGCGACTCAGGACGCCGCACCTCGACACACGTAGAGCCGTATCGGTCGCGACGCCGGCCCCTAACTAAAAGGCTGCCGCGGCCAGTGCTCGCGAGGTGGAGCGCGCGTGCGCGATCTCGCGTCGGTCGTCGCGCTACGGGCTCCCAGCCCGCGGCTGACGGCATTCTACCCGCGGACTCGCGCACGATGGACGTGGCCGTGTAGCTCTCGGCCCGGTCCGGCCGATATAGGGACGCATGGACTGGAAGAGCATCGACCGGCACAACGCTCGCGTCCTTTACAACGAGGCGCGCAAAGACTTCCGGATGCGGACGAACGACTATGATCCCGGGACATTCGAGGAGTTCGTGCGCGGGCACGGAGCCGACCACGTCCTCGCACCTGATCCGAACGCGTCCGAGCCGCCGCGGCCACCGAAGGAAGCGATGCAGAAGATGGCCGCGGACATGGAGCGCATGCGGCGCGCGGCGAGTCGAAGTTGCCCGGATGAGCACGCCGTGCGTCTCCCGCTTGCTAGGGCCGTCGCGCCCTCGCGCCATAACCGCGGCCCTATTGTGAGAGGATCGGAATAGTGGTCACGATTGACATCGCTGCCTTCTGCCTGGACGCATAGTCAGACGACCAGGAGCGCCTCACCCTGCAGACGATCACGCCCAACCCCGTGTTCTCGCAAGGCCCGGATGGCCGCTCGACCTCGGGCTCATGTTCTCGGCGGAAGCGCCCGATGTCGGTACCACCGCGAACATCATCGCCAATCGGCTCTAGTCAAGGGGTCCTAACCCAATTAATGCCACCCAAACGTGCGACTTCTATATCGAAAAAAGTACGTACACTTGCATGATTGCTATTTGAGTCAGCGTGGGTGGAACGGCGGAAGATCGACCGCTCCGAGGCAGTGGATGCATGTTTCGCGCGATCGATCCAAATCGGACCTCGTAGAAGCCTCGAGCATCCGTTGCAAATCCGCCGTTGCATTGCGCACTAAGTCAATAGAAGCGAGCAACCGAAAGGTCCGAGAACGGCAAAAGGGCCGGCGCAGAGGCAGCAACCGAGATCACCCATCTTCTTAGGGCTCAAATCGGCCAGTTCTGCAAGGGCACGTATGGCCATCCTGAGAATTGACGGCGCTCACGGTAAGCGTCCGGACACGCTTGCTATCGTAGCCGGTCCGACCGTACTAGGTCTCCGACTTGGCGAACCCTGCTTTCCGTTTGAGCACGGGCGCGAGGGTTCGAGACGGCAGAGGTTCACATGAGTCTAGTCATTGCGACCGCGGTCGCGGAGGGAATCGTCATCGGCGCCGACAGCCGAACGACTAACAGAAACTACAGTGTCGGCGGCCAGCCGCGGATTGGCTCGGAGTACGAGGAGAAGTTGTTCGAGGTCTGCGGACTAGCGATCGGCACCTCGGGCTGTTCGAATTTCGGAGGCCAACGAATCGCCGAACATATAGCCGAGTTCGCGAAGTCCCTGCAGCAGAAGCCGACGTTCGACGAAGTCGCGACTGGGCTCGCGATCCATTTTCAAAAGCTCCGCGCGGCGCACGTCGCGAAGGTCGCTGCGGAGCCCGCTCCCGCGGATCCCAAAGAAGCGGAAGGCGCTCAATCTCTGAAGGAAGCGGCACTCGCGAACTCAGGAATCTATTTTCTCGTTGCTGGCTTTGACGGAGACTACCCGCGGGTGGATCGCATTTTCGTGACTGAGCCGGATCCGAAACTTGCTCCGCAGGGATTCGCACGGATCACCGCCTTTAAGGACGGCACGGGCGGAGTCGAATTCATCGGCATGACGGACGTGTGCGAGCGCCTCATTCACGGTTATTCCGTCACCTTGCTCGATGGTATCCCTCCGGACATCGACCGCAAGCTGAAATCAACGGCCACCAACATCCCGTTCTCGTCCTGGAAGCTTCAGGACGCGATGAACCTCGTTTGGACGTTATTCCATGTCACGATGTTTATGCAGCGCATTTCCGTTAGCCGCCCCGAACTCGGTATGGAACATCCCAACGTCGGCGGCGAAATCGAGTATATCTCCGTACGAAAGTCCGGCGTAAAGTGGGAAATCCGAAAGGACACGTCCGTTAGGCCAACCATGCCGGACCCGCCGGACGTAGACGATTAATGACGCGAGAACGGTTGGAGCGGCGCACCCTCGCGAGATTCCACTGCAACAGCCAGAGCTCAGGCGATGGTGACGCGCATAGCCGCTGGCTTGGCAGCCTTTTCATGCTCGCCGGCAGCACCCTCGGTGGAACAATCGTTAAGAGGAACTGGAAGCGATCCGAACGCCCATGGGTGGTTGACAAACAGCTCGAGCTCGGACGGGCGCTCAGTGTCGGGCATACTACGACCTCGCTTCTTCAGGACGAAGGCGACGACACGGGCAATCACATTCACGGTGTCCCCTCCTCGCGTTCCTCATTAGAATGAGCTTGTATCCGAGGCCGTGTCAAGCGAAACCACTACCTTTTCTTTCGGTATTAGTGACTACATCCATGAGCCTTCTTACCCAAATTTGATGGGACTTTCAGCCCAATTTCCTTGACAGTTGGGCCGCTCTAGCTTTTCACTAGACCAACCGGGGAAGGCGCCGGCGTATGCCGACAGGATTCGCGTTGGTGCGGACACCTCGGCCAACGTTAAGCGACCGGCCGGGCCATCCGATACACCACCAACGACACCCGCCGACCGCTGTTCAGCGGAAAGCCTTCCAGAGCCAACGTCGAAGGGTCGGTCGATCACCAGGCACGGATGTCGGGTCACGGGCCGGAGGGCTCCATGGCGGGGGAACCCTAGGTCGTCTTTCGTCCGTTCCGCGCGGGGTACGGGGAACAAATGGCATTGCTTCTAGACACTTCGGCAGTGTATGTGCCGGTCAATCAACAGGACGCCGTCCAGAAGGTCATCGGGCGGGCAGTTAAGCCGCTGCGTGTCAAGTTTGTAGGCGAGCAGGACGGAATGCTTGCATTCCGTCTACTTGACGGTGTCGACAACTACACGGCCGATGAGGTGAATACGGTGATGGACCGCGTGGCCGAAGCGCTTGCAGCCAGCGAAGATGAGACAGTTCGCCAGGTTGTCAGCCGCGCCACGCGGATTGGGATCGTGTAAGAACGCGGCCCTGAGGGCGTCCGCCATCGAGCTAAAGACCGGATACGTAGTCGCCGCCAGCATCGCGCTGGCGGCGTTGTTTTTTATACCCGGTGTCGTCTACTGGTGGCAAGTCTGGCACGCGACCGGTATCTCGCCATACCGGTGTATCTACGGCGACCCCGTGTGCTCCCTCGCCGTAGCGACCTACGCTTTGTGCGGTATTACGACGGGCGCATTTATCGCTGCCTTCAACGCGGCGCGCTGGGCACTTCGGACGCACAACATAGCAGCGGAGAACCTTAAACTAGAGCGCTCGTGCATCCTCATTGAACGTCCAATTACCGAGGAGAAAGAGGTTCCGCCAGAGACGCACTACGTTCATGCAATGATCGTTAATGGGGCGATCGACCTTCGCGAACCTGAGGCGCGCGAGCAGGCACCTCGCGGGCCATTCGAAAGTCAAATTTTCAGATTCGATAGTATCGGCCGGGCGGCGATCGTCGATGCGGAGATCCTGCTCGTCGTGAAACTTAAGTCGGTGGCAGATCCGATTGAGGAGCCCGTTCCAATCGGAAGCCTTGCACACGATAGCACCGTGTATGTACGAGTCTGGGCTGAGACACGTACCGGCGACGTCGTTGCGATCGGTTGGAAAGAACGTCCCGGATCGGAGGCCAAAGATGGCCTCTCGCCCGGCTTACTGTTCCGTCCTCAAAAGCAGGGCCCGTTCATCGAACTTGTCCGGTATCAGCTGCCGCTACCGAAGGTCGGCGCCGGCGCGACGGAACGCTCCGAACCCGAGCACGAGGGCGACGATGCTCAACGTCGTGGCCTGGACCCAGATCAACGACGGCCGCGAGTAGAGCCTGATGAACCGACCCCGCTCGAGATAAGGCCCCAGGCGCCCAGGCAAGAGGAGACGCTGGAGCCGGGCGAACCAATCGCACCGCCACCCGTCGAGTTGCCCGTAACTGCGGCCGCACCGGCCGAACGCACCCGGCACGGCGAAGTCGTAAACGCGGCCGACGCGCTCGTCTCCGATGGACCGCTGGTGTCTCTACCATCCGTCTCGACGAAACCTACGGGCCCGCCAGACGCGCCTACGGAAGGTTTGTCGGCGTCGCTGCCTCTGCCCGAGGCGAGGATGATGGAGCCAGCGGCTCTGGAGCAAGCGGACCGTTCGACGTCCGCCGCTGACGTCGATGGTACGCATCCCGGCGACGTGACGCCGCCGACGCCGCTAGAAGGCTCAGGCCGCGGCTCGGACGACACGAGGAAACAACCAGGACCTAACGCAGAATAGTCCTCGTGGGCCAAAATCGAACGACCGGCCGGCAATCGCGCACTCTACGGCTGTCGGCGTGGATCCGCAAGCCCGCCCAACGAGTGCGGGAGTGGACGCAAAGGAGAGCTCAACCACTGCTGGAGTGGCTGCGGAGGACTTCCGCATCGCCGGCGCCGGGCGAGAAGTACAACATCCTGAGTGCAACGGCCACGTTTTGGCGCCGTTTGACGACGGGGATCCGGGGTTGGACTCAAGGTGATCGCTTCGCGGCGCTTACGCTCGCCATTGCTACCGCAATAGGGTGCGTCGGCTTGAGCGTGATGTCTTCAAATGCCGCGTACTACGACGCTCCCCGGATTCACGACGATGTCGATGCGGCGGCGAAGCGCGATCGCGCGGCCGCCGCGTTGCATAAAGATCTCAACGACCTGCGCTGGGATATCAAGCACCGACATCGGCTTTCAGGACATCTACACCGCTACGTCAGCACGCCGGCCCAGCGCGCGATAGTAATTCGTCATCAGTCCAATGTCGATAGTAGCGTGCAGTACAACTGCGTCTGAGGGACTCTCGCCCCGTGCCGCACGCCAGGGCTCTTCCACTTCGATCAAGTCGCCGAGCTCGCCGTCCGTCATGTCACCGTAAAACCTAAGTGCGTTTAGAATCGTTTTCTGGGCCCCGGAGTCGAGCGTTGCTAAATCTCCAGTGAGGTCGTCCAGCGATACCTCGTACGCACGGTTCGTTTTTTCCCAAAGACTCCGGACGATTGGGCCTTCGCTCGATGCCTCTATCGGTTCGCCAAAGAGTACGCGATCGTCCCACGCGAGCGACCATGCCTGAGAGTAGAATACGAGCTTCTGCAGCTTCATTGCGGACATTCGATGCAGCGGACTTTGCGCGAGAATGTACTTCGCGACGACTTCCGCAGATGCAATCGGCGTCGTGTCTGGCATGGCTATCTTCTTCTTCGCAGCATCAGTCAAATTACGGGTAGCGTAGCGACGAATCGGATGCGAGCAGAACTCCGATTGGGGCCGTTCTCCTGCCCCAGAAATGTTCGCTGGTGGAAGTCTTGCCGTTCACAGAGCCCGTCCCCGCTATAGTATACGCGCTGACACTGAGAGAACGCGTAAAGTGGCAAAATCGTTATGAAATGCGAATGAAAACCGTTTTGATCCTCCATCCGGCTGCGACGCATCGCCAATAGCCGATATGAGCCTCACCCTTTTCTAAGCCGGCAATCAAGCGTGTAACGCTTTGATCTCAGGCTCGCGACTTTGTCGCGTGTCTTACGCTTTGTCCAACTTCAATCCAAGGTTAAACATCTGGCACTACCACGACATTTTTGGCGCGTCACACCGCGCTGCGACGCTTTGGGGTTTAGTGACGCCGCTAACTCCTCCGCGCCGGCGATTCGGGTCGCCGAAACCTGGCGAACGAAGCGGCGTCCGCCAGCGGCGAGCATCCTCAGTTCATGCCAGCTTTCGCATGCTCGCTAAGTAGGGCTTATTTAGGTAACCGGCGACACTGTCGGAATCCTCGGCCGCTCGGCCGGGAACCCGAAAAAGGAGTCGCTCATGTCGTTTCTCATTGCCGCGGCCGTGTTGGTCAGCGCTCTGCTCGGCGCGTCACCTGGCGCCGGCCCAATCGCAACCATGTCGGCGCCGAGCACCGCGGCGACAGACACGCTGTCGACTAGCGGTCCACCAGGGCTGACGCAAGGCACGGACACGCTTTCGACGAGCGGCCCACCCGGATAGCGCCTGAACATTGCAGGAAGAGGCGTCCTCCATGGCGCCTCTTCCTCATAGCATGGCCAGGCCGATTCGAGCCCTAACCGCCTTGGGTGAGGCGAAGGCACTTTTCGCCGCGGGACGCTACGATGATGCCCTCCGGCAGGCCGACGAGACCGCTCGGGGTCGAGGCGCCGAGGCGGTGGACGCGGCAATTCTTGCCGCACGTGTTGAGTTGCGGCGCGGCGCCTGCGACGCCGTGGTCGCACGTCTAGATCCGATAGGCGACAGCTTTGGCGCCGAATCGACCATCGCGACGCTGCGCGGTATTGCACACTATCGACTAAACAACAAGGTCGTGGGAATCGACCTTATCGAGTGCGCACGCCGCGCAGCGACGGATGCTGAGACGCGATCTGAGGCATCGTATTATCGAGCGTGGGCCGCATACGCCGATCGCGACCTCGACGTCGCCGAGAAGTGGGTTGTGAGTTCGCTGGACGAAGCGTCCGGGGCCGTATACGCGAGGGGCCTTGCGCTTAGCGCCTGGATATCCGAAGCTCGCGAAGATTACATCGGCGCCAAGCGCTTCCACCGACTTGCACTCAGCGCTCTTCGCAGCAGCAGCGAATGCGATTATGAACTGACAGCGCGTATTCTGCATGCTCTAGCAGTGTTCGCAGCGGAAACCTGCGATGGGGAAAGTGCGGACTTCGTCCGCTCGCAGGCGAGTGTCTTTATATGGCCCGCATCGGCGCTGGATCACGAGTTTCAGACAAAGGTTCACCTCGCTCTCGCGCGTGTGAACTATGGCGAAATCGGATCGGCTCTGGACGAGTTTGAAGCTGCGGAGTGCCTTGCAGGCGAACGGGTTGCACTGAAGGCCCAGGTACGACTCGAGATCGCCGATTTATATCGCCTGCTCGGCGAACCGATTGCTGCAACTCGATCGCTGAATAAAGCAGCGCAATGGCTGCGTGACGCAGATTGGAAGCGGCCCGACACTACTGACGAAATGGCGCTTCTGGAGTCGGCATGCCTTGCAGCGCGGCTAACTCCGTCCCGTGCCGCCGAATGGATTGCTCGATATTCGGCAGCGCCCAAGAATGACGTAGGCTGGTCTCCGTTCACAGGGGACCGACGAGTCCAGGCGCTCGAGTTGCATGCGCGCGGAATTGTTGAGGCGGCGATCGGGGATCGCGGACAGGGCGTCAGGAGATTGGGCGAAGCCGCCGAACTCTGGGAACGACTCGGTTACCGACGTCGTGCCGCGTACGCGGCCGCAGACCTCTCCGCAGCCGGCTTACGGACCGCGACTAATCGCATAGCGCGGCTGCTCGCGGACTCTCCTGATCACCCGCTAGTACAGAACCCGGAATCTTCCTTGGCTGAGTCCGAGTCAACGGTAAGAACGCCTGATTGTGTAACTCTCTGGCCATCCGAACGCCGCGTTCTCGAGGCCCTTTGTAGCGGCCTTTCTGTAAAACAAATGGCTCAGCAGTGGGGTCGCAGTGAATTCACAATCCGTAATCATCTCAAGCGCCTCTTTTCGAAGTTTAACGTTCGTAGTTCCGCGGCGCTCGTTGCAGCAGCCCTACGCGATGGCCTGGGCCTGATGCCTGTTGACGAAAGGAGTGAACAGGGGGACCCGGAGATTGAGACAGCTGAATCGGCGCGAGCATTACACTAGGGTCTAATCGCACCGGTATTGCGCAGTTAGCTCCGCACGCCCGCGCCTCGGAACTCCGGGAGCGCTAAAGTCAATAACAGACCATCACTGACCGACGCGCTGTCGGGGCGCGATAGTCAAGACGAGACTTTCAGCTGGTGGGCTCCTGACGATTCCCTCTTCGAACGGCGAGATTGGTGGCCGCAGCGCAGCGAGCACCGGCAGCGTCGGAGGCGAAACAGATCGAAGATACTAATAGGAGTTGAGGTCATCAATTCCGATCGCGGCGCGACAGCCACCCTAGAACGCATCCGCTTCTGAGGTGATCAGCTCATCGGCGCGCGTGGAGGCTCGTCACAATGTAGCGGACTATACGGCCGCCACCGTTCGCAGAGTGAGTGCTGTTAAGATGTGCATGCTATGCATTTGGTGCATGGGAGTCTTCGAGCCGCGCAAGCAGGGCGAGCACGTCGTGGCCAAGGGTCTCGGCGGCTCCTTTACGATCCCGAATGTCTGCCTTACCTGCGACAACCGCTTAGGCGACGTAGCGGACGGTCCGCTCATGGACCACTTTGCGATGCTTGTCAAGCGCGCGTCGCTCGGCCTGAAGGGTCAAAATCGCGTCGTGCCGGACGTCATGAGGGCCATACTCGCCGATGTCGGCACAGCCGCTGATGATCCGACGTTTCGCGTAGATATCGACGCTTCGAGCCGCGACCGCCGTTTGGACGTAAGCGTGCGGCCGCACGTTGACCTCGATGTTACCGTAAACGGTGACGACGTTCAAGTCCAGGTAAACGCACTGCGCGCCGGATCGCGGCATCCCGAACGTGTTGAAGCCCTCTTCAAGAGCGCGCTTCGCAAGAAAGGTGTCACCGACCAGTTGAAGCTGGACACGCTGTGGGCCAGCCTTGAAGACCATGTGCGTGACGTCAGTGAGCGACGCCTCATCGACATCCCATTCGAGTACCGCGCTGACGTGCACATGGCCGGCTTCGTGAAGATTGCCTATGAACTCGCGTACCACTGGCTGGGGGCAAACTGGCTGAGCGACCCGATCGCCGCCGAGATGCGCCGCTGCGCGCTCGCCGGCGAGGACGGCTCGCCCAAGCTGACCGGGTCGCTCCGAACCGCGGATGAGATCCGTAAAAGCCCGCTGCGAGTTCGGAACGGAGGCCAGACACACGTCGCTGCGCTCTGCCCCTTCAGCGGCGGCTACGCAGTGATGATGCGGCTGCTCGACGAGTTCGAGGCCTTCATAATCGTCGCGGATGATGCATCGCCTTACCGACATCCGGCACAGGACGCCGTCGTCATGGATGCTGTCGCACGCACGCACCGGCACACTAGCCTTGGTGATCTTATAAGACCGATCGACACCAAGGACTAACACGCAGGGGAACAGGCTCCCGCGATGTCGGGGGGCGACAAACGTTGCCGGAATGCTGGTCACCCGTACGCATACATGCGAGAGCAATTATCGCTACCGGCCGATCCCGTAAGACGCAAGTAAGTCAGTTCGTGGATAGTAACTGGCGATGGCCTACTACAAAGACGAGACGAAGGTGAAGAACGCTTCAGACGACCTCTTCGACATGGTCCACAAGCCCGGAGATCAGACCACCTACGCGGGCATCTATCGCTGCGAGGGATGCGGACATGAGATCGGCATCGCCGGTGGACACACCCTTGCCTCCGGAGCACCCGAATGACAACGGCGCGCCAATCCAGTGGCGCTTGCTCGTCTCGTACTCGACAGCGGGAAGAGGAATCATTACGGGAGCTTCTGCACAGCGCACCTACGGCTTACCGGGTACGGCTCATTCCTTTGCAGGTCGCAAACCGGCAGGTTGTTCGTGAAAGAGGTAGTCCTTAATCTGAATCGCGTCCCCGCGGCCGCGGATGTACGGCTTGACGCGAGTCGACCTCTCACCCGTCCTCCTGTTCCGTCTGAGGTGGCCGCGCACAGCGTGTGCTGCGCGGACTACTTGGGCGAACTGCTTTCGCATTGAGAGCGTCGGCGCGCCGCGCTTGCGGATCTCGATCACCCAACGCGTACGTGGTGAACCCTCGGCCCGTGCAAGCGGGCGCGAAACTCGTTGCTCCTTGGCGGAATATCCCGATGACACTAAGGAGTCGTTGAGCCACACGAACGCTGCGAGGCAGATACCACCGGCCTTTTCGGCCGCTTGTCGTTGGTGTGGCGCGATCGGGCGTTCCGGCTTGATGAACAGCAGGTCATCGGAGTCATCGCTATAGGCTTCCGCATACGAGCCATATAGCACAGCATGTCCGCTGTCGTCCCTAAAATCTATTTGCGCGGTCCACTCAATGCGATCGGTCTGCGGCACGAGTCGGTAGACTGCCGTGGTCCAGCTTTCCGCTCACGTCTGGAAATCGGAGCGCGGTGACGGCGAACGGCATGATGCCGCGCTCTCGCCATGCGCGCATCGACGTCCGGACGGCATCAGCATTCGCCACAAGCTCCGCATCGCTCAGCGTTGGCGCGATAAACAGCGTGGCCGAGCCGTAGGTCTTGCGGTACCACTCTTTCGCGCCGCGACTCGCCTCGATTACTTCACTCTGAACAACCCCGGGATCGCTCATAACGACAGCAATTCGACGACACTGCGTGCAGCACCGCGCTACTGCATGTCGGTCTTAGCTGGCACTCGGCACTGGAGGCGTCGACGGCTGTCGTCGCCATCGGCGGATGTGCCAGGAACTCTAACGTTATGTTTTGATAAGCAGCTGCCCGTCAAGGCGCGTCGCCGGATCCAGCTGCTGCGCACCGGGCGCTTTGAAAACGAGCTACGGCAGGCGGCGCTGAGCGCGCCCGAAGCCGACGCGCAGGTAATGCTCTTCTTCGCCGAATGGGCGCGATCGCAGCGCCTCATACACCGCGGCAATCCGCTGATGGCGGCCTACCTACTCGCCGTGGACATCCACAGCGACGGCACACAAGCTGAACTCCCGATCCGAAGCCCCATTGACGTGAATGCCCTTCTGAAGACACTCCGACGTTAGCCACGAGATCAGCGCAACGATCGTAGGGACCATGCGCGCGTTACGGACGCCGACTGGACGTGACACAATTGACTTTGCGTTGTTCAGGATTCACTGCATCGCGGGAATGCCAGCGGCTGAAGCGGGTGTGACCAAGCGGCGCCTCAAAGCCCGGATTAATAGGACGCGCGGTGCTCGTGAAGTTACGCGTCCTTGCGCGCCGCGTTCACTTTTTCGGACGCAGTCAGATCGCGCTTCTTGAGCAGGTTATTTGGGAGGTCTTTGTCCGCCTCGGTGGTGACGAAGCGTTTGCCCTCGTGAACGCCGGGCTTGAGTGTTACCTCAGTGCCTGGCCGATCCGGGTCGAGAGACACGAGCTGCTCAGACCGCTCATCGAGAATTCTCAACGCGTGGTCGACTGAGTAGATGTATTCGACAACCGCAGCATCGCCGGTGCTCGCGAAGCCGATGAACCGGATCGCCGTGTGCTGATCTTCATGGCTCGGATGCTTGTCGATTGCGATCGCGTATAGCTTGGCTGACATTGGGTGCATCCTTCCGCTTAGAGCCGGTGCATCGCTTCATTCGTAACGCGATCATTGAATCGTTTCGCCAAGCCGAGGCGCATAGATCTGCTACGGCCCGCAGCGGCAACGCAGACGTTTCATTCACACCCCAACACACGATCTGGCCCAGCGCACGAATCACGACTGGTCGACTGATTCTTCTTCACGCGCTATGCCGCCTCTGCTCGCCGGGTCGGCGACCCAGACATCTCGTTACCGGTCGCAGCGATCGCCCAGTTTTGCCCATATTGGCGAGCAGCCCTACAGTCGGACAACGGCTAGGGTCTCCGGACTTTGGCGATCCAATTGCGCTGGGGTTGACGAAAATGCCCCGCTTCGAGTGTGCGCGTCGTCGCGCGTCCAGCTGGGATAGGACGAACGAGCGCGAACGTCAGCTTAATGCGACACGGCCTCCAGCGCTCGAAGGGTGAGCGATCTAATGATCCCAGTCATCTCGATTACGAGCGCGTCGGTGGCTAACCAGCCGCCTCCCGAGCAAAAGCCCGCGCTGGATAGTCCGACGTGTCTAGCTGAAGCTGGAGCTCTGTCGCGTCTGAATGGGTGGCTCAAGTCTGGTGGCGCGGCGCTTGGCGCGACCCTACGCGACGCACTCCGGGTGCCGAAGACGCGCGGCGACGAGCAGGCGGAACTCGAACGCCGTATCGGAGCGCGCCAAAGCCTCGATGATGACCTGGGCGATGTCGGAGCCGAAGCGGCGCCGGCGGCACGATTTATCCTCGCAGAAGTCAAGGATGCCGTCCAGCGAACTCGCGAGGCCTCCCGTACGGTTGAGAGCAAAGCAACAAGTGTCGTGACGCTGGCTGTCGCGACGATTGGTTTCGCCGGAGCATTCCGGCAAGGTCAGATGTTCACGTCGCCGGTGATCGTCGTCGTTCTCGTGCTATTCCTTTTGACAGTGACGGTCGCAACTTCGGTTGCCCTACCCGGCGGTACGTACACGCCGGACCCAATGGCGTACAACATGTCGTCGACTTTGACGTCCGAAGGCGCCGAGGCGCGCATCGCGATGAAGCTCGCCGAGGAATGGGGACGCGTTGCGGGTGAGACCGCGCAGCTGCTCCGTACACGCACATTGCGCTTGAAGATCGCGTTCGGACTGCTATACGGAACGGTGGCTACCATACTCGCCCTAGTCATCTATTTCGTCCTCTACGTCCCTCCAGCGTAATGACGAGAGGCGGACACTGCGCAGTAGCGGATGCCTGTCGCGTCGAAAAACGCATGCATGAGTGACCCGAAAACGTCCGCCGGCGGCTCCGGCGGTACGGGGGCGGCGGGAGGCGCAGCTGGAGCCAATAACTCTGGCGACCGACTTCCCGGCCAAGGCCCGCGCAACGTCGTCCAAACGACCGAGGGCAACAGAGACCCGGTTCGTCCCGGTCAAACACGGCTCCGCGACTGACAATCAGCGGACCGAAATGCAATGGGGAGCGCCGATACGGCGCTCCCCATTGCATTTTCGTGCATTCGCAGGCCACCAGGCCGGCCAACGCATCGTTTTCATTGAATTAACGTAGAGATCTAGCGGTGTACTGATATTCAGTGGGGAGCACCGAGCATCATGGGGCGCGATAGCATTGCCGAGGGCGGAGCGGGCCGGCTAGCTCGAGAGCGGGCAGTCTCAACAAGGTTTGCGCGCTGGTTTGACACCGTAGCGCGGCCGAGCTGGATAGCTTGTTGTCACCGGTCATCGCCGCTAAGAAATGATAAGCGCCCCAGGCCGAGGAGCCTGGGGCGCTGTGAGCGACGGGGCGACGCTCCGGTTGGCACGCCACGTTTCCGATCTTTCGGCGTGCCGCCGCCGTGCTTGCCGGCGCGCCGGCTTCGCGGCGTTGGTGCTCCGGCGGCACCTACGCCGCGCGCTTGAGCTAGAACGCCATTGTGACCGGCTCGCCACTCCGATCGGGCTCGATCGTGAACTCGACGAAGCGGGTTCGCAGGCCCGCTGGCGTCAGGCGATACTCCTCCAGAATGCGCCGCGCATCAGCTTGCCGCCGAGGGTTCTTCGGCAGCGCGATGATCGCGGTGATCGCAGCTGTGGCATCGTCGACGAGCGACTTGGTGGCTGCGGCATCGAGCGCCTTCGTGTCGCCCAGCGTCACGGATTGCGTGGCGCGCGCCTCCGGCAGCGCAACGACCGGATCGTACGTCCAGTTCGGGTAGTGAGTTTTGAACCACGTGCAGGACTGCAGCATCTGGCCCTGATCGTCCCGGGTGAGGTGACCGGCCTCGCCCTTTTCGTTCTTCGCCTCCATGACGAACGCTTGGAGCTCGTCCCCGAGCCACAGGACGTCGGGGCCGTTGCGCGGCCGCTTGCCGTTGTCGGGCCGCTCCGCGAAGTACCCGAGGACATCGCCGAGGTCTTTCAGCGCTTGTTCGAAGCGCGCGTAGCTGGCGTTCGGCGGTGATTGGCCGCTGAACGACGTCCTGGGAAAGACCGAACGTCTTAACTATTTCGCCGAGAACTTCGTAACCACGTGCGAGAACCCGTGTCCATGAGATGGCGGCGTTCCACCAGTGTGGTTCTCGCGTGCGTGATGGCGACAATGCTAGGATCATGCACGCGTCACGAGACGAGCGAATCCTACTACGATTCGCATCCAAACGCTCGGGCCGCGAAAATCACCGAATGCTCGAAGCCCTATGTTACCTACGATCCAGAGTGCCGGCCCGCAATGGACGCCGATCAGAGAGCCATCGCAGCTGAACACGGGCCACCGTTTCACGGCCATGACGCTGCTTGGTATCGAGCACACACACTGCAAGCTAGCCTCGAAGGTGGCTACTGCGGAACACTCAAGAAGCCCGTCATCGATCCAGACTGCATCGCTGCAGAAAAAGGTAGCATCCACTTCTAACACCCGAACGCCGCGTCCCGAAGCTCGCGGCGATCATAGGTACGAGCGAATTGCCAGAGCGGAATCCGCACCGCTTCTGGAGACCTCCGCTCCTCGCACGATCGGGGCCGGGTCAATTGCGGTGACATCAGTGAGCGCGTCGGCGCCGTGCCGCCGTCGCCAAACAGATCCTCGGTCCATTCGGCTGGCTCGTGCCAGCCGCGGCCCGATGGTTCCTCCGAGGCGGATCCCAGCCTAGGAGGCCGGCCCGCCGCGGATGAGGCGTGCCCAGCCGTGGCAAAGTCCCACGCGATGAATCAATTTGGCGAATCAGTCCGGTCGGCTTGATGTGACCGACGGTGCAAAATTCCCGGACTTGAGCACGTGGGAACCTTTGGCGATTCCTGACGCATTAGAGGTGCTGAAACGCTCAGATACCATTAGAAGCGGCGCGTTTGCGGTCGACGTTTTCCAGCCGGCCACGTTATACGCATATCTGAAGGCGCGGTTCGGACTCCCGAACGGCCTTGCAATGGCGACGCGCATGGACAGCGTCGAGAACATCGTCCACTGGCATTGGGCACTCCGTGCCGCGGACTGGTTCCTCGACGTTTTCCAATACACGGACCGAATAGAGTTTCTTTCGAAGGGTCCGATATCGCTTTCCGAGCGTGACTGGGCCGCCATGTTCGAAGCCATCAAGAGCGACTTCGCTGCCCGTGGAGCTGAAATCACTCAGGTACGCTCCGAATTCGAGAACTGGGACCTTTTCGTAAACCCGCTCGCCCGGGTCACTCGCGTCGTTAAAAAAGCGGTCGCCGAGCTGAAGACGCTCGATCTGACGGAGCCGGAGCTTCCGAAATATGGCTCATCACGCAGCAGTTTTCATCGCTACTTCAAGAAGCAGAGTAAGTATTTTGAAATGGCCAGCGAGGCTTATTTTCTGTGCTCTACGTTGAAGTTCCATCTGCCTGTTATGGCCGAGGCGTTTCTCAATCTCGTCATAACGATCCTCGCTAAGGGCGAGCTCAAGAGGGACAGCCGACTTCTGGATAGCGTGTTGCACGAACCAGTCGATATCCGTGTAAAGAAGCTCCACCTAACATGTGACCACGTTAAGTCACCAATCGACGTGGGAAGCGAACGCTTTAAGGCGTTCCATTCCGTGATGAATTCGCGGAACGACACGCTGCATGGAAATCTTAACGTCCAATCGCTAAGGGTCGGGACGATGCAGTTCGACCAGCGGACGATCCCGCTTTTTAAGGACGGCCTGAGCTTGGCCACGCGGCGGACGCGGGCTGAGCTGTTTAAGATGACACCCAATGAAGTACTAGCAGAATACTCGGCAGTTCTTGGATTCATCGCCCTCGTTTCGGAACACTTGGCCGACGAGTTCGCGATGGTAGTGCCGGGCTTTCTCCAACAGACCGTGCTCGGATACGACAAGAAAAGAGAACGTTACGGGCTTGTCATACCCGACACGATTGTTACCGCGTATGGCCACGACTGAGCTGGCGGCCTCGCTGGAAGCCGAGGCGTAGGAATTTCGGCTTCGCAAACGCTGCGCGTTTCGAAGCCGTTGTGAATCGAGCCGATTACAGCTACCGGGGCCGATGGAGGCGTGAGAACAGAATCCCGACTGTGCGTATGAGCTGCTCGCGCTCCCGCATAGCCATGTAAAATGGATTCGGCGCGGGTGAAGAGACGTAGAGACGATTCGCAACGACCGCCCAGTCCACGGAGCCGCGCTGTTTCCACTTGACGTCGGCTTTTGGCTCAGGCATTTCAAGCCACAGCGCCTCGGCGCTGCGGCCGAACATGAACACGAGCGATGGTTCAAACTGGTCGATCGCGGCTCGAATGTGATGAAGCCGTCGAATTCGTCGGTAAGCCGAATAGGCACGTGCAGAGTGCATGAATGCAGAGAAAATCGTTGGCGATCCCAACTCCTCCAGCCCGCGTGTGGTAATCGGCCAGAGCTCGGCGCGGAACACGTCCGCGTCACTCGCATCAAAATCAGTACCCGGGGTCACTAGCGGGCCGCCACGACAAGCCTCGGCTATTGCCGCGATGGTCTTACGGTATGGGTAGCGTCGCGCGGTCGCAAGGTCGTGGAGTTCCTCAAAACGACAGATCGGACGACGGTTCGCCGACCAGCGATCAACGACTGTCAGCAGTCGAGACGCTTCTTCCCGATGCCAGTCTTCGGCTTCCTCGTCTTGACCTGCGCGGTCCGATCCGCCGGGAAGATTCGGAAAGCCCGGACCGGTCCAAAGGAACCAGTATGGCGCGAACGGGTCACCAACCCCCACGAATCGCTCCGCGTAGTCGAGTAGCACCTCGTCGGTCACCTGCTCTAACACCTCGCCCATTGATCTCCTATAGCGACTCTCTTTCAGCGTCCTTGTCAGGACGATGAACTTTTGTCAGCCTTGTCAGCATTTGTCAGCCGCACGGCTGCCGTCGGCGCCGAAGGGGGTCTTCGGCGCCGATGCGTGAGACCGACGCGCGTTATGGTCTCGGGACGGCCGTTGCGGAAGATTGTCACGGATTGTCACCGTTGTCACCGCGTCGGCGCTTACGTAGCGAAACTGCGATTATCAACGTTCCCGCGTTCAGCGGCGCGTCGCCTTGAATGCGTCCGCGATCGGCTTGCCAAGCCGGTGGCACGCCGGCGCAGCCTAATTATCCATATTAAAGATGTTGACCGCTGTACGGAGACGGCGGCCGCATGTATGCTCGGCGCTCCGTCGGGAATCGTCGCGGCTGCCGCGGCAGATCCCATCGCTGGCCCGCGCAAGATGTGTCTCACCGCGCTCGCCGTCGCCGGGCTGGAATTAATCAAGTAGATCGAACCGAAGATGTACGACGATGTCGTCAATCGGTCGGCCCGACCTTTCTGCAAAGTCCTTGAGCTGCGCGAGGACGTCATCTTCCAGCCACCCCTTGCGCCAGTACGGTCGTAAGACGGGGTCGACCGCAAGATCCTCGTCGTCGGATACGCTCGCGAGTTTATGCTTCTCGAGTAACCGCATAGTCTCGACGATCTCTTCGTCGCCCGATCCGGTGACCGCGCGGATTTCCGAATAGCGGGCCGGGCCTAGTTCGGAGCGGCGCGATATGACGAGCAGCAGCTCCCGCGCGGCCGGCGTCACCTGTTGCAGCAACCTCGCGTAGTCTTCATACGCCTTGCCGACGTCCAAATCGCCGAGATCCCAGACCTCGCGCATCTTGGCGTACGTCCGTGGCAGCACGAGTTCCTGAGCTTGCGTCAGGTCGGTGAACGTCCCCGCGAGCTTCTTGTCGGCGTCCGCGTAGGCGGCTTCATGCCTGAGCTTCATCTCGCGGAGGAATTCGGTCGGGTATGCCTCGACGTCGTCGGTCGCAACGTGGTGCTCGTAGCACATGAGCATTAGGTTCTCGAAGGCCGAACGCTGCGCGTTCGTCATCGCCGCGTTGAACCGTTCGCCGCCAGGCTCGGCCGCCTCAATATGGCAAACCTGGCCCACGAAGGCGCCGTTCTCGTCGATCATCACACGGCGGCAGCTGGGAAACGCGCACTGATTTCCCGACAGCAGGTAGAGGCGGCGCAGTACGGCTGTCGCCGGCGCCAGGCGTTTGGGCGTTTCGTCCATGGACGCTCGCTGATCGGCGATTCCGGCCGCATCCCCCTCTGTAGCGCGGCGCTCGTCCGCCGCACGCCGCGCCGACGAACCGTTTACTCCGATCGAGACTGAGAGGCAAACCTGCATCGAACAGGGGTTCGATGCTTCCCTCGGAAAGATGCCCTTCGAGGAGGCCTCCGATGCCCGTCCCGCAGCGTCCACCACTGAACGGCCGCAATATAGCCGAGTTCTACGTCGCCAGCGAGACCGCGAAGCGGTCAACCCTGCGCGACTACGCCAAGCCGCCTGAACAGCAGCAGGCGCGCATTATCATGTACGATCCGGTGCGCCGGATCCTGGCGGAGTACTTCGGAGGCGGCCGCGAGGACTCGGTGCTCGACCGCGCGGTGTCGTTGATCGAGCAGCCGCGGTTCGAGAGCGCGAGCTACTACGAGACGTGGCGCAAGTCCAACCGCGCGGCGCTTGCGCACCTGCGCGAACTCGACCTCGGCGGAACGTTCGAGGACGTTCGCGCAGTGAAGGCGACGATCGCCGTCGGCGACCTAACGATCAACTCGACGGCGGACTTCTACGCGACGTTCGTCCCGCGCGCCGCGAATGCGAAGCGCAGACGAGTCGCGGTGATCGTCAATCCGTCCGGCATCAAGACGTCGAGCCCCGAGAAGCGCAAGACCTGGGTCGACATCGAAGCGGAGGTGGCGCGCCGAGCCGCAGCCGAGCGGGGCGTCGAGATCGACGAGGTGATGTACGTTGACCTGCCGCGGCAGGACGTCCATCGCTTGCGAGGCCCGAAAACGCGCGTGTGGGCCGAGATCGACGCCACGTGCGAACGCATATTCCGCGATTGGCGTGACATCCGTCTCGAACGGCGGCGCGACGAACCCGGTTCGGCGTAGCGTCAGTTCCTTGCAGCCGACCGGCGACGTGACGGCGGCGAACGATCCGCTGGAGGCCATCGTGCGACTCCGCGTACCGACCGGGTGGTCGTATCGCGGCCCGATGACGTTCTTCGGCGAAGGAGTCCGCATCGAGGGCGACGCCTATTCCGAGCTTGCGATCGCCGACGGCGAAGGCCGGGGAACGATTGCGGTCCCCGGGCTGCCAGGTCCGGGAATCGGCGTGCACGGGGAGCTGACATTCGACATTGCGGACGTCGTGGTGCGCGTGCACGCCTTCGTTTCTATGGGCGGTTCGTCCACATCTTCCGCGAGGGGCACGCGTACGACATTCCGCGTGATGGTGCAGGAGATCGACGCCGTGGCGACCAGGGCGAACGCATGCTACAGCCGCGAGACGATCCTGGGGATGCGTCTGCATCCCAACGACAAGCCGACCTGGCAGACTCGCTTCGCGACGCGAATCTTTGGCCGGCGCGCGGTGGTCGCGGGCTACGCGACACACGAGCCGGCGACGGAGATCGACGCGGTGCAGGTCGTGTACGAGGGCGAGCCGTTGGCGGAGGACGAGCGGCATGCGCTCTACGACGTGCTGCGCTTTCTGACGGCTGTCCGCGGCGGCTCGTTCTTCCGGGAGGCCTTCGACGTGGACGGGTTCGCGCTCGGATTCCGGTTCTTTGGCCACGGCACTTGCCTGCGCGACGGGCGTCGGCCGGTGCATTTGCATCCGCACCCCCACGGATCGCAGGCCAAACGCGTGGCCCGCGAGTTTCCGATCATGGTAGAGGCGATGCGCGGGCTGCGCGCGCAAAGTCCTCGCGCCCTTCCCGCGACAATCCACCACTATAACGACGGCTCCGTCCAGACGTATCCGACGTCGAAGGTACGCGACATGTCGGTAGCGCTTGAGGCTCTCGGCGTCGTTCTGATGGGTCGACAAGCGCGTCCTACGGCGATCATCGACGAGTTCGACCAACGGGTCGGTCCCGTGCGCGATGCGTTTGAAGCGGCGTTCGGCGACCTCGCGGCCGACGATCGTCGGCGCGAGAATTACGAGTGGCTCTGCCGGAAGTTCGCAAACCTCAACGTCGCGTCGCCGCGCGAAGAACTTTTCGCTGCACTGGAACCGCTTGACATCGGACTCAGCCGGACCGAGCGGAGGTGGATCAGCAGGATGCGCAACGGCGTGCTGCATTCCGGTCATCACGGCGACGAATCGATCGTCGATGACCTGCGCGTCAACGCACAGGCAGCAAACCTGTTCGCGAACGTCTACGCGCGGGCTCTGCTTCGGATGCTGGGCTTCACCGGTCGGTACCGGGACGCAGTTTCCGGAACGAGGAATCTGGCGCTCAACGTCGCGCCGCACTATCCGCTGCTGGTAAAGTAAGCTGCCGTTCACTGCGGAACCGCGGCCCGCTGAGACACGACATCAGAGTCGCGCCCGCGAAGCCCGGCGTGGATCGGCCGGCGTATGACATCCGGCGGCAGCTGTCACGCGGGGATGGCTTACGCCGTACCATCTGAGGAAAAGGCGAAAAGAAGCGGGGATTGCACTATCAGCGAGCCAGCGTCGGTGCCGCGCGGCCTTGCGTTAGCAGAGGCTGCCATGATTTGGAATCCCCGCCGTCGCACTGAACCGTCCGTCACGCCGAGACACACGCGCTGCAAAGCGCCGTGCGTCCGCATTCAAGGGAAATCCCCTTAACCAACAGACTCGCGCGCGAAGTCATGCTAGCCCCCGGGGTTAGCGTAATAAAGCAGCGACGACTTGGGCGATGACGGATTCGAACCGCCGACCATCTCCGTGTAAAGGAGCCGCTCTCCCGCTGAGCTAATCGCCCGCCGCGCTCTTGCGACATTCGGCGTGCGGGAGACGCTTCCCCGGACGGGGGATACGGTTCGGGATGCAGCGCCGGCTCGCCCTCGACGACTCCCGCCCGATCTGGCAGGCGATGCTCGTCTTCCTCGTCCCGCTGATGCTGAGCAACATCCTGCAGTCCGCGTCGGCGACCCTCAACAGCATCTACCTCGGGCGGTTGCTCGGCGTGCACGCGCTCGCCGCCGCGTCGTCGTTCTTCCCGATCGTATTCTTCATGGTCGCGTTCTTCATCGGAATCGCGAGCGGCAGCACGGTGCTGATCGGGCAGGCGTACGGCGCGCGCAACGAAGAGCGACTCAAGGCTGTGGCAGGCACGACGCTGACGGTCGCGCTCGGCAGCGGCATCGTCATCGGGGCGGCGAGCTGGTTCTTCCTGCCCCCGCTGCTGCACCTGATCGGCACGCCGCTCGACGTCTTCGACGACGCGCTCGCGTACGCGCGCGTCATCTTCCTCTCGCTGCCGCTGTTGTTCGCCTACCTCGCGTACACGACGTTCGTGCGCGGGACCGGCGATTCACGCACGCCGTTGCTCGCGCTGATCGTGAGCACCGTGCTCATCGTGGTCATCACGCCGGCGCTGATCCGCGGCTGGCTCGGGCTCCCGCAGCTCGGGATCATCGCGGCCGCCGTCGCGAACATCGTCGCGAACCTCCTCGCCCTCGTGTACCTGCTCGTCGCGCTGGCGCTCGAGAAGAACCCGCTCGCGCTCGACATGTCGATCGTGCGGCACATGAAGCTCGAGCCCAAGCTGCTCGGCACGCTGGTGCGCATCGGCATACCCACCGGAATCCAAATGGTGATGGTGTCTCTCGCGGAGGTCGCCGTCATCTCGCTCGTCAACCGCTTCGGCTCGAACGCGACGGCGGCGTACGGCGCGGTGAACCAGATCGTCTCGTACGTGCAGTTCCCGGCCATCTCGATCGGCATGGGCGCCTCGATCTTCGGCGCACAGGCCATCGGCGCCAAGCGCTTCGACCGCCTGCGCGGCATCGCGCGCGCCGGCATCGCGCTCAACTGGGCGATCTGCGGCATTCTGATCGCGCTGGTCTACGTCTTCAACGACGCGATCCTCACGCTGTTCATCACCGACCCCAGCGTCGTCGCGACCGCGCACGAGCTGCTTTCGATCACGCTGTGGGGCTACGTCATCTTCGGAACGTCGAGCGTGCTGTCGGGTCTGATGCGGTCGAGCGGGACGGTGCTGTGGCCCACGCTGCTGTCCATCATCGCCATCTGGGGGGTCGAGGTTCCCGTGGCGTACGCGCTCGCGCCGCGGCTGGGCCTGCGCGGCGTGTGGATCGCGTACCCGGTCGCGTTCTGCGCGGGCCTGCTGTTCCAGACGATCTACTACCGCTTCGTGTGGCGCCGCAAGCGCCTCACGACGCTGCTCGGCGACGACGTCCCCGCCGAACCCGTCGCGACGTAGCGCGCGCTATTTCACGTAGGTTCCCTTCACGGTGCCGTGCGCTTTTGCGATCGCGAACAGCGTCGGATAGAACTGCGTAAACGAGTCCTGAACGGCGCCGTGCGTGACGTGGCATTGCCAGCAGTTCGTCGTCGGTTCAGGCTGCGACCCCAGCGGCTGCCATCCGCCGCCCGGTGCCTTCTGGAAGGTGAACCAGGCCCACTTCGTCTTGGGATAGCGCGCGTCGTCACGCATCTCCATGCGCAGCCCTTGGTCGAGAACGTCGCCTTGGTACAGACCGTTCGACAAGAACGACGACGTTCGCGCGACGCTCGTGCGCACCTCGAGCACGAACACCGTCTTGTCGGGATACAGCCCCGTCTTCTGGAAGGCCGCAAACGCCTCGGGCGAAACGAACACGTTTTGGAACGCCGGCGCCGGCGTGGCGTTCGGGGCCGCGGCGGCCTTGGACGGCGCCGCCTTCGCGGGCGGCAAATGCGCGCGCGCCGCGGGCGAGAGCTTCGCCTCCTCGGACGGATATGACAGCGCGAGCGATGCGCTCGCATACGGCCAGTTGCGGTAATCCGGCGGAACGGTCACGACCGGACCGGGGCCGGGCGATGCGGTGTCCGCGGCGAGCACCCGCGGCGTATGTGCGCGCGCACCCAGGGCGACGAGGACCAAAACGAACACGATCGACAACCAGCGCATGGTTCAACCCCCTGCCATGTAGTTGAGCCAGCGGTACGGCGCTCGCCCATAAACTCCCCCAACCGAGCGGCGAACGCGCGGTGGACCGGCGCTTTGCGGGAACATCGGACCGTATGCCGGACGCGTCCGAGCCCCGCCTGGCGAAATCGTACGCGGCGAACGTGGTGCTCGTCGTCCTCACGCTGTTTCCCGGACTGATCAACACCAGCGCCATCGCGCTCGCCGCGCCGGTGATCGGGCGCGATCTCGGCGTGGCGCCCGACGCCGCCGCGGCGATCCCGCTGATCAGCGACGCCGCGCTCGCGTTCGGCTGCGTGCTCGCCGCCGAGCTGACGCGGCGTATCGAGAGCCGCACGCTGTACTTCTGGCTGCTCGCCGTGTCGCTCGCCGGCTCGCTCGCGAGCGCGCTCGCACCGTCGTTCGCGGTACTGCTCGTCGCGCACGTCGCCCACGGGCTCGTTGCCGGGATGCTGTTCATCGTCGTGCTGCCGCCGCTCATCACGAACTTCAAGAGCGACAAGCTGCCGGCGACGGCGACCGTGCTGGTGCCGTCACTGTTCGGCGCGGTAACACTGGGGCCGCTGATCGGCGGGCTCATCGCGGCGCCCGGCACGTGGCGCACGGTGTTCGGCGCGGAAGTCGCCGTCGCGGTCATCGCGCTGATCCTTGCGCCGCGGGTGCTGGTACAGCGCGAGCCGCAGGGTTCGGATCAGCCCGTCGACTGGTTCGCGCTGCTCGCGTCGGGGATCGGCTCGCTGCTGATCTACATCGGCATCGGCGGCCTCACGGGCAACGACCTGCGCGATCCGTTTGCGAGCGTCCCGTTCGCCGCCGGCATCGCGATCTACGCCGTTCTCATCGTCGGCGAAGCGCGCAAACGGCATCCGCTCGTTCCGGTGCGCGAGCTCGGGACGTCGCTGGCCCTCGTCGGCACGATCGCGACGGTGGTCGGCAGCGCGGCGTTCAGCGCGCTCACGCAATGCTTCTCGCTCACGCTGCTGCGCGTCGGCGACCTGGATCCGCGCGGCACGGGCTTTGCGTTCTGGCCGGAGTTCCTCACGGCGATCGCGAGCGGCTACGTGTTCGGCCGCGCGGTCACCACGAAGTGGGTCGTTCTCACCGGCGCGGCCGGGCTGGC
>JAQBPK010000175.1 GCA_028287565.1 Vulcanimicrobiota bacterium
CGAGTGCGAACGCGGCCGTGACGGCCGTTAGGAACGTCACGGCCCGTGTGTTATCTGGAGAGGGTCAGCGTCCCCGCCGGTTGCCGCCCGAATGCGAGCGCGCACCGCCCTTGAAGGACGACGGGCCGCTGAACGCGTGCTGGTTGCGCGAGGGCGCGAAGCGCTGCGGGAACGCGGCGGCGGCGTGCTGGTGCGCGGTCGGCGGCGGGGGCTCGGGAAGCTCCGGCGTCTTGCTGCGGTCGATGCGGCGGCCGACGGCCTTCTCGATGTCGCGGAACAGCCGCTCCTCGTCGCGCGACACGAACGTGATCGCGTCGCCGGTCTGCTCGGCGCGCGCCGTGCGGCCGACGCGGTGCACGTAGTCCTCGGGGACCATCGGCACGTCGTAGTTCACGACGTGCCCGAGATCGACGATGTCGATCCCGCGCGCTGCGACATCCGTCGCAACCAGCACGCGGAGCTTGCCGCGCTTGAAGTCGGCCAGAGCGCGCGTGCGCTGCGCCTGCGAGCGGTCGCCGTGGATGCGCTCCGCGGGCACGTTGTGCTTCTCGAGCGCCATGGCGAGGCGGTTGGCGCGGGCCTTGGTGCGCGTGAACGCGATCGCGCTGAAGATGTTGTTGTCTTTGAGGAGCTCGACGAGCAGGTCCGTCTTGCTGCCCTGGTCGACGGTGTACGCGGTGTGCGTGATGCCGGTCGCGGTGGTCGAGTTGCTCTGCGGCACCGTCTCGACGCGCACCGGGTCGTGCAGCAGGTCGCGCGTCAGCTTCAGGACGTCGGGCGCGATGGTGGCCGAGAAGCACAGCGTCTGGCGCTTGGCGGGGACCTTCGCGACGATCCGCTTGACCGCGGGCAGGAAGCCCATGTCGAGCATGCGATCCGCCTCGTCGAGCACGAGCAGCGAGACGTCGTCCAGGCGGGCCGCGCCCTGGCCCATGAGGTCCATCAGGCGGCCGGGGGTCGCGACGATGATCTCGGTACCGCGCGCGAAGGCGGCGATCTGAGCGCCGAAGCCGACGCCGCCGTAGATCGCGGCGACGCGCAGGTTCGTGCCCTTGCCGAGCTCGGTGAGGTGCTGCGCGATCTGCGCCGCGAGCTCGCGCGTGGGCGCAAGGATCAGCGCGCGGGTCTTCTTGCGCGGCAGCGGCGCGAGGCGTTCGAGCAGGGGGATGCCGAACGCCGCGGTCTTGCCGGTGCCCGTTTGGGCGCTGGCGAGCACGTCTTTGCCGGCCAGCGCCGGCGGGATCGCCTGGGCCTGGACGGGCGTGGGGGTGGTGAAGCCGAGCTCACGCACGGCTCGAAGGAGCGCCGGGCTGAGGCCCAGCGCATCAAAAGTCGGTTGCATCGATTCTTTCGGAGAACGAGCGCAAGTCGATCGCTCGTGTACGAAAGATCGCGCGGGGTGTTCGGCTCGCGGCCGGGGTGACGGGTCAGTATACCACGTCCGGTCGCGGTACCCAAACGGCCATTGTCGGAGCTAGGCGGCGGACACGGCGTGCAGGCGGCCGCGCTGACCGGTCAGCGCGAGAAGATCGTCCAGGGGCTGCGGCTTGCCGAAGCGGTACCCCTGCGCCTCGTCGCAGCCGAGCCCGCGCAGGTGATCGATCTGCCCGTCGGTTTCCAGTCCTTCGGCCACCACGCGGAAGTCGAGCGACCGCGCGATCGCGATTATCGACGCGACGATCGCTTGATCGTACGGGTCGGTCACGATGTCGCGCACGAAGCTGCGATCGATCTTCAGCACGGAGATCGGCAGCCGCTTCAGGTACGAAAGCGAGCTGTAGCCGATGCCGAAATCGTCGAGCGCGACGTTGACGCCGAGCGAGTACAGTCGCCGCAGCACCGGGAGCACGCTCTCGTCGAGCACCACGGTCTCCGTGATCTCCACCGTGAGCGCGCGTGCCGGAAGATCGTAGTCCGACAGCGCGGCTGCGACGACGTCGGGCAGATCGGGCTCGCGCAAGTCGCGCGACGACATGTTGATGGCAATCCGGAACTCGGGGATCGACGCGCGCATCCGGTGCGCCGTGGCGCACGCTTCGCGCAGCACCCAGCGATCGATCGCGACGATCCAGCCCGTCTCCTCGGCGATGCCGATGAACGTCTCGGGCATGATGAGACCGCGCTCGGGATGGCGCCAGCGCACCAGCGCCTCGCATGCCACCATCTCGTTGGTCGACAGCCGCACGATGGGCTGGTAGCGAAGCTCGAGCTGGCCCGCGTCGACCGCGTGGCGCAGATCGTTCTCGAGCAACAGGCGGTCGACGGCCATCGTCTCCATCGAGTCGTCGAACAGCGCGAACCGGTTGCCGCCCATGCCTTTGGCGCGGTACATCGCGGCGTCCGCGTGCGCTATCAGCGACTCACCGCTGTCGCCGTGTCCCGGATAGACCGCGGCGCCGATGCTGGCTGTGACGTAGAGATGGTTTTCGCGCACGCCGACCGGCACCGCGAGCGCGCGCAGCACGCGCTGCGACACGTTCTGGAGCTCCGCCGCCTGGCCGATCCGCGGCAGCAGGATGATGAACTCGTCGCCGCCGGGCCGCGCGACGACGTCGCCGCCGCGCACGGCGTTCGCAATGCGCCCGGCAACTTCGCGCAGCACGTCGTCGCCGGCGCTGTGCCCGAGCGTGTCGTTGATCGTCTTGAAGCGGTCGAGGTCGAGGAACAGCACGCCGAACTGCCGCTTGTCGGCCTGCGCTTCCGCAATCGTCTCCGCCAGGCGCTGCTCGAGCGCGAGCCGGTTCGGCAAACCGGTCAGCCGGTCGTGGTGCGCGGCGTCGAAAAGTAATGTCTGCGCGCGCTTGAGCTCGGTGATGTCGATCGTCACGCCGACCGTTCCGATGACGTTGCTCATCGCATCGGCGAGCGGTTCGACGTGGTGGCGCAGCCAGCGCTCCGCATGCTGGTTCTCGGCCCGTGCCGCGGTACCGCCGAACACGCCGCGCAGGACGTTCTTGCCGATCAGCGCATCGGCGGGACGGCCGATCAGCTCGTCCGCGCGCAGCCCGAGCTCTTCGAGCGCGCCGCCGGAGACCGTCGTGAAGCGGCCCTCGCGGTCGGTCGTCCACAACACCGCGTCGACGTGCTGCGTCACCAGGCGCAGGCCTTGCTCGTTCTCGCGCAGGCGCAATTCGGCGCGCGTCCGTTCGGTCACGTCGCGCAAGGAGATCAGCGTTTCGGTCGCCGCGGCATGGATTCGTATCTCGACCCACGTCTGGGTCGCGGGGAACATCTGCGTGCGCTCGACCGGCACAGCGGTACGGCGCGCCTCGCGGATCTCGGGGACCAGCTCGGATGCAAGCGGATCGACCACGTCGCCGAGCGCGCGGCCCACGAGCGCGCCGGCGGTGGAGCGCAGCAGCCGCTCCGCTTCCTCGTTCACGTGCGTGATGCGAAGATCGCCGTCGACGATGAAGATGCCGTCGCCAACGGTTTCGAGCACGTTGAGCTTCTTCTCCACCGCGTCGGCCGCTGCGGCAGCAGCGCCGGCCGTCACCGCCTCAGCGGCGCGCAGCCTGCGCTGCAACCGCAGGGCGCGAAGCCCGGCGATGGCCGCCCCGCCGCACGCGGCGAGGGCGGCCACCGCGACGGCGACGGGCATGTCGATCATGCCAGTTGCCGCCGCCGGGCTTCGTGGAGAAGTGCGCTGCGCGACGTCACGCCGAACGCGTTGAGCACGATCGAGATTTGGCGCTCGATCGTGAACATGCTCCGGCTGAAGCGCCGCGAGAGCTCCGCCGCGTCCGCCCCGGTGCAGATCGCGCGTGCGATCTGTCGCTGAAGGGGCGAAAGCTGCGCCGGCATCGCTTCTTCACGCGCAACGGATTCTTGCGCGTGCATCGCGAGCGGGCAGTCCGGATACGCTCCGGCATGACGGGTCGCCGCCTCGGTCCACCGCGTATCACCGGTGAGCTCCGCCAGCGCCGTAGCGGTGAGCGTTGCCCGGAAATGATACGCCGACGCGTGGAAGATCGCATACGCTTCGGTAAGCGCGGCGATCGCCGCGTCGTTGCGGCCGAGGGTTTGTTCGATTCGCCCTTCGGCGTACTTGGCAAAGGCCGTGGCTCGCGGGTCCTTGTGGAACGCGAACACCGGATCGATGCTTTCGGTGCCGATTTGCGAGTACATGGAGGCATACCGCTGCGCGCGCGGCGCGTCGGTGCCCGCATGCAGCACGGCGAGCATCACCAGCAGCTGGCGCTCCTCACCGTGGGTCGTGCCCCAGCGGATGTCGTACGCGACGGCATCTGCTTGGGCGAGCTCTTCCGCCGCCCAGAAGTCGTTGCCCGACATCCGTGCGACGTACGCGCGGTCGACGTGCGCCATGACACGCCATGCGGCGTGGCTGGCGAGCGCACGAGCGTCCTTGAACGCCCACTGTGCCTCGGCCGCACGACCGCGCATGAAGGCATCCCAGCCCAGTGCGCGGATCGTCGTGAAATGCTGGACCTGAACGTCCGGTGTCCAGACCAGTGCGTCGGCCGCTGCTCGCGCGGCGGCGATCGCCTCGCCATCCGCGGTTTCGAACGCGAATTGGGCGAGAGCGTGTATCGACGTTGCCAGCGTCAGGACGTCCACCGGCTCGGGAGCCGGCAGCGTCGCGTACGCGACAGCGCGTTTCAGATCGGCGACGTGCGATGCGGGGTCGCCGTTTCCGAGGTGCAGGAAGGCGCGGTATGAGTACGCCGACGCAGCGGTGCTCGGATCGGGATGGAGCACGGCGAGCTGAGCTTCGGGCGCGGACGGATCGCATTCGCGACGCAGCCACCGCATCCGGAGGTCGTGATACGCCATGGTTTCGGGCCCGGCGGGGACGGCGTGCATCAGCGCGCGCGCGTCGGCATACCGGGAGTCCGCCTGAGAAAATGCGCGCACGCACGCGTGCGCTTTGCCGAGCTGGATCGCGAAGTTGAACCGTCCCGCCGTCGATTCGAAGATATCTTCCACCGACATGAGATAGCTCACCGCGCCGACCGGGTCCGTGCGACCCATCGTCTCGGCTTTGAGGAGGACCGCCTCCTCGGAGTATGCGCCCGGCCAGTCCTCGCAACCGTCGAGGAGCTCGAGCGCCGGTTCGTAGTGCGCTGATCGTAGAGCGACGCGCGCGTCCCGCAACGAGTCAGCGACGGAACCTGTGACCGTCGTTGTATTCGACATCGTTGCCTGCGTCAGTCGATCAAGTTGCTGAGATTGACCTGACTGTTCGGACCCACCACCACATAGGTGGATGGTGCTGCGCCGGGATCGCTCCCGGATGCGTTGACCGTTACGCCCGCGTTCGTGGTGTACGCGTTGCGCACGCTGATGGTGTAGCCGCCGGCGCTGATGCCGCGGATGTGGAACGAACCGTCCGCTCCGGTGAGCGTGGTGTTCGCGACGTTGCCGCTCGCGTCGGTCGCGACGATCGTCGCATCCGCGACGGGCGCGCCGGCCGCGTTGACGACCTTGCCGGCGATGGCGGATTCACCGATACCGGCCGCGACGGTCGGCGTGAGATAGACGACGCCGTTGCTGAGGTTCGCGGACTGGAAGACGTTGAAGTCGAGCGTCGCCGCGATCGCTTCGCCGTCGTGTCCCGTCACGCTGAGGGGAACTCGCACGGCTTCGATGGTTTGGGTCGGATCCCACCAGGGATGGTTGGAGTCGACGAACTGCACCGGATACACTTGGCCGTCGTACGTGACGGTCGTGGTCGCCGGATCGAGCAGCAGCTGGACCGACGGATAGGTTCCGGCGGGCAAGATACCGTCGCCGAGCTGCAAGGCGCTGTTCTGCAGGTCGAGCAGGTTGACGATCTGCGGCGTGTCACGCGCGATCAGCTGCCAGGAATCGCCGTTCGCGTCGATGGCATCGACGCCGAGGATTCCCGCATTGAACTTCGCGTTCGCGGCCGACGCTCCGACGAGCGGGGCGTCGAACAGCTGGCACAGCAATCGGAACCCGGGCGAACCGCCGATGTCCTGCGGGCGCCGGGCGCTGTTGCTCGCCTTGAGATGGCGAACGTGCTTTTGCGCGGTCGACGTCTTCAAGGCGCTCGCCGGCACGGCACTCGAGCCGTGCGAACCGCTGCATCCGCCCAAGGCGAGCATCGCGGCGAGGGAGAGCGAGAGAAGGGATTTCATCCGTGAAAGACTCCAAGCGGAAACGGCGGCGACCATGGAAAGTCGCCGAGAGCTCATGGAGCTCGCCGGTCAGTTCTAACGCTCTGACGCGGACGTACCGTGGGTTTTGCGCCCTCACCCGTTGCCCACGTTGGCGGGCGCTACCGCACAGGAATGTAGCATTATGTGATGGCAGTCAAACGTCATTCCTGGTAAAGCTTCTGTAGGACTATGGTCCTAGGACCGCTACCGTACAAACGCATTAGTCAGATCGGCCTATCACTTTTGCCGCCGGATAACGCCGTTGCCGGGGGGCTCTAGACGCTCCCTAGACGGCTCGCCTGTACGCTCTCGTCATCACCTTGCTCCCCGGAGATCACCATGACGAGAGCCCTGTTCAACCTGATGCCGACCCCGATGCGGTCGCGCACCGTCTTCCCCAGCGACTGGCGTCG
>JAQBPK010000187.1 GCA_028287565.1 Vulcanimicrobiota bacterium
GACGTCGACGGCTCGCACATCCGCACGCTGCTGCTCACGTTCTTCTTCCGGCAGATGAAGCCGCTGGTGGAGAGCGGCTACGTGTACATCGCGCAGCCGCCGCTCTACGGCGTGAAGAAGGGCAAGAAGCAGTGGTGGGCGTTCAACGAGGCCGAGCTCGAGGCGATCTTCGACGGCGCGGATCCCAAAGAGTTCACCATCCAGCAGTTCAAGGGACTGGGCGAGATGGACGCCGAGCAGCTCGCGGAGACCACGATGGACCCCGGGACGCGCCGGCTCAAGCAAGTGACGCTGCAAGGCGAAGGCGAGCAGGGCGAGGCCGAGATCATGTTCACGACGCTGATGGGTGAGAAGGTCGAGCCGCGCAAGCTGTTCATTCAGGAGTACGCCCGAACGGTCCGCAACCTAGATTTGTAATTCGGCTCGGCGGAGCCGAGCCCCGTTCGCCTTCGGCTCACTTTGTTCATAGGAATTTCCCAGCCGTAGCGGCTGGCCGAAGAGATTGTGGGCCTCTTGTGATGAAAGCGGCGGCCTGGGCGTTACGTTTGCCATGGCGGCGGGGACGTAACAGGAGATGTTTGGCGTGAGAGCGTCGCGTCGCGCGGTCATCGCCGCCGCGTCCGTCGCGGTGCTCCTCGTCGTCGTGCTCGTGGCGGCGCGGCATCTGATCGCGCGCTCGGTGCTGCAGACGACCCTGTCCGCGGCGACCGGCTACCAGGTGTCGATCGGCTCGCAGGCGCTCGGGACCCACCACGCGGCGCTGTTCGACGTCCACGTCGTCAAGAACGGCGACCCGGTGCTCGACGCGCAGCGCGTCGACGTCGAGTATGCCTTGCGCGACATCTTCCCGGGCGGCCAGCACCGCTACGGCTTCGCGGCGATCTCGATCCAGAAGCCGGTGCTGACGATCACCCGGCATGCCGACGGAACGCTCACGTTCAACCGCACGGGCGGGACGTCGGGCGCGGCGCCCGCACCGACGCGCCAGGCCGCCGCGCCGTACTACTTCACCCTGCGCGTGCGCGACGGCGTCATCCGGCTGGTCGATGTCGCGCCGCTGCAGCCCGATCTCGCCAACCAGTCGATCGAGAACGTGTCGATCGACGCCTCGGTGAAATCCGACGCGCGCACGACCGCCAAGCTCGACGGCGTGCTGATCGCGCGCCGCGCTCCCGGCGCGCCGGTCACGCGCTATCCGCTCGCGGAGCGCACCGTGATCGACGTGCAGCGCGGCATCGCGCTCAACGCCATCACCGCCAAAGAGCTTCCGCTGCGCGGCGCGCTCGGGTTCTTCATCCACTCCAAGGCGATCCGGTTCGACGACGGCGTGCTCGACGACGTCGACGCGCGCTACTACGCGCTCGCGCCCAAGCCGGGCGACGAGTTCGCATATCGCCTCGGCGGGCACGCCGACCTGCGCGCGGGGCGCATCTTCATCGGCGCGCTCGCGCACGAGATGCGCGACGTCACCGCACCGCTCGTCATCACCGACGAGATGCTCGCCGCGACCACGCTCGGCGGCTCGCTCAACGGCATCCCCGTGCACGGGCGCGGCGCGATGTTCGACCTGTTCTCCGCGCCGGCGTTCCGCATGGCGCTCGCCGCGAACGGCGACCTGCACGACCTGCGCGCGCTGTTCGGGTTCTCGGCGAAGATGCCGCTGCGCGGCGGCGCGCACTTCGAGACGCTGCTCGAAGACACGATGGCGCAGCCGCTGATCCACACCTATATCCGCGCGGCGCACGTGAGCTACGACCGCTTCCCGATCGACGCGCTCGACGGCGTCGCCGACTACCACGACAACGCGGTCGTCATCGACGGCGTGCGCGCGCGCTACGCCACGGCGAACCTCGCGCTCGGCGGGCGCGTGCTCTTCAACGACGCGGGCGACGACGTCTGGATCGTGCTGAACGCGCGCGGCCCCGGCGCCGCGCTCCCGTACGCCAGCGTCCTCGCGCCGGACGCGGACGTCATCGCCACGGTCCTGCTGACGCAGCCGCCGGGCGATGCGTTCAGCGCGCGCGGAACGATCGGCGCGGTCGGCGCGACGACCGGCGCCGGAACCTTTGCGGTCGACACGCACGGCGTCGGCGAGTTCGGGCCGTTCCAGTTCGCCCGGGCGAACGGCGAGTCGTTCGCCGGCGGCTTCGAGCTGCAGCGCCCGATCTCGCAGAGCGCCGGCTGGATCCACGCGCGCGGCTTCCGGCTGGCGGACGTGCGCAACGCGCCCGTGCTGCCCGGCGCCCAGATCGCCGGGCTGCCGCCGATCTCCGGCGTCGTCGACGGCGACTTCGCGGGCGGCGGAACGCCCGATTCGTTCGGGCTTGCCGGCGTCATGAGCGGGCGGGACCTGCGCTACGGGCCATATGCGCTGGGCAGCGGCAGCGTGCGCCTCGGCGGGACGCTGTCCGACATCCGGCTCAGTGCGATCGACCTGGACGGCCCGATGGGGCGGTTCAGCGGCGCCGGCGCGTACGACGGGGGGCTGTTCGCGCTCGAAGGGCGCTACGACGGGCGGCTGGAGCAACTGCGGGCGTTCACGTCCGACCCGAGCGCGCAAGGCCCGGTGCACGGCCCCGTGCGCGCGACGATCGCCGGCAGCCGGATCGTCGTGCAGAGCACGGGCGCCGATCTGGCCGGCGCGAGCGTGCGCGGCGTGGCGGTCGACCGCGTCGCCGGCACGCTGGCCGTCGACGGCAACTCGCTGCGCATCGTCGCCGCGGACGGCTCGATCGGCGGCAGCCCGGTCGTCGCAGGCGACGCGGGCGGCGCGTTCCTGGTGTCCGCGCCGGCCATTCCGGTGGCGGCGCTGCGCGGTGCCGGGCTCCCGCTGCAGGGCGGAACGCTCGCGCTCTACGGGCTGGCCGACATGCGCGGGCACGCGCCCGGGTTCGACGGGGTGGTCGCGGTCGAGGACGGGATCGCGGCCGGCTACCCGGTCAGCGGCGGCGCCGACCTCGTCCTGGCGAACGGCACGGCGAGCATCCGCAGCGGCGTCGGCGCGCTGGGCGCGACGTACGGCACGTTCGACGGCACGGTCGGCGGGGTCGGCGCCACCGGCCCCGGCGCACTCGCGTACGACCTGAACGCGCGGGTGCCGATCGGGGACGTCGGCGAGGTGCGCCGGGCGCTGCGCATGCCGGTGAAATATCTCGATGGCAGCTTTTCGGCACACGTGCGCGTGCGCGGCAACGGTACGAGGCCGCGGGTAGCCGGCGACGTCGCGGTCGCGGAGGGCTCGTACAACGGGCTCGCGTTCCGGGACGCGCGCGCGGCCGTCGCGATCACGACGAGCTCGCTGACGGCGACGAACGGCGTGATGACCGTCGGCTCCACGCGCGCGCAAGTCGACGCGGGGCTCTCGATCGCACGCCGCGCGTTCTCGGTGGACGTGCGCAGCGCCGATGCGAACTTGGCCGACTTCGACGACTACTTCGACGAAGGCGAGACGCTGGCCGGGCGCGGCCGCGTCGCGCTGATGTTCGCCAACGACGGCGCGACGACGCGCACCAGCGGCAACGTGGACGTGCGCGACTTTCGCTACCGGCGCTTCGCGTTCGGCAACACCGCCGCGACGTGGTCGCAGCACGGCGGCAGCGTCGCCGCGGCGCTCAACGTGCGCGGTGCGCACGGCGCGCTGCGCGCGAACGGCAGCGTGGTCGCCGCCGCCGGCGATCCCGTGCGCGCGTTCCAGCGCGCGACGTACCGCGCCACCGTGCAGGCGCAAAAAGTCGACCTCGCGACGTGGCTGCCGCCGTTCGGCATCACCGCGCCGGTCCTCGGCCAGGTGGACGCGAACGGTTCCGTCGCCGGGCGCTGGCCGCGCCTAGGAATCAGCGGCGACGCGTCGCTGAATAACGGTTCGCTGCTCGGCTACAAGGTGGTCGCGGCGAACGCGCACGCGCGCAGCGACGGCTCGCACATCACGCTCTCGAACACCGCGCTCGACCTCGGGTTCGCACGCTTCGACGCCGGCGGCGCGGTCGGGTTCACGACCGCCGATCCGCTCGCGCTCGGCGTGCACGCACAGACGCCCGACATCGCCAAAGCGCTTGCGACGCTGTTCCCCAAAGGCCCGCGTTACGACGTGGGCGGCGCGCTGCAAGCGGACGCGCGCATCACCGGCACGTTCGCCGCACCGCGCGCCGTAATGGGGTTCGAGATGACGAACGCGCGCTACACGTCGCTCGCGATCCCGCGCATCCTCGGCAGCGTGGGGTACGACGGCAAGACGCTGCTCGTCAACGACGCCGAAGCGACGTTCGCGAAAGGCAACGTCATCGCGACCGGCCAGCTGCCGCTATCGCTGCAGCCGCTCGGCGTGACGCGCGACAAGGGCATGTCGTTTCAGGTCACCATCGCGGGACTCGATCTCGCGCCGTTCGCGCCGTTCGTGCCGGGACCGCAGACGAAGCTCGGCGGAACGTTCGACGGCCGGCTCGCGGTCGAAGGCACGATGGCCGCGCCGCGCGTGGCCGGCAACGCCGCGCTCAAGAACGGCTCGTACGTTTCCGCGCTCGACCGCGCGGCGATCACGAACGCGAACGCGCAGCTGGAGTTTTTGGGCACGAGCGTCGCGCTGCAGGCGCTGCACGCGAACGTCGGCGGCGGAACGCTGGACGGCAGCGGCCGTTTCGACCTTCCGTTCCCCGGCGTGCACAGCGGCAACTACGCGGTCGCGCTGACGGCGCGCGGCGCGCGCGTCGACTCGCCGCAGTACGGGCGCGGTACGCTCGACGGTGCGCTGCAGCTGCGCAGCGGCACGCAGCTGCCGGTGCTCTCGGGCGACGTCGCGCTGACGAACGCGTCGATTCCGATCCTGTCGATCTACCGCAACGCGAGCGGCGCGAGCAACGCGGGCGGCGCGGCCGCCGGAGGCGGCCTCCCGTTCAACGTCGCGTTCAACGTCGTCGCGCACGCGGGCAAGAACGTGCGCGTGCAAGCGACGTCGCCGTTCATCGACGTCGGCGCGTCCGGGACGCTCGATCTCACCGGGACGCTCGCGTCACCGAAGCTCGCCGGCGTGCTGACGGCGACGCCGGGCGGGATCTTCTCCACGTACAACCGCGCGTTCCGCGTGCAGCAGGCGACGGTCGCGTTCAGTCCCGCCAACGGCGTGCTGCCGTACATCGATCTGCGCGCGTACGCGCACGTCACCAATCCCGATCCCGACCCGACGCGCAACGCGGTCGGCAGCGCCGACATCACGGTGAGCGTGAGCGGGCCCGCCGACGAGCTCGCCAACGGGACGGGCTCCGCGATCACGTACGCGTCGAACCCGCCGTACTCGCAGGAACAGATCATCGGCTTGCTGCTCGACGCGTCGCTGTTCGGCGCGGTCAACTTCGGCCAGCAGCAAAACGGCACGACGCTGCGCGGCGCGCCCGGCGAATCGAACCCGCTGCTGCCGCCCGGCGTGACGCCGTATCAAGCCGGCGTGATCAACTTCAACCAAGAGGCGTTCTCCGTGCTCAACGGGCAGCTCACGCAGCGCTTCCTCACGCCGATCGAGCGTCTCTTCACCGGCCGCTTCGGGCTGACGGACTTCGAGCTCACCGTCGACTACGGCGGCGGTATCGGCTACAACGCGCTCAAACAGCTCGGTAAGCGCGACGTCTACGCGAGCTTCGGGCAAACGCTCTCGACGCCGGTGCGCACCACGGCCGGTTTCACCGCGCGGCCCGACGCGACGACGTCGGTGCAGTTCAGCTACTTCGCGCAGAACGGTTCGCCGGCCATCACGGCCAACGGCAACGGCTCGCAGTCGAGCCTGTCGACGCAGCGGCTCCAAGGCATCCAGCCCGTGGGCAATCGGCAAGGATTCACCTTCTCGATCGTCCGCAAGTATCCGTGACGGGTTCGCCTTCGCCGAACCCACGCGTTCGGGCTTCGCCCGAATCGCTGCCGCAAACCAAAGGTTGGCCGCCCTCCCGCGCTGAGAGGCGCTGACGGGAGCGTGTCGTAACCCTCGTGCCGGAACGTGGACGCAGCGTCGCGCGTTACGCCCATATCAGCAACCCGCCGGTCGCCCACGGTGGCCGGGCCCGGGGCCCACATCTCGTTGAAGGACGTCTTCCGCTTGTTCGAACGGTTCCGTCGCGCGCCGCGCATCGTGCTCGCCGTGCTCGCGTTCCTCGGTCTGGTGATGCCGGCGGCAATTTCCGCCCCGGCCACCCCGACCGTCGTCTCGGTTTCGGTGACCGGAAACGCGCACATCCCCACCGACCGCATCCTCTCCGTCGTCAAGACGAAGGTCGGCGACCCGTTCGATCCGGCCGCCGTCCAGCAGGACCTGCGCGCCATCGCCGATCTCGGTTTCTTCGCCGACCAGGCGCCGCCGATCATCAAGCAGCGCCCCGACGGCGTCGCGGTCACGTTCCGCGTGATCGAGAACCCCGTCGTCACGTCGATCCGCTTCGAAGGCAACCGGAGCGTCTCGGCCGACACGCTGCTGGCGCTCATGGACACCGCGCCGGGCCAGGTCTTCAACATCAAGACCTACCAGCAAGACGTGCTCAAGATCAACAGCTACTACGACAAGATCGGCTTCGGCGGGCAGCTCCCCTCGCACGTCACCGACGTGAACATCGGGGCCGACGGCGTCCTGACCCTCAAGGTCCAGGAAGGCCTGACGGTCCGCAACATCATCATCACGATGCCGCCCGACGCGGACCCGCTGCTGCCGCCCAGCGTGCTGACCGCGGCGCTCGTGACCAAGCCGGGCAGCCCGTACTCCGAGGCGCAGCGGGACAAGGACTACGACGCGCTCAAGGCCCTCTACGAGAAGTTCGACCTCAAGCTGGGCGACGTCGAGGCCGGCGTCGACCCGACGACGGTCGACCAGAAGGCCGGCACCGCGGACGTGCGCTACACGATCAGCGTCCTGCGCGTCGGCGCGGTGGAGATCACCGGTAACACGGTGACCCACGACGACGTCATCCGGCGCGAGCTGCGGCTGCGCCCGGGCAACGTCGTGACCGACAGCGGTCTCAAGCGCGACTACGACCGCCTGAACAACCTCGGCTTCTTCGAGAAGATCGACTTCCAGGCCAAGCCCGGCCCGGATCCCAAGCGCCCGGGTCTCGTCACGCTCAACTGGCAGGTCAAGGAGCAGCGCACGGGCACCGCGACGCTGGGCGCCGGCTACTCCGGCGGCCTCACCGGGACCGGTCTGACCGGCACGCTCTCGTACCAGCAGAACAACATCAACGGCACCGGCAACGGCGGCTCGGTGCGCCTCGAGCGCGGCACGCGCGTCTCGGACGCGCAGCTGTCCGTGACCATCCCGTATCTCGGCCGCACCGAGAAATCCCAGCGGTACAGCCTGGGCGCGACGCTCTTCACCCAGCAGCAGACGAACTTCTATCCGGTCTACCAGGCCTGCACGGCGGTGCCCACGCCGGCACCCGCACAGGCCGCGTTCACCCGCGTCCCGCGCGCGACCGCCACGACGTCGCCGACCTCCACGGAGTGCCCCGTCAACGGCCCGATCCCGGTGACGATCGTCCCGACCGACCCGCTCAACGCCACCGTCCTGCCGAACATCGTCTCCACGTACAAGGCGCGCTCGACCGGGATCTCGGTGAGCATGGGGCGCCGGCTGAGCGACGTCTACCGCGTCTCGGTCGGCACGAACATCCAGCAGGTCGCGGCCTCGGCCAACCTGCCGGCCGGCTACATCTTCCCGACCGCCCAGAACCTCAACCCGTTCCCGACCGCGACCAACAGCCCGTCGCTGCTCAACGCCGACCCGAGCAGCCCAAGCGCCGCGGTGGGCATCACGGCCCCGTCGCTCGCGCAGATTGACTCCACCCGGCCCTACAAGGTTCGCAGCTTGCTGCTCGGGGCGGGCGCCGACACTCGTGACGACATCTTCAACCCGCGCCGCGGCACGAACCTGACCGTCAACGACGAGATCAGCAGCCACGGCTTCGGCTCGGACTTCAACTACTCGCTCATCACGCTGGACGCCGCAAAGTTCTTCCCCGTCATGCGCAACGCGACGTTCGCGGTCCACGGCCGGGCCGGCATCTCGACCGGGGCCATCCCGACCAACAAGCTCTTCATCTTCTCGGACCAGGACCTGCGCGGGTACAGCGATCCGTTCTACGGAACCGACATCGTTCTGGGCCAGATGGAGCTGCGGGTGCCGCTGACGCAGGACCGCAAGTTCGCGGTGGTCGGGTTCGCCGAAAGCGGCGGCACGCGCATCCGCGGCGGCAAGTCGACGACCACGGACGCTTCCGGGATGACGACCACCGTCTTCGACCTCAACCGCTACACGTTCCACGGCGACGTCGGCGTCGGTCTCCGCTTCGACGTCCCCCAGCTCGGGCTGCGCACCATTCGCCTCGATTTCGCGAAGGGCAGCCAGGGTACGCACACCTCGTTCGGAATCGGACAGAGCTTCTAGGAATGAACAATCCCTTCACGCGCGGCCGCGCCGCCGCGCTCGCGTTCGCGCTCGGCGCCGCGGT